>NZ_QGKR01000141.1 GCF_003172955.1 Micromonospora acroterricola | reverse complement strand
CGACCGGCTGGAAGAACGCCCAGGCCATCGCCGCGTTCGGCGCCGGCAAGGCCGCCTTCCTACCGATGGTCTCGGCGACCTCGAAGGTCACGCTGGACAAGTCCGCGGTCGCTGTGTCGTTGACCGTCATCTACTTCGCCTTGTCCAGCGCGGCCTGCGCCTCGGACTGGCCCTGGGTGAGCAGGGCGTTGAGGGACGTGTCGTCGACCTTGCCGGCGGCGAGGTTCGGCACCGACTGGACGACCACGTTGACCAGCGCGAGCTGCACCTTGCTCCACCCGCCGTGGAACGGGGTGCCGTGCGCCTTCGACGCGGAGTCCACGATGGCCGCGAGCGCCGGGTCGGCGACCAGCCGGTTCGCCAGCTCCGCGTTCGTCGGCAACTCGCCGAAGGTCCGGTAGTAGGCCTCCTGCGACTCGGCGGTGGTCAGCATGTTCACCAGGCGCAGCGCCAGGTCCTGGTTCTTGCTGTACTTGGCGATCACCAGGTTGTCACCGGAGAGGATGCTGGTGGCGCCGACGCCGCCCGAGGGCAGGCTGGTGGCGCCCGGCGGGACGGTCGGCATGACGGCGTAGGCGTACTTGCCGGCGACCGCGGACTTGTCCAGCGTGACCTTCGAGGTCGCCGAGACCATCGGTAGGAAGGCGGCCTTGCCGGCGCCGAACGCGGCGATGGCCTGGGCGTTCTTCCAGCCGGTCGCCGCTGGGTCGACGACCTTGTCGGTGGCGAGCCAGCCGAGGTACGTCTGGTAGGCCTTGACCGTGACCGGATCGGTCAGCCGCGCCTTGCCGTCGGAGACCAGCGGGTTGCCGGCCTGGATGCTCATCGCCCAGATGAACTTCCACGGGTCGAAGCCGTCGCCGTAGGCCACGGCCAGGCCGTACCTGCCGGCCCCGGTCAGCTGTCTGGCCTGCTGCCGCAGGCCGTCCCAGGTGCTGGCCGGCTTGTCGATGCCCGCCGCGGCCAGCAGTTCCTTGTTGTACGCCATGACGAACGGGCGGCTGGTGAAGGGGATGCCGACCTCGTGCATGGCGTCCGGGCCGGAGATGCCGAGGGTGGCCGGCAGGAACCGGTCCCGGCCGCCGATCTTCGTCCACTGGTCGGCGGTGAGGTCGACGAAGGCGCCGGTGGAGTATGCCGTCGGGGTGAAGGTGGTGCCGATGGCATAGATGTCCGGCCCCTGCCCGGAAAGCATCGATGTCTGGATCTTGGTGAGTTCGTCGGTGGGGCTGGCGAAGGTCTCGAACGTGACCTTCGCCCCGGCCTGCTGCTGGAACTTCGCCGAGACGTCGGCGAACCACTGCTTCTGCTCCGTGGGATAGATCGAGTTCGCCCCGATGAGCACGTTGAGCGTCCTGCCGTCCTCGGCGGAGCTACCGGGGTCGCAGGCGGTGACGGGTATGGCGACCGTGACGGCCAGGGCCGCCGCGAGAAGTCCACGGATGGCGTTCATCTCTGCTCCTTGGGTGGTGGCTGTCCGGAGAGGAATGGCGTGGAAAACACATAGCCAGACGCCCGGGAATTCCCCCGGTTCGATGAAACGTGCGAGGGAACGTAACAACCATGGAAACCGGGTGGCAACCGGTTGCCATTAATTGCCACCGATGCTCTGCTGATGTGCATGAACCCCGAAGGCGCGTCCTCTCCCCGTGCGGCGGTACGCCGGGAGGGCCGCGTGACCATCAACGACATCGCTGCCCTCACCGGCGTTGCCGCCTCCACCGTGTCCCGGGCGCTGAGCCGGCCCGACCGGGTCAACCGGGTCACCCGGGAACGCATCCAGGCCGCCGCCCGCGAGCTGAACTACGTACCCAACACCCAGGCGCAGGCGCTGTCGTCGGGGCGTACCGAAACGGTCGCCCTGCTCGTCTCGGACGCGACGAATCCGTTCTACTTCGGACTGATCCGCGGCGCGCAGCAACAACTGCGCGCCGCCGGCCACGCCCTGCTGCTGATCGACACCGAGGACTCGGCCGAGCTGGAGAACCATCTGCTGCACAAGGTGCGCCGGTCGGTCGACGGGGTGATCCTCGCCGCCTCCCGCCTTCCCGAGCAGACCCTCTCCGTCATCGCCGCCGAACTGCCGGTCGTCACCGTCAACCGCAACGTCCCCCGGGTGCGCAGCGTCGTCATCGACAGCCCGGACGGGGTGATGCAGGCCGTCGAGCACCTGGTCTCGCTGGGCCACCGGGCGATCGCGTACGTCGCCGGACCGCCGTCCTCCTGGGCCAACGAGGCCCGGTGGCGGGCGATGCGGACCGCGATGGCCCGACACGGCCTCACCGCGGCCCGCGTCGGACCGTTCGGCGTGTCCCGCAGCTCCGGGTCGGTCGCCGCGGACGCGCTGCTGAACACCGGCGCCACCGCCGGCGTCACCTTCAACGACCTGCTGGCGATCGGCATCCTGCAACGGCTGGCCGAACGCGGCGTCGACGTCCCCGGCGAGATCAGCGTGGTGGGCTGCGACGACATCTTCGGCGCCGACTTCTGCAGCCCCCCGCTGACGACCCTCACCGCGCCGATCGAACAGGCCGGCCGGGTGGCGGTGTCGATGCTGCTGGACCACCTTGAGCACCTGGGGGAAACGCCGTCCCGTCAGACCGTGCTGCTGCCCACGCACCTGACCATCCGGCAGTCCAGCGGGCCGGCCCCGCGCCGGTGACCACTCGTCGGGCCGCCGCTACGGCCGATGTGGGCGTGCCGCTCGTGTGGCCAGCCGTGGCCCTGCGGTGAAGCGCGTCTGTAGGGCCAAGCCCGCGCGACATGTTCGAGCGCTTCGTCGCCTGGGGGCCGTTCCGAAAATCGATCCTTGAGGACCGGGACCATGCTCTGTCGCTACTGGAGGCGGGTGAGGGAACCTCCGCACGGCCCGCCGCGAGTCCACAGCGAATCATGATCATTCCACGACAGCGAATAGACCGACGCAATTCAGCTCCGAAGGTGACGCGATGGCACCTACCGCTGATCCGCGCAGGATGAAGGATGGGTTTTGAGTATCACCGCAGACAGGCCGGCCACGATCGCCGCAGATCCCTGCACTCTCGTCTCGGCCGAAGTCTTCAACAAGATCACCCGCTACTTCGCTACCACCCAGGATCAGGTCACTCAGCCGGGCGGGTCCATGGCGGCCCGAACCCAGAACCAGCCTCGCTGCTCCCAATCTGCTCCAATGTAAGCGGCACATACAGCGAAGCCCGTTACCGGCTACTCCGGCAACGGGCTACTGACCTGCACAAACTGAGAGTGGGCGATGCTGGTATCGAACCAGCGACCTCTTCGGTGTGAAACAGGACGCCGCACCTACTCTGACCTGCGGAAACGAGGAGCCGCAGGCAGGGGTGGGTGCAGTTGAGCGCCGTTCGATGCCGTTGGACGCAGTTCAAGGTTGTTCAGGGCACCCCGCTGCTCCCAACCTGCTCCCCCTAGACCGGGGCTCGCCCCGGGCCGCCGACAGCCGACCGCCAACCGTAAGCTGCCGGCCAGTGTTTGGTTGGCGCCAGCACTGGCTCCCGCAGCCGCATCGGTCGATCGGGCAGCACGCTCACGATCGCCGCGCCTTGTCAGCGGCAGAACAGTGCGTCTCGCCAGCGCCGCCGAGGTGGAGCGACAGGACTGCGGCAGTTGTCACGGCCAGGTCGCGGTCGAGAACCTCATCCCGCGGGACGAACACCATTGCGCGGCCCTCGCCAACCACCACATCCTGTTGCCGAGCATCGGTCCTGCCGCAGAAGACGTGAACAGTCACCGCGTGCGGGAAGCCGGCCTCGTACGGGCGTGGGCCGCTCCACAACGCGCGCAACTCACCCGTCATCAGGCCCGTCTCCTCCAATAGCTCCCGGTGTGCCGCCTGTTCAGGCGTCTCGCCCGGCTCGACATGACCACCCGGCAGGCTCCACTGGTTCGGAGAAGCCGAAGTTTGATCATCACGATGCTGCAGGAGTACCGCCTCCGAGGAGTCGACGAGAAGCACCAGCGCAACTTCATAGGTCGCCATGACGAGATCGTCCCAAACCCGCCGCCAGCCGGCACCACGCAGCGCATTCATCGCGGCCATGAGCGGATGCTCAGGGTCAGGAAAGCCTGAGTGCTGCTAGCGACTGGTGCCCGGGTCGACAGGGGTGAGTTGTCGGTTGGCCGTGGGAGACTCCCGCGCCGTGGACGTTGACGAGTTTTGGGCGGTCGTGGAGTCGGCCGGGGTGGGTCTAGACGGGCGGACCGGTGACGACGGTGAGGCCGTTGCCGCGGCACTGGTGACGCGCTTGGCGGCGACATCACCGGAGGGCATCCTCGAGTTCCAGGAGCTGTTCGATCAGCTCCACGACGCCCTCTATTGCTGACCATCCCGTGGTACGACAAGCGGCGGCCGAGGCAGACGATGGTGCGCTGTTCGCCGAGTCGGTGAACTACGTAGCCAGCGAGGCCTACGAGCAGGTCACGGGTGGTGACGACGATGCCTTCTACGAAGCGATGAAGGCCCGCCAGCACGTTGCGGTCGGCATCGACGAGGCCCGCGAGCCCGACATGGGTGAGGACTTCGACTTCGACGATGATGACGAGATGCGGCGTCGGCTGCCCCGGCTGGCCGAGCTGTCCCTCAACGCCAGCGAGGATTGATCTCAGTAGCTGAGCCCCGACGCTTAGAGACGGCGCGGCCAAGCCAGGACAGGACAGGATCCTTTCGTGGTGAGCCCTTACTTCCGTCGTCGGTGGAACAAATCACGGGGCGACGAGTTCGACATCTGAGGCTACGCGACGTACTACCGCGAGACCGCGGAGGACGGCCGGCCGGTGCGCCAGCTTGAGGTGTACGACTCGACTGAGGCCGGTCTGCGAACTCGAGATCAGAAACATGATCGAGTGCATTGTTCTCGACATGACAGCGCACGGCGCCAGGCGCTACCAACGCGCGACCGCGGCAGATGAGGACAGTGCAGAGCGAGCGCTCCACCAGTTAGAGGGCAGAGATGGAGGCGGGAGCTCGTTCTTGCCGAGCTAGCGCGCGTATCACGTTCAGGGAACCGTGTCGCCAGGCCGCGAGGCTGCTCAACAGCTGGATTGTCGCTTCAGTCGCTGTCTGCGGCATCGGTGGCGTCGGCAAGCCGAGGCTGACTGCCAGGTCGTCGGTGTGCACGACCAGCTCCATGACCCGGGTCAGCAGGAAGTCGTCGACCTTTAGGCCCCAGGCGCCGAGGTCCACGATGCGGTCGGGCGGTTGCGTGGTCACCGTGGCACCTAGGTCGGTCAATGCCGCATCGACCGCGTCCGCCAGCTCCCTGGCGGTTGTCGCGGCAGCTGTCTGCTCGCTGCGGCGCCGGATGTCGATGTTGTCGGCACTACCCACGCCGGAAGTCACCCAGGCGTTGCCGGTGAAGTGCTCCAGCACCGAGATCGCCGATTCTCCTGGCGGCGCGGCGAGGAACGTCACGGTCTGAGTGACCTGGTTGGCCAGGTGGCGGGCGAGGCCGCCGGTGGAGAAGTCCGGCAGCGCGAGCCCTTGGCGGTGCGGCGGTGGTGGCAGGATACCCGTGTGGACAGAGGCGAGAGGGATGCGTCAGATGCGTTCGGTCCACTTGCCGACCTGTCGGACGTGGAGTCGACCGCTGCAGCCATAGGTCAAGTCTTATCCATGCTTCTAGCAGATTACGAGCCCCTCGAGGAATACGACAGTCGGCTGGTCTACCACCTGGGTGCCGCCCTACAAGGTGGTGAGACCGGCGAGCCGGACCTCGATGCTGCGCTGCGGGAGGCATGGATAAATGCCCCGGACCGCCCGCTGTCCGAATGGCACGTCGAGGTGACCTTCGATGAGATCGTCCGCGTCGCACACGTCCTGACCACGTCACGCACACGACCAGATACACAACTCCTCGACGAACGGTCGCTCGAGGTCCTTGTGCGCGAGGACACCCCTAACCCCAGGCTTCGAAACCTTCGGCAGTCGCGTGACGTGAGCTACAACTGGCAGTCCGGCAATGTGCAGTTTGAGGCACGGCTCGGCCGGCCGTCCGTGGCACTGTTGCTGAGGTGCGCGTTGCGTCGGAGCGGCATAGCTCGGCTGCACGTGTTCGAGGGCGAGCGGATCAACGAATTTTTGCTGGCGGCCGAGGCCCGCCAAGGCCTTAGACCTGGAGACCACGCCCGTACTCACGCCTGGAGGGTGCTCCGCGAGGCTGCGGAACCCACCGTCGTTTCCCTGCGCGTTACCGCCGGGCAGGCGCTCGGTGCCCGCCAGATTGAAGACGCGATGACTGCCTTCCGGGCCCGACTGGCCTACGAGTCGGACTTGGTGCTCGGGCTCGTCCAAGATGTGGATCATCTGCATTACCAGCATGTACAACCGCCGTTAATGCGGCAACTGTACGTCGGCGCTCCTGCTGCGGTGGAGGCGATCGCAGCCTGGGGCGCCGACGGCGGCACGGCGCCGCCACCCCGGACCGGCCTCCCCGGCGAGATCCTGTACGGGCCGGTCAGTCTCGTCGATGAGGAATTGGCGCTGCGGTATTTGCGCGCCCTCGCTGCTCACGACGCGTTCTCCGCATTTATGGGCTACTACCACATCGTCGAGTACTTCATGGAGGACGCCTGGTACCGCGAGCTGTCCGGCAGAGTGCCAGAACTGACGCCACCCGGCCAAATGCCAACGGATGCGGCGGCACTGCGGACCTTCACCCGCACCGCAGCAGGCCGTCTAGGAGTCAATCCGCAGGAAATTCGGCTTACCGAACGAAACGCCCTCAAAGCCCTGATGCGCACCACGATCGACCTGCAGCGGGTAGCGACAGACTTGGAGCGGTACTTCTCCGGCGCGCTGCGCCACTTCTCGGTCAGCCCGGTGCCCTTCGCCGACGCCGATGTCGTGAACCTTCGCACGACCGATTCTGACCTGCCAGACCGTGTCGCCGAGCGCATCTACCGCGTCCGAAACGCTATCGCGCACAGCAAGGCGTCGACGACGCGCTACAGCCCTTACACAGATGATCTCCATCTCGCGCGGGAGGTCCCGCTCGTGCGGCTGGCGGCGGAGCAGCTGATGGTCCCAGACCCTGACCGAATCTGACTCCTGAGATACTGCCTCTGGAGTGGCACACCGCCCGCCGCCAGGCCGGAGAACAGCGGCCGCCACCGCTGGTCGCCGTGGCGCTGTCCCGCGGGCATCGAAGGCGGTCGCGTCTTAGGGGTGAGCGGCGGTACCAGTCGGCGGGGTTGGCGCCAAGGGCGACGATTTCGACGTGTATCGCGGGTCGCCCGCACCCTGCTAGACATGATCGAGTTCGGGTAAGAGGCAGAGCAGCGGTCGGCCCCGGATTGCGTCACGCGCCGTCGGTGGCCCGGATGCGACCGCAGGCACCCTACGGTGCTGGGGACGCTCGCCCACCTCGTCGGCGGACACCTGCCAGAGCAGCAGGCGCATCGACTTCGGGGTCACGCCCAGGCGGTCCTCCAGAACCATGGCCCTTAGCGAGCAGCGCCGCCGCGGCGTCCGGCTGCTCGCCGGCAATCATCACGCGGGCAGTACCAGGCCGCTAGCGTCCAGCGCAGATGCTCCCATGCGGCAGCCTGCGGCGGAGCCAACAGCTCCCAGGCGCGCCGCTCGTCTCGCGACCGGCGACAAGGCGGCGGCCACGGTGGAGGGTCGTCCTACCGGAAGGCTCCAAACAAGAGCCGGCACCAGCCAGGCGGGAAGCTAGGACTCCTGACCACTTCGGTGCCGCCGAAGAGGTCTTCACCCTGAAGCACCTGGTCAGGGCGTTGCCCGTGGGATCGGATTCTCAGATGACGGAACCGCGGCCGACTCAGCAAGCCCCCACAACGCTTCACATCGACCTACAGCACACCTATAGGCGTGGCGTTAGGCGGCCCGAGACGCCGGCCGGCGCCAGCCATCCCGGGAGCAGGACGCCTGACCACTTCGACCTCTACTGGGAGGTCACGCCGCACCGCTCGGTCTCCATCACCGCAGGTCAAGGCCCCTCGTCTCTGTCCGCCGTCGGTGAGCACTTCGGTCGCGGAGACCACTTCGCCAACCTGCACCCAATCTGCTCCCAGTCGCAAGGCCAGGCCCACCAACAGCTCCTTACCACCTTGACCTGCGCACACTCCCCTACCAGGCCACATAGAACCTTGTCGACCGCTATGCAGAACCGCAGAGCACTCCGCGGGAAACAGGACGCCGCACCCCCTCTGAGCTGGGCCAACGTGGAAGCGCAGGTAGGGGTGGGTGCAGTTGAGGACCGTTGGACGTCGTAGGGCTCAGTTCAAGGCCGTTCAGGGCACCCTGTTGCTCCCAATCTGCTCCCCCGATCCACGGTTCGCACCGACCGGTCGAAGGCACGATGGCCTCGGCCTGCGGGACCCTTATGGTGCTGTGCACAGGCGAATGGCCTTTGCTGCGTATCGGCCAGACAGCGGTCTCGACAGCGGCAGATCCGGCTACCGGTACGCCGCTTCCCATCTATTGTGACCGAAAGACGGTAAGAGGGTCCTCGATCGGGTTAGACGTGGCCAGTCCAGGTTTCTCCCACGCCCGCGCGTACCGCGCTGCGACCACGTCGCAGGTCGAGAACATCGATCAGGCTGGGGTCTTCGTCGGCGGCATGGTGCAGGTGCCCGACTTTGCCGTTGCTGCCGCTCGCGTCGGATGCTCCGATCAACTGCCAGACTCCGTCGTCCGCGTCGTGACTGATGAACAGAACAGGCTCATGGCGTTCGAAGACCTCAGGGGTCTGGATACAGACGGTGCCCAGCAGCCAGTGCCGCATCCACCAGGCTCGCCGGTCGTGCTGCATGACTTGGTCGGCGACCCACCAAACGAACGGCAGGTCCTCGTGGGCACGCGACTGCTCCGCGGTCAAGTCCTGACCGCCCTGCGGGACCCGCTCGCACGGCTCGTCGACAACCTACCGCCGGCGGCAGCCGGATCATGCCGATGATGTGTGCCGCCACGGTGCCAGTAGGGTCAGCCCGCAACCACGCACGGCATCGCCGCCACTCACATGCGCTGGCTTGGGGATGCCCGGCAATTAAAACGGCGGGAAAGAGTACGGCTCAGACTAGATCGCGCCAGAAATCGACGCTCGCCTTCGGCTCCCACGGGGTTTCTCCTGAGCCCACGCGACCGAACTCCCGGTCGATATAGTCCGCCAGATTCAACCCGTAGTAGATGATGTCGGTCTGCCACACCGAAAGCACCGGGTGGCCGAAGACCCTCGGCTCACCAGGGAGATACCGGTGCCCGTACACCGGCACCATCTTCGGAACCTGCGCCAGCATTCGCGTCGCTGTCGCCAATGCCGATGCAGTGTCGCTTGGGCGTGAACCCCAGCCGTCGTACCAGAAGCCGTTGTTCTGGACGTCGAACAGCACTCCTTCACTGGGCCAGTCCAGCAGACTGCGCAGCTTGTCGCGGTACCCGTTACGCCAGTCGGGCCACGGCTCCAGGTGTGTGTAGATCACGCCCGGCTCGCGTAGCTCCGGCCGTGTGTTCACCGGCAGTCCTGCGGACAGGAAGGCCCGGTGGTCGGCGGCAAACCGGAACCCGAATTCCTGCTCGACCTGGTCAAGTTCCGCGTCGGTGAGTCCAGCGTCGACCGCGCAGACGGACCTGAGCCGTAGCCGCCGCATCGCTTCCTGACCGAGACGGCGGCCATCCTCACCCTGTTGATCAAGCCCTGCCATCACGACGCGAGACTCTACCTCGTCCACGTGTCACAGATCTGCGCCTTCGTCATCGCACCGACGCACCCACGCCGGCACGGGCGAGCGTTCAACCACCACACCTCGCTGCTGAGCGTCGCGGCCCATCGGCGGCATGGGCGGCCGATGGGCCGGCCGCTACGACGCGGCCCATCGCGGCCGGGCCAATGCGCTCGTGAAGCTCACCCGCGGATCCGCGTCGCCGCGGCCGTCGTCCGGGTCGCCAGGGCCGTCGGGTGCAGTTCGGTGCAGTTGAAGGCCCTCCAGGGCACCCTGTTGCTCCCCACCCGCTCCCCGATCCTCGGCTCGTAACTGGGCTGCCGCCGCCGACCGGCGGTTGATAGTCCCGCAGTCGTTCCTCGCCAGATCGCGGACGCTCGCCCGATACGGCCATCGGAGCAGCCATCTCCCCCGCAGCTACGGCCATGGCTGACGGCGGGGCTCCACCGGAATGGGGAGCAGGAACAACCGGCGACGTATACGAACTTCCCCTACCAGGGCTTGACGCACTAACCTCGCAGGCCGGCCTGCCCAACGTGCGGCGCCGGTACCGCACGTCACTGATCCAGGGATGGCAGCACCGATCGAGCCGGGCCAGGCTCCGGGGAGCCCGCTCACCGTGAGCGGGCTCCCGAAACGGCTCAACCAAGGCCCAACAGTTCAGCTGCAGTCGCGCGGATCGCGGCATGAGCGGATGTTCAGGCAGGCAGAGTTGCCGATCAGCGGGCCTGGGCAAGCAGGGTCCCGATCATCGCTTGAGGTTCGATGGTGGTTGGTCGGTCACTTACCTGCCCGTCTCCGAGTTCGATGACCCTCCATACGCCGTCCGTGCGCAGAGCGAGGTCCACGGTGACGAAGGGCAGACCGAGCCCGGCGATCATCGGTGCGATCGGGGCCGGATCGATTTCGACCGGTGCAAAATCGTCTGGGCTGTCCGGATGCGCTCCGATCAGGACGCACACGCCGTCGACCCACCATGTGCGTACCTCGGCGGAGGCAAACCGCTCGAAGCGCCGCAACACAAATCCACCCACAAACTCGTCGTCGCGCAGTTCCAGGAACCGGCTCGCCACCCTCCACGCCGCCCCGCCGCCCTCGAGGTCGGGGATGAACGCGGCTTCGTTCCAGTAGTGCTTCATTGACTTGCTGTAGTCACGCAGCACTGCCGGTCCCGTGCCTAGCTCGACACGCGCGCGGTCAAAGTCGGCCCGCTCCGAGCCAGTCGTCCACACCGACGGTGGGGTGACCGCAGCCAGAGCCGCGTACCAGCCAGGCAACTCATGCGCCCGGCGGTACTGCTCGCCATCAGTCCTCAACACCACACCACGCTCAGCGAGTACCTCAGCAAACATGGCGTACTGCTCGCTACGCAGCATCCAGCCGCGGTAAACCGCCACACCGCTGCCTGAGACCGATGCGACCGCCCGGCGCACAACTCCGCCCCGTGCCAACGCGTCATGGTCGACCACCGCCACATCGAGCCCGGCAGCCTGCGCCGCCTGTGCCTCCGCCGCGAAGTGCTCGTCCGGATGGCGCGGCCGTAATGGGTTCGCGGGAACCAACAGGATCATGCCGACATCCTGCACCCCGGACCGTTCAACCTCGAACTGTTAACCGGGCCGCCGCCGGATTCGCAGCATGGGCGGAAGAGGCGCGGGCTCCTATAGTCCCTTCCGTGGACGCCAACACCGAAGAGTTGAGAGCCGCACACGACGTCCTCGCCGAGCTCTACGCCGAACGCCTAGCCGACGCTTTGGATCGCATGCCCGTGGAGCGGGCCGTTCTCGACCTGTTCTGCGACCTGACGCTTGCTGCGGACTTGGGCATCAACGTCGGCGACGTCGGCTGCGGGACGGGACGCCTCGCCCCCTACCTGGCGGGCAAGGGCCTGGCACCATGGGGAGTCGACCTTTCACCCGAGATGATCCGCGTGGCTCAGCGTGACCATGCGGCCTTCCGGTTCGACGTCGCCGACCTGCGCGAGTTGCCCTTCGAGGACGCGTCGCTGGTAGGCGTGGTTTGCTGGTACTCCCTCATCTTTCTGGCACCGGCCGATCGACATGCGGCCTTTGGCGAGCTGTATCGCGTCATCAAACCGGGCGGCTATCTGGTGACCGCGTTCAAAGCAGGGAGCAGCCAGGTCCGACGTGCGGGCCGCAGCGCCAATCTTGGTGTCGAGTTCGACCTTTACTGGCAGACCCCGCAGGAGATGGAACGAAGTGTCACGGACGCTGGCTTCACGACCGTGTTCTGGGGCGGCGTTCCGGCCGATGGGCCGGACAGCCCCGCGCAGGGGTATCTGCTCGCCCGAAAAGCTGTTGTTGATCCACCACGTTGACGCGCATCCTCAGGCATGACAGGACGGCTTCGGCGCCGGCGCCGGCTATCCATCGCGACGCCCCGTCGGCGGCATGATCGGATGTGTCAGCTCACCCACTACCGTCCGGGCTATGGCAGCCACAGCAGCGAGAGCGTTTCGTCGGACTGCGATCGAGCGGTCAGACCAGCGGGTCGCGTGGGACCGGACGGACCAGGCCTTCTTCGCTGCCGGAGCCTGTCACGTCCTCGCCTGGGTCTGCCGGGATTCCTATCCAGACAGGTCCATCGAGATAGCCGCAGTGCGCTTCCCTGGCCAGCGGCAGATCTTCCACACCTACGCGGCCTGGGACGGCTGGGCGTTCGACCACTCAGGCTGGAATCCTGAGCCGCAACTGCTGACGGTCAACGCAGACTTCGAAGGCCATCCGCTAGAGCGCCTCAAGATCACAGAAGGTCTCGCTGAATTCGGCCAGAAGCACCACCACCGCACGCCGAACCAGTACTGGCATGACCCGCGCCCTCGTGCCCGCGACTACATCGGCCGATACAGCCCACCCTGGGCATAGCCAACCCGGGAGCAGCAAGGCCCGACCACTTCGACGTCTACTGGGAGGCCAACCACCCCGGAGCGCGACCTCGTTGCTGCTCAGCGGCCCAAGCAGAACAAAGCCGGCTGAGCTCTTCGTGACGGACCGGCCGCCTGTCCTTAAGGGGTCCGTTCCTTAGCTTGGGTCAGACTCTGCCGGTACTCGAGTGCCTCGGGAATCTCGTCGTACTGCAGCAGGCTGCCCGTCAACTCCAGCAGGTACTCCTTGGCCTCCTGTGGGGTGGCGTAGAAGAACTCTCGTCGCTGGTTGATGAGGTTGACCCTTCGGTCGGCTAGGCGCGTGTGCATTTTGGCTTCGATGCCGACGGCGTCCTCGGAGAAGAAGAGTGCGTGGACGTCGAAGTTGAAGGGGACGGAGGCGTCGCTGAGTTCCCGGACTCGGTCCAATGGGTCGAGGCGGCGGGTCATGCCGATCTTGACTACCTTCTCGCCGAAGGCTCCCAGGTTTGAGATGACGTACACGTAGCCAGCGCGGACGTTGGCGGCACGGTAGTCCACGTCTTCGATGGCGGTGTCGATCTGCAACAGCCGCTCCTGCATTTGGGCGGCGCCGTCGACGTCGCCCTTAGCTTGCAGGGCGGCGAGGGCGTTGGCGTAATGCTGACGTTCCTTGTCGAGACGGGCACGCTCGCGGTCGATTTCCTGTTGAACCCGTCGCTCCTCGCGCAGCCGCGCCTTCTCTTCGCGCTCGCGTTCCTTCTCCTCGGCGAGCTTTGCTTGGTAGTCAGCCGTAATCTCTAACTCCCGGACCCGCAGCCGGTGGTAGTCCTCCGAGATGCGGATGTGCATCGTCTTGCCTAGCTTGGCGATCGTCGCGGCGACCTTGCCCAGGCGCTCGACGGCCGAGTCAAGCTTGTAGGGCTTCAGGCCCCGTACCAGGTTGTCCGCTTCGGCGTTGTAGGCCCGCAGCAGCAGCTTGGAAAAGTCCCGGACCATCACCCGCCCTTCGGCCGCTGAACCGTTCACCGTCCAGCCAGTCGCGGCGAGGACCGCGCCGCCTTTAGCCATGCTCTTGATCTTGGCCTGCAGCCCAGCCAGTGCGCTCTGGTATGCGACCGCGTCTGACAGGGGGTGCCGGTAGTCGTAGACGCCAGCCTCCTGCAGCAGCGCCGCTTCCTCGGTCACCACGACCTGCTGACTGAGGTCCCGCAGCTGGCGCTCCAGGTCAGCCTTCTGCGCTTGGGCTGTGGCGGTCTGTTCAGTGATCTCTCGCGTCAGCCGTTCCCTGTATTGCTCGAGCTCTATTGCGGGCAGTACTCCGAGGCGGTTCATCTCTAGCCGGGCCCGCTCCAGCTCAGCTCTGAGGTGTGTCACCTCGGCAGCAAGCTCGCGTGCTTTAGTCCGCGCCCCGAACAGCGGAATCTCAGGATCGTCGGCGCGTTGCGGCGGGACGGTCTGTGGCATGGGAGAGGCCACCACGGCTATAGCGGGCGCTGGCTGCACTACGGGCGCGGCGATCGGTGCATCGGCGATCCATAGCTGCCATCCCGGCGGCGGAGGTCCCCATGCCGGGTCCGGCTTCCACCCAGGACCGGGTGCCCAACCCTGCGGCGGGGTTGGCCAATTCGGCGGAGCGTTGAAGCGATATCCCACAGCTCATCCCCCACAAACTTGCACTAGACCGACGACGCTAGCCCGAGCTACTACGGCCCACATCGATCACTCGGCCAACAGCGTCCCGCCGACAAGAGTCGCTAAGTGCCCGACCGACCAATCGAGGTCAGATATCCGACTCGGGGGGATGTGGTGCACCTGCCACTGACTTTCCCCACACACTGTCAGTGCCTGGTTCGAACTATCTGCAGGGAGTAGCGGGCTTCCCGTAGTCGTCGACGCCCTGTCTCGCAGAAGACCCTCGCTTGGCGTTGACCTCCATTCGCTGTCAAGAATCGACTCTTTTGGTCATTGGGCGGGCCGCTCTACGATGAAGACCTCGGAACATGTCCTCGGACCGGTATCGCTGCCCGGGCCGAGCGGCGACGGCCCGGACAACAGTTGGACTTGTGAGCGGATCAGCGCCTTGGGCGCAGTTACCGATCTGACGACCACTGCGCGGATCATGGGACTGTCTCGTTCGGTCGCGTACCACCTGGCCAAGTCCGACCAGTTCCCCCTGCCTGTGCTCCGATTCGGCAGCCGCTACCGCGTGCCGGTTGCGGCCATCCTCCACGCCCTGCACCTACCGCCCAACCAGCGTGGCGAGCCGCTGGCACCAGCGCCGGAACACGACCCAGCCCAGGCCGAAAGACGATCCCGGATCATCCCCGACCGAACCCGCAGCCACCTACTGCCGCACGCCCAACCCGGGGGACACACCCGAGTAGGACAGGATGGTCTTCAAACGCTGTTCGTGCCGCGACGGCGAGGGCCGCAAACTCGGCAATCGCTGCCCCCTCATCCGCCGCGCGAGCGGAGCGTGGAATCCCACCCACGGCCGGTGGGCCTACCAACTCGAACTGCCCACCCACCCCGGCCAGGCGCGCCGGCAAATACGCCGCAGCACCTTCGACACCCGCGACGCCGCCACCGGCGACCGTGACCACGCCAAAGCCCTGCTCGCCCTCGCCGCTGACGACCCGGCCGTCGCCGCTGAGATCGCCGACATGCTCCTCGCCGTCACCGCCGGCGCACCCCTGCCGGACCGCGACACCATCGCCCGGCGGGTCCGCGCCGGACTGCCCGCCACCGTCACGACCACCGTCGGCGACTACCTGTACTCGTGGCTGGCGTCCCGCCGCAGCCTCAGCAGCGTGCAACCCAACACCCTGCTGGCCTACGAGTCGCACATCCGCGTCCACCTGGTCCCGCACCTCGGCGCCATCGCCTTGGTGAAACTACGGGTGGAGCACGTCGAGGCCATGTTCGCCGCCATCGCCGAGGGCAGCACCGCCATCGAGATCGCCCGCCAGAGTGACGACCCCGCCATCCGCGCCAGCGTCCGCGGCCTGCGCACCACCAAACCGGCCAGCATGCACCGCATCCGCGCCACCCTGCGTAAGGCACTCAACGACGCCATCCGCCGTGGCAACAACCGGCTCCTCGACTTCAACCCCGCCGCCCACATCGAGCTGCCCTCCGGGGTACGCCCGAAAGCGCGGGTATGGACCGCCAAAGCCGTACAACGGTGGCGCGACACCGGCGAGCGGCCCAGCCCAGTCATGGTGTGGACCCCGCAGCAGGCCGGCGCGTTCCTCGACCACGCCGAAGAGCACGACATCGCCCTCTATCCGCTGTTCGCGCTCATCCTGCATCGCGGACTGCGCCGCGGCGCGGCTGTCGGACTCACCGACGCCGCCGTCGACCTCGACAACTGCCTGATCAGCGTCACCCAACAGATCGCCACCCACGGCTACACGCCCGTGATCAAGAAGGTCAAGTCCGAGTCCGGCAACCGGATCATGGCCATGGCCAGCATCACCCGCGTCGTCCTGCGCGCTTACCACGCCCGCCGCGCTCAGTGGAAACTCGCCACCGGTCACGCCTGGCTCGACACCGGACTGTTCTTCGTCCAACCCGACGGGAAGCCCTGGCACCTCAATGCCGTCACCGACCGCTTCGAGGTCCTCGTCCGCGACGCCGACCTACCACCGATCCGGCTGCACGACCTACGGCACTGCGCCGCCACCTACCTCAAGGCCGCCGGCGCCGACCTCAAAGACATCCAGGAACTCCTCGGCCACTCCTCCGCCGCCATGACCGACGTCTACACCTCGGTCATCGCCGAACTCGATGTCGAACGCGCCAAAGCCGAAGCCGCCGCAGAGCTCCTCTCCCGCCACCGAGGCGGAGGACCTGCCGACCAGGTATCAGTTATCGGTACTCGTCCCTGCTGACCAGGATGCCGGCCGGATCGATCATCACGACCCTGAGGAGCACGGGTCTGTGATCATTGACCCAAGATCGACCACATATCGCGCCATTACACCGGCGTCGCCATGTCCGAAGGGGCTGCTTTGTGACATGGCGAGAGAGGGCTAACCAGAGCGTGGGCGCACCGCCACGCCGCGTGCCGATACGGTGACATCCATGGATGAGCCAAGGTACGGGTATGGCAAGGAAGAACGGCCGTTGTGGTCTTCACGGGACCGCGACGCTGAGGCCATACGGCGCGTGCTCCGCGACGCCGGGTTTCGTGACGTTGGTGAGCGCCATCTGGACGGCTTTGCGGTGGAGGGCGCCTGCGGAGACGGACCGGAACCATTTTACGTCTCGTACTGCGGCTACCCCAAGAAGCCAGGGACGATAGGCCGCTACGTCCAGGCGCTGAAGCGGGCTGGCTTTGAGGTTGAGCCGGACATGAAGCTTGAGGACGTGCTGGTTGTTCAGCGGCAACCTGCCGGCCTGGTACTGAACGCGCCGCGCTCGGGACGAGCCCTGCTGTCGGCGGCGATCGTCTGCGCGGTACTCGCCACGGTCGCGCTACTCGCATCATGGATGGGTACTGGGCAGGTTCGGCTCGCTGGCGGCATCGGCTCGGCCGTGCTCGGTGTACTGGCGGCCTTCCTCGCCGGACTCTGGTACCGACGCGAGCTCGATGAACGAAGCCGGGGCGAGCAGGCAATTTAAAACTGCATCACTGTCAGGTCGGCCGCCGCCGGGCGGGATGGAGGGCCCCAGAGGGTCCTCATCTCGACGGCGTCGGGCTCTCCCGAACCTCACCTCATCCGGAGGTATGTGGAGGCTGCCTGTCAGGATCGAATACCTTGATGGTCTTCGCTCTCGGGAGGTCTGATGCCCGCTGAACTGTTCGTTGGCCGAGAGGACGAGCAATCCGCAGTCCGCGCGCTGGTTGATCGAGCGTGTGACGGCCATGGCGGCTTCCTGATAGTTGAAGGTCCGGCTGGCATCGGTAAGAGTGCCCTGCTCCGACACATCCAGGAGGCAGGCACCCCGGCTGACTTCCTGTCGGTGGGGTGCCACGTTCAGGTGGGGCAGTTGGAAGCGTACGGACCACTCATTGACCTGGCGTGGCTGATCGATCGCAACCGGCCCAAGAGGAGGCGACTGCTACGACGGTCAGGTGAGGCAGTGAAGCAGCGCTGGCCAGAACTTTTGACGTTGGTTCCGGGAGTGGGGTCGACCCTGAAGATGGTCGCGGAGACTCTCTCCGGCCCGGTGCCCGGCGCTCCGCTGGTCGAGAACCGCACCGCTGCGAGGGCAATGGCGGATGCGCTCCTACACCTCATCAAGGAAAGGTTCCCGGTGGTCATCTCAATCGATGACTTCCATCGGATCGATGAGAGCTCCTGTTCAGCGCTTTCATATCTCGCCAGGGCGGCCGAAGATCAGCGGGTTCTCTTCGTCCTTGCCGGTCGCGACGACGAACTCGTGGCGAACCAAGCCGCGCGCCTGCTCGTGGATGACCTAGTCGTCACCGGGCTCGCTCAGCGGATACGGCTACGAGGTCTGCCTATGTCGGCCATCGCCGAATACGCCGAGCGGATGTCTGCCGCCGACGTAGCACCCGTTGAGCTTGCCCGGCGCACCGGTGGGCATCCGCTCCTGCTTCGGTACTTCCTCAGCAATCGACGAGAGCTGGCGCTGCCGCCAACCCCTGAGCACCTACCGAGCGACCTGGTTGCCCCGCACCCTGAGGGCATTCAGTTGGCCGAGCAGGTACGGCTGGTGGTGGCCGCGCGGCTGAGCCGCCTCAGCGACGACGACCGTCGGCTGTTGGCTGTTGGAGCGGTTGAGGGACGGGAGTTTCACAGCAGCATCCTGGCAAGGGTTCTCGATATGCGTCATGACGGGGTCGCGGATCGGCTGCACCGGCTAACCAGGGACACAGGGCTGCTGCATCTGCTTCCGCCAAACACGTGGGACGACCGGCTGGAGGCTGACCGCTATGCCTTCGAGCATGACCTGGTGCAGGAGGCTCTGTATCGAGACCAGAGCGAGTGGCAACGGCGTGATCGGCATCGGCGGATCGGTCGGATCTTGCATGAGTACTCGGAGGATCATCGAGATCTGACGCAGGATTTGGCGCTTGAGCTTGTGCGACATCACCGCTTGGGGCGGGACTGGCCCGCAGCCGGTCGGGTAGCGCACTTTGTCGCGTGTCGGCTCTCTCAAACCGGTGCGTCAGCACCGGAGGTTGTCAAGATCGCCGAGCAAGGCCTCGAGTGCGTTCGGCGCGCCCCAGAGGACGAGGAATCGTGCCGGCTTCGAGCCCAGCTCGTCGAGCTCTTGTTGACGGCCAGCGAGCTGAGCTGGCGTACCAGACCGGAACCAGACGGGACCGTACGCCTGGAGGCTTTGTCAACGGAGGCGATGCGGGCGGCAGAAGGCTCCGGGGATGCCAATCTACGGACTCGCTCCCAGTACTTGCACGGCAAAGTGCTGCTGTACACACGAGGAGTGCCGGCCGCGCTCCCTCTGCTACGGGAGGCATGGCACGAGGCGCTGAAGAACGGCGACGCGGTTAGCATCCTGTTGGCGGGCTGCGAGTACGGGCGGCAGCTACCCAAGACTGACGTGGAGGGCGGCTTGGCAGTCCTGGCCCGTGCAGAGGCCGCTGCCTCCGAGGACAACTCGGTGCGACAGTCAGAGGATCCAGTCGTCCAGCGCGCCCGCCACATGGTCGCACTACAGATCGGCGTCAACCTCTACGACGCGGGTCGGTTGGGGGAGGCGCTAGCCCGGCTACGGGCCACCGTCCCGCAGGTGCGGCAACGCCCCAACCTGGGACTGCTACCGATCGGTCTCAACTATCTGGCGCAGATAGAGGCCGGGATCGGCGACTACACCGAGGCCGAACGGTGCCTAGTCGAGGCGGTCGGATGTCGCGATGACGAGGAGCCAGACGGTTGGCATGCCGTCAACCTGGCGTACCTCGGGGCACGCCGCGTGCAAGACCGCAGGGACGCCTTGGGTCTACGCCAGCTGAGGGACGCGCAGGTTGAGGCAGCGGTGACCTGGCAGGCGAACCTGGCGCCGCTGGTCGCGAACCTGTACGCGGCGAGCCTCTTGAGCATGGTCGACGCCGATCCGGCGTACGACGAACTCGCCGGCAACGTGCTGCGGAACTGCCTTGATGAAACCCAACGTACCGGCATGCGGCGTAGCGAAATTGTCACCCTTTCATTGCTAGGGCAGTGGCATCTCAGCCGCGGTGACAGTCAGCAGGCTTTGCAGTTCAGCGAACGTGCGACGGAGCATCTGCGCGAAGCAGGATGGCGGCTCGCCGCGGTTGTGGCAGAGGAGATTCTCTACCGACACGCGGCCGTACAGCGTGCGCTGGGCCACGATGGCGAGGCCAACGAGTCGCTCCACCTCGCCCGAGCACTGGTGCTCAAGAAGGCAGCCACGCTGGATGGTCGCCTTCGGGACCGCTTCTTGCGCGACGTACCGATCAACCGGTCGATTCTTGAAGAGGCTCACTGAGCCTCAGCGAGGTGAGAGCCGCAGCCCTGATTCAGTGCGGCAGTGACGGCTCAGCAGGCAGATCTCATCGGCTTTCGAAGCGGTCCTCGGTCCGGATCCCCTGGGCGAGGCTCCAGGTGCGGGCCGGAGGTGTCTGTGCGCCGTCAGCGGGCCAATCGCAGCTTGGTGGACGGCGGCTGCACTCTGGCCGAAACTCGGTACCTCGACGTTGAGGCCGAGCTTGCCGTGCTGGTAGTGCGTGGCTAACCCTCGGAGATCCCCGGTCCCTGCGATAGCCGCCGACGCGCTTCGCCTGCATATTTCGCTGACTGGACGCGGGGCGCGGTAGTCGATCCCCCGGCCTAAGGTCAGGACGCCTTCGACCGTGTCGGCGTGAGAGCAGGGGGCCTGCGGGCTCATGCCTGCTGTGACCTGCATAAAGGCCAGTGCCGCAACGTGCGATCTTCAATCGCAAGCGGCAACTCCGACCTCGGCAGACGCGGCCTCGGAGGCCCTCTACCGGTGTAAGGACGTGCGATCGCGACGTCGGCCCCCAGGTTCCCCCGTGCCGTCCGATGCTGATCGTCGCCGATGAGCTGCTACCTCAGCTGCGGAAGGTATTTTCGCGGTGCCAAGCGAAATAGGCAGCGCTGCTGGTCGTGTGAGCATCTACTCGTCGGTCCGCCAGCTCCGCCAGCCGTTGATCTAGCGCGGCCCTGTTGCCCGGGTCGCCGGTAACGATGACTTGACCGGTGGGGTCAACGGCGATGTAGCCAGCCTCGAAGAGGGCGTCGCACCCAAGTAGGCATGCGGGCATGGCGATGTGGTCGAGGTCGCGTGCCTCTTGTTCGGTACAGACGGCGCGCTTCTTGATGTGGGCGGCGTGGAGGAGGCGGACCGGGTACGTCTCACCGCAGATAGCACAGTCGGCGTCCGTGGCTGAGGCGAAAAGGCGCTGGCGCAGCAGGGCTTGCTCGCCACGATGAGTGGCTACGCCGAACCGTTCGAGGTTTCCTCCGAAGGTGAATGCGGCGGTTGTGGTGTCGAGCTGCGGTGGAGCGTCGAGGGTGATCACGGGAGGGCTACCGGACGAGCGGGCACCCGGCAGGGTGAGCAGTACCGCTCCGATGAACGCACTCCGATAGGTACTGGTGCGTGGGTGAAGCTCGACGCACCCGTCGCGTAGGAGGCGCCTGAGGGCATCGTCGACCCAGGCGACCGGTACAGGTTGGCCGTTGGGGCTGCGTTCGGTGCTGACGATGACGTGTGGTGGGCGTACTTCGATGACGGTGTTGAGTCGGCCTGACGCTGTGGTCAGCGGCAGACCGACCAAGCGGCGTAGGAGGTCGGTCGCGCCGGTCATCGCCTCGGCGGGTAGCTGGCCGTTCACCGAGGCGCCTCTGCCGAACGAGTGTCGTACGACGGCCAGCAATTGTCGGTCTGTCAGAGGAAACGGGTTGCCAGACCACGGCCGCGTGAGGATCGCGCTATCAGCGAAGTCCTGATCGCCAGCGAGGGCCGCGCGTGGCACCGGCTGGTCCAAGTATCGTCGCGTGAGCCGGACCGGCACCGCCCAGCGGGCGGCGACAGGATCAGGCGGCTCGACGTAATAGCCATCGTCGACTCGCCCCTCTGCCACCGATGTTGGAGGACCGGTGGTGTGACCCACCGCTACCACACCGCCGGTGCCTCCGGTCAACCAGAGAGCAACATCCTGATCAGGACGGATATCGCTGAGGTGTCGTGTCGCCGTCCACGCGGTGATCTCATGACCATCGGCGACGAAATCATGGATGCGCCACTTGGTCGGGTTGCATTGCAGGAGCCACCGCATGAGACACCTCCAGCAGTCACCTATGAACTCTCGGCACCGCGCTGGCGCCGAACGTCGGCTCGGACGGTAAGGGGCGGTCATCCAGCGGCTTGCGGCCGGGGTAGCGGTGTCAGCGCGGCGGACGGCGTTGCAGCAGCGGTTCGATCTCGGCCCAGAGTTCGTCCGAGACGATCCACGGTGGCTGCTTACCCCTCCTCACGTTAGCCACAACGAGCCTCATGTCTTGAGGACACGCCCAACATCATCTCGTTAGAACCTCATTAAGGCACCTTCAAGATGTGCTGACTTGGGACGCCCACGAGGGCGCTGCTGCGGCATCGCATCACCGCAGTCCGCTTACGGCAGGACAGAGAGCAGTAGCAGGGGCGGCACCTTCTCAAGGGATAGGCAGGACGGGACGAACCGGAGTCTCGCCGGTCAGGCTGCCGCCATAGATGGCATGCGCTAATGCTGAGTCGCGGTAGTCGGTGGCAAGAGTGAGCCAGGTCAGAAATCTGCCATAACCACCGCACAGTGCCGAGCCGCCGTCGCCGCCGCATAGGACCTCGGGATCGGTCGTAAATTCGGCTCTGTACGGGTCGTTCCCGATGATCAGGCCGAACAGATTCGGTTGCTGGAGGAAGGGCTCCTCGGCGTCAAGTCCGCCATCGGGATAACCGTCACCCCAGCGGAATAAACTGGCGGCCCCTGCTGCGCAGGCATACTCCCACTCGTCTGGTGTCGGTGGGCGCAGGCCTTGCCGAGCTAACCCAGCGATTAGCCCGGCGTGGCCGCACTCATCATTGCTGGCGTCGAGAGCGGTGTCCTCTTGACGGGCTAGAAGTGCGTCGGTTTCTTCGGATTGAACCGCAACGAGTCGTGCGGGTAGGAACACTTGGCGCGGCGGTGAGACGGTCCCGGCTAAGAACCGGTTGAGCGGTGTGGTCAGGTTGTATTCAGCAACGGCCTCGGCGAAGTCAGAGCGTTGTTGAGAGCTTGCAACGAAACCGTCAGGGTCATGGCCGAGTTGAGCGGTGCCGCCCGGCACCAACGCATAGCGGAGGTTATCGCGATCGAAGAAGGCCACCCGACCTTGCCGACCAGCATACGCATGTGGGGCTATGCCAACGAAGCTGGTCTCGGTGCTGCGCGCGACTGCGACGGCGGTGCGGCCCGCAGCCTCACCGGACAGGTCCAACCAAGCGGCGAACGTGAGGTCAGCGTGCGACATGTATGCATTATGCCTGCAAACCTTGCTCTAACCATAGGGAGACAGCACGGTCGATCACACGAGATGCGACAGACCCGGCGGGTCGACGCGCGCTGAACGACCCGCCGTGAAGACTTTGACCGGACCGGGTCAAATTCAATTCGCCGTGCACCTCGGGTGCCGCCAGTAACTGTTAGGAGCCCGAATTACGTGAGGCTGAGGATGCAGGACAGCCGCCCCTACCTAGCGACAGTTGACGTTACTGAAGATAAGCACTCGTGGCGAGAAATTGCGTCATTGAATCAGCGTCCGCCACCATCCGCACCTCATGAAGAAGTGAATCTCCACCTGGACCATCGATGCGCAGCTTGAACGAATCACTTCTCTCTACGACGAAACGGGACAGCTGCGCGCCGAACTGTTCGCAGTCAGCAATATTTTGTACCGAAACGTTCGAACCGTTGCCGGCCTTCGTAACTTGGAGGCCAGCTCTCGACAACCACTCTCGGAAGGAATCGTTTATTGCTGCGTCGTCACCAATGAACTCAATCGTTACGGCGGCCATCGTCGCATCCGTTCTGTGAGCGGCTCACTAACGTCTCTAAACGAGCCCAGCTAACGAGACCGACCGGTGTTGACGGGCCAGCATAGCATCGCGGCCCACCGACACCTCGCTAGGGCGGCGGCTGCGCTGTATCCAAGGGGTAGGCACCGACCATTAAGTCGACGCCTACCCCTTTGAGAGAACCTCGATCACCTCGATCTTGTCATACGGCCGATCATCTTTCGGTAATTGGCACCGGATGCCTGCGGGGTCGCAATCCAAACTCGATTTTGCCAACGATAGGCAATCGTTACATTTCGGTTCTCGGCGGTTTCTCGCATGGCTCCCTTGCAGTGGGAGCATGCCCTGTATTGACCCTCGATGACGACGAACCCGCCCTCCGCGACATACGGCAAGACCATCGCTCGACGTTCGGTATGTGTTGCCAGGGAGTTCAGCGGGAAACCCTTAGCCCGATCGGCTGCTGTCATGTTGCCGCTTCTCAGCGTCGTCTCGAAGATGAGTTTGCCGCTCGAATCAAAGTAGGACACCTTCGCCGTGTGTGGCGGCCGCCTCTCCGTCTTCCCGAATGCTGCGTAACCGACCCCGGCCACTCCCTGGATGAGGAACGTCTGGCTCAGGTCTTGGTACTCGCACCAGTCTGGGTGGTCGTTGCAGATCTCTGTCTTGATCGCCGATTCAACGAACTCCGAGCCGCCGACGCCTGGCGCGCACCCGTCAACGCCTGCACCCCCAAGTAGCCGGTCGGCCCAGCCGTTGCCGCCCTTGCACCACCGATCCATCTCCTCCGTGACGGCCGCTCGAAGCTCCGCCTCGGTCGGGGCGACCACGATGGCACCACCTAGGATGATTCCCGCGTTGGGTCGGCTCGGTTGACACCCCTTCCAGGCGGTCGGGTCCTTGCCGCACCCGTTCGATACCCACGTGGCCCGGCCATCGCCCGTGCCACCGCCTGTACCACCAATCTTCTCCTTGGTGCCGTCCGGCATGGTGATGATCTCGCCGCCATCGCTGGTCGGGCGTGAGTTCATCGAGCAATCGTCGTTACCGCACTCCAGGTTGCCCGTGGGGTCCGCGTAGGCGACCGGATTGCTATGCGCGTAGGTATAGCCGTGCATCTGTTGGGGGTTGGTGAGGTCCATGACCTCATCGGAGGAAATGAAGCGACCGGTGGAGCTGTCGTACTCCCGGGCTCCGAGGTGTGTGAGCCCGGTGTTGTCGTCAGTGCCACCGACGAATCCGCGTGTGTTCGGCCAAGGGGAGGCTGTGCCGCGGGCAGCACCGAAGGGACTCTGTCGGCGGATGGTCTGCGACTGGGTCGCTGCGTCAACGGAGACTAGAGCTGTGCCTTGGTGATCTGCCGCTAGCCAGGTCAGTTTGGTGGCGGTCCGCGAGGCGACCGGACTCCCGTTGTGGCTGTAGTACCGCGTGCAGCTCCTCGACTGCGTGCTGTTGCTGTAGCGGATTTCCTGCTCTGGCAGATAGAGGGTCCTGCCCTGCGGATCGCGACGGATCAGCCTGTTGCCGTCAGCGTCGTAGATGTAGCTGGTCGTTCCAGTCGCGTCGGTTGAACTCGCCAGAAATGCCTCGTTGTCCCACGTAAGGCTTTGTGTTCCGGCGCCCGACGTGGGACGGGTGAGCGTGTTGCCCATTGCGTCGTAGGTGTAGGTACCCGGCCGTGCACCCGTGGTTGAGGACAGCGTGTGTGGCTTGGTGCTGCCGGCCGCCGGGTAGGTGTAGTTGGTCACGGCGTCGCTGCCCGTACCGTGCACTGTCTCCTGCTTGCGGTTGCCGACCTTGTCGTAGGTCCACGAGTGCCAGTAGGGTGCCGGGCCGCCGAGCCCAGTCACACTCCGTGTTGCCGCACAGTCACTGGAAGCCGGTGTCCATGCTTCTGTCAATCGTCCCAGGTAGTCGTAGGTGTAGCACTGGGTGTCGTCGACCGGATCCGCGGCAACGTCACGGATCTGGGTGATGTTCCCGGCCTTGTTGTAGGTGTATCGAACGTCGCTGAGGATGTTCGGTGCGACTTGGTCGCGGTCGGTTCGGATGCCGAGAAGGCGTCCCGTCTCCTTCTCACGGGTGAATGCCTGGAAGACACGCCCACCTGACCCGCTATAAAGCTCCACCTGCTCGATCTGACCCAGGGCGTTGTAGTCCGTGTCGGCGACATAGGAGGATTGTGTCGAGCCGTAGAGCGTGCCTACGGTCTTCAGGCCGCCGAAGCCGTCGTAGCCGTAAGTCAGCGTTTCGAGTGGCAGGTCACCGTTGGTCGACGGGAAGCTGCTCGACGCCAGGCTGCCGTCGATATTCCAGGTCTTCTCGAAGTTGTAGGTGCCCGCCAGTCCGGTCTCGGAGGCTGGAATGATGACTTGGCTTCCGGTCAGCTCGTAGCTGTCGGTATATCCGAGGGCCTTAACTTGATAAGCGTCCGACCCCACAAAACGAGTGGACTGGGTGATCCGCCCCTTGGCCAGGGTGTCGTAGATCCACTGCGCCCGCTGCGTCCCGCCCACCTGGTTGTCGTACACTGCGCGCTTGCGGTTGAGAGAGTCATACAAGTACGCGAGCTTTTTATCCCGGGCATCCATGGACGTGGCCACCCGGTCATTCTTATCGTACGTGAAGGTGGTCTTGCCGCGGTCGGGATCCCGGCTCTCTGTCTGCCGGCCCAAAGTGTCGTAGGAGTAGGCCCAAACGTTGTTCGCCGCGTCGGTGACGTTTGTGAGATTTCCCCGCCGATCAATTGTGAAGCGGGTGGAGTCCCAACTTCCCGGGGTGCCGGGGGTCGGCGTGGCACCGTGGTACTGCCGCAACTCCACCGTCCGGTCGCGGGCATCGGTGACGGTCGAACTCGCTGCAGGGCTACCCTCGGGTGCTGTTACATCGGTGCGGTCTCCGGCGTAGTAGGTTTTCGTTCGCCAACGCTCGACGTTGTAAGGCTGGAAGACCGTCGCGGTTACACGGCTGATCCCGTCGTAGACGGTGCTGCTCTGGTTCGGCACCAAGGCGCGATCGATGGCTGTGCTCAGCGTGCCACCGGCGGACCCGCTCGCATGGTAGGTGCCGTATTTGACTGCCTCTCGTCCTGCGGAGTCGTAGAAGGCGTCGGTGAGCAACCGACCGCCCGATGGGGAAGCATTCTGCGTCTGACGCTGGCGGAGCAGCCCGTCGAGGAGAGCAAAACTTTCTACGTAGTCCTCGGCCGCGTTCAGACGTGATGTGGTGACTACGGTCGGCGCAACTGCGCTCAACTGGTACGTGTACTTGAGGTTCGGCTTCTTGGTGGCGATGTCCCGGCCGGGGAGCCATACCGCAGTGAGCCGGCCCAGCGGATCGTAGGCCATATTGGTAGTTTTGTTGTTGGCATCGACCGTCGACGTGGTTAGGCCCCAGGCTGGCTCAAAATTGGTGACGGCCACGTGCTGCAGCGGATTGGTAACAGTCAAGGCCGTCACGGGTCCCCCGACGGAGGGGGTGTAGGCGGTTTTAGTTTCGTATCCTATTCCGTCCCACGTGGACGTTACTCGACCCTGCGTGTCGTAGGCAGCTCGGTTCTGCGTCACAAAAGTCGGCGCGCCGCTGTTCCAGGCGGACGCCTTCTCCGTTTGGGTCGGTAGACCCCGGGTCGGTGCGGTGCCGAACGACTGGGCGTCGTAGGAGGTACGTAGCTCACTGATGAAATCCTCGTCAGTCAACGCACCGCCGGTGTCGGCACATTTGACCCCAAACATCTTGGTGGAGTGGACGCGGTCCATGATCCAAGATCCGCCGTTGCGCGGGTTGTACTCGCTCTTAGTGCACTTCTCGTCTCCAGGAACGCTTTCCTCCCCCAGGTCATCGACCTGGACTGGCATCCCGTAGGAGTCGAAGCTGTTGGCAATCTTCGTGACCCGATCCGCACGGCCGGCGTCTCGGGCCGTGTACGAACGCGTCGCTGCGATCCGATTGAACCGGGCTGTGACCGTGTCTCCATTGATCGTGCGGGTCGCCGTCACTGGCGATAGCCAGGGCTCGTTTGTCTGCCGGTTGACGACCGATCCACTGGGGCCGTTGAAGTTTATCGTCTCGCGGACGGTACCGGCGTGCCAGTCCTCGTCGTTGATACCGTCGATCTTCACGTCACGGATGCCACCGCTTGGCGAGGCCTTATCCCCGTGCATACCGCGGAAGTAGCGGGTCTCCGAGTAAGTCTGCTCCCCAGGGTCACCGACTGTCACCCCCACCCGGCCGTACCCCCGGAAGTCCGACCACGTCTTGTACTTCTTCTCCACCAGGCCGTCGTCGTCGGTGTAGTGCCACGCGGCGCCGTCGTAGTAGTCGTATTTGTAGACAACGCGAGGGCTGCCCTGGGGAGGTGCGCCTCCGGTATTGTCGCTTTCATAGATCGTTTTGACGACGTACTTGTGGAACCAGTCAGTCACCGGCGCCGGGTGGCCTTCAGGCTCCCAGATGACGGGGTAGCACAGCCGTACGTTCGTGTGCACCGCCGGCATCGTCTCGCCGGCTTTACAGTCCTGATCAGAGTACGTAACGCTGACAGTGCCGCCGGTCTCGTTGCGGATCTTGGTGATACGCATCCAGTTCATCGCCGCCGCGAAGTCCTCCGTGTCGACGCGGTTGGAGAGCTGCACCGGGGTGAACTCGATATCAGGGACGTTGACGCTGCCACCAGCTAGACCGACGTGGGAAATCTTGTCGAGCCAGAGGCCAGCTCGGGTGCCATCACCGGGGTCCGGAAAGGAGTGGCTGAACGTCCAACGTTCCACATCGCGGTATCCCGCTCCCGCCCGCACTTGGGTTGTCACGGACGCTAGTCGCTTGGTCGTCCAGAAGGTCGGGCTGAATTTGTCCGGGCACGAGGGTCCCGTACACGACGAGTCCCATGGGGTGTCGGGCCAATGCGCCTCGTCGTGGGTCGTGCAGTTGCTTACGCATCGGTCGGACTCGTTGAACTCCACCCGAAATGGGGAAGGGCTATTGAACACCGAGTCAGTCCCGCCGGCCCTGCGGGTGCCGTAGTCAATCCGGTCGAGCCACCCAGCGCGGACGTAATCGGCATCATCGTCTGGGTCCAGATTGCGGGCGTACTTGTTCGATTCCTTGCCATACCAGTAGGACGCGGTATTGCTGTGGAGATCGATGACGTAGTCAAGGTTCCAACGCCAGGCCTGGACGCAGTCCGAATCGGGGAACGCCGTCGCGTGGCACGGCTCGCCCGGATCGTTGCCAAAAACCGGGACAGTCCATGTCGAGTTGGTCTCTGGTTTCTCGGATACCCAGCCCG
This sequence comes from Micromonospora acroterricola, assembly GCF_003172955.1. Classification (GTDB taxonomy): domain Bacteria; phylum Actinomycetota; class Actinomycetes; order Mycobacteriales; family Micromonosporaceae; genus Micromonospora; species Micromonospora acroterricola. The sequence continues at coordinate 27,061 of NZ_QGKR01000141.1, read as the reverse complement.
GCAGGCGGTTCAGGCCAAACCAGTATTGGATGCCGTCGGTGGTGGTGACCACCCAGTGCTCGCCATTGTTATCGCCGTTGCTGGCACCCGTCCTGCGCTCGATGCGCGCTCCTTCGTCATTGCGCAGGTGCCAGCGCCCCTCCACAGCATTGTAGAGCAGTTCGCCGGAGGTGCCATTAAGCGATAGAGTGGCGTTATCGGTCTCCCAGCACTGGTCGCCCGTCTCCTTGTCATTGTTCGCCGAGCCGTTCATGTCTCGTGCGCAGGGCTTGTACTGCCGTTCCACGAAGCCGCCCGGCCATGCCTCAAATCCCTCGCCCATCCAGGAGGGTTGGTTGTTGGAGGCAGCGTGTCGGCCGTCTACGGACTGGGACGAGTAGCCCAGTTGTACTTGCGGCGCCGGCCCACCGGTCGCTGGCGGAACCCGCATCGGGTAGGACCAGTTAAAGGCGCCCGAACTGCCGCCGGCCGACCATGTCGACGATGGCTGCAAGGATGTTGCCGAGTAGTCACCGGCAGGACCAGAGGCGGCCGCTTCAAGCGCCACGACGCTCGGCACCGCGCCGAGTGTCAGGCTCGCCGACACTGTCCGGGAACGAAGGTCATTCCGGGATTGCAGCGGTGTACCGACACACTCCCTACGGGTAGGCGTGTCGAGGGCACAGGCGGGCAGCGACACGAGCCGCAACCGGGTGGACCAATCTGCACCGTACGCAGTGGCGAATGAGGAGTAGTCAACGGCCAGGTCCGTCCGTCCAGCCACCTTGACGCCGTCTGCCCGGTCGAGCCGGAGCAGCAGGCCCCGCACCCCGGCACGGCCCGTGGCGGCCCTATCAAGCAGTTCGACGCGGACCCGCCCAGGAGCTGACGCGGATTCCCGGGCGCCCGATGCGGGCCGCGCGAGGCGCACCGGAAGATCACCTGCACGGGCGGCGCCCGCCGCGAGGCTTGTCACGGCTACGTCCGCCAACACCACTCCACCTGAGGGCCACACCGGGGCGGGCTTCGTCGAAGCTGCGGGCGGCCGTGGCAGCGACGGAACAGCCGAGGACTTGACGGCCTCCACCGGCACCGTCGGCACCGACTCGGCAGCCGGACGCTCGTATCCCGCAGGAGCCGCCTGCGTAGGGGTGACCTGGACAAATCCCGCCATTAAGGCGGCGATGACCGCAGCCGCTAAAGAATTGCGCAGATCACCCCTACGCGATCGAACCCTTGCCTTGCGTAGCTGGCTGGATCGAAGTGATGGCACTGGGGCCTCCGAAGGTCCGTCGGTCAGCAGGGGAGGGGTCCGCGGTAGGCGCCGCCTCCCGAACGGGATGCGGTGCCTACCGCGGTTACGAGGTGTCGGTCAGGGGGTGGGCGGATTGAATCGCAGTCCCAGACCCGGGCGGAGGACCGGTTGGCGGTAGGTGTACTGGATGGCGGAGGTGCCGTCGGTGTTCTCGATGCCGATGGTGGCGGCGCCGCCGCGTTCGAGGAAGGTGCCGTCGTTGTCGGTGTAGGCGAAGCTGTATCCGCCGGCTTCGTCGAGGATGGCCTGGAAGGTGATTCGGGTGAGTGGGTCCTCGTAGGAGTGGACGTTGCGCCATTCGATGACGAACTGGCGGCTTCCGGTGCTGCCGCGAACGGCGGTGCGGACGCTGGCGTTGCTGTCGACGACCCAGTCGTGCCAGAGCGGGTAGAGGGCGGCGTTGGGTTCCTCGGGGCTGTCGGGCGATGGGATCGGCCAGGCGTCCGGGGAGGGTTCGCCGGGGTCGACGAAGCTGACCAGGCCGTTGCTGTCCACCCAGCCGGTGTTGTACGTCTGGCCGTAGAGGTTCACCGGGAAGGGCAGGGCCACCGAGGCGTACGCGTCGTCCCCGGTCAGGGGCAGCACGGTGGTGTTCGCGGGGGTGTACGGCACAGTTTGCTCGGCCAGGGTGTATCCGCCGCCGGTCGGTGTCGTGTTCAGCGCGTAGTCGGCGGTCACTGGGGCGTTGGTGCCGACCACGACCTGCCGTACGTCGGAGCCCTTACAGGTTCCGCTGGGCACGGTGCTGATCACTGCCCAGGATCCGGCGGGTACGGCGTCGACGCGGTAGGTGCCGTCGGCGGCGGTGGTGGCGGTTTTGCCGGCGACCGCGACGGTCGCCCCGGCCACCGGGGTGCCCTGGCAGGTGATGGTGCCGGCGACGCTGCCCTGGCCGGGCGGGTTGGGCTTGAACGTGACGCCCTGCCCGCTGGCCAGCCAGTTCTCCCGATGCAGATACTGAAAACCGATGGACCCGTCGGCGTTCTCGATGCCGACGGTGGCCTCGCCACCGCGCTCGATCGACTTGGCCGGATCGATGTCAGCGTAGGCGAGGGTGATGTCGCCGCCCTCGTTGAAGATGACCTCGAAGGTGGCGCGGGTGTTGGTGTCGCCGTAGGCGTGGACGTTGCGCCACTCCACGACCCACTGCCGGTTCGGCGCCGAACCGCTGATCTTCGTCGCGATCCGGGCCTGCGAATCGACCACCCAGTCGTCCCAGTGCACGTAGACGGCGGCGTTGGGTGAGCCCTCGGCGGCTGGCGAGGGAAGGGTGCCGGGGATGGATCCGATCCAGCCGAAGTAGGCCGGGTCCTTGAAGCTGATCAGGCCGTTGGCGCTGATCCACGCCGAGGTGTACGACTCGCCGTAGAGCTTTACCGGGAACGGCGGGTTCTTCTGCCACACCGTCTCGTCGCCGCTCCAACCCTCGGTCACGTCACCAGGGACGAAAGTTTGAGCACCGGTGGTGCACTTGTAGCCGAACTCGTCACCGTCGACCATCAACGACAGGTCGACGTCCGAGGTCCCACCGGGGTGGTTAATGACCTCCTTGGCGTACTGCCCCGCGCACCGGCTGTCACCGGTCGACGCGGCCAGGGCGTACTCACCCACTGGAACGGTACTGAATTGGTAGCTGCCGTCCGCGCCGGTGGTGGTGCTGCGGTTACCCGGGTTCAGGGTGACCGTCGCTCCCGCGACCGGGTTACCGGTCACGGCGGTGGTGAGCACACCCGTGACCGTGCCTGCGGCGGCCGGCGTGTAGGTGATCGAGCTGTTGCCGGTCAGCACCGCCTCCTGGAAGGAGTACAGCGCCGCCACCGATCCCGAGGCGTTCTCCAGGCCGACGGTCGCACCCGCGCCCTGCTGAATGGGGGTCGACATCGCGCCGTAGTGGAACGCGATCCGCCCGTCCTCGTGGAAGATCACCTCGAAGGTCAGCCGCTCGGCGTTCGTCGGACGGAAACCGACGTTGCGCCACTCGATGACGTACGACCGGTTCGGAGCCGTGCCGAGCGCCTGCGTACGCACACTCGCCGACGCATCTACCTCGAAGTCGTCCCAGAACGGCGCCACCACCGCGTTCGGAGCAGCCGCCGTGGGCATCGTGGGATTGGCCCAGGTGTCCGGCTCGCCCGACGCGCTGCCGAAGCTGACCAGACCGTTGCTGTGGACCCGACCCGTGGTGTACGCCTGGCCATGGAACTGCACCGGGAACGGCATCGTCACCGACGTGGCGGTGTCGTCGCCGGTCAGGGCCAGCACGGTGGACGCCTCTACGTAGCCAGATGCGCCGGTGGCGCAGGCGTACCCGAGACCGCCGTAGTTGGGACCGAGCTGCAGGTTGCGTACGGTGTCGGCGAAGAGCTCTACCTGACTGCGTGCCGTTGCCCCGCACCGACCGGGGAGCTGCACCGCGACGGTGTAGCTGTCTGCCACCAGGCCGGTGAAGCTGTACGCACCGCCTGCCCCGGTGGTCGCACTCAGCCCACTCGGGTCGAGCGCGACCGTGGCCCCGACGACCGGGGTGCCGGCCGCGTCAGTGAGCACGCCGGAGAGGTTGTGGATCTCCAGCCCGCCCGCGACGTCCGGGCGGACGAAGGTGATCGCCCGGGTGTTCGCCAGCACCGGGTCGCCGATGGAGTAGGACAGGCCGTCCTCGCCGGCCGCGGCCTCGATGCCGACGATCGCGTTGTCGCCCTTCTCGGCGGCGTTGTCGAGTTGGTCGTAGTTGGTCGTCACCGTGCCGTCCGGCGCCAGGATCGCCTCGAACGACAGCCGCTCGGCGGTGTTGCCCTTGCGGTGCACGTTGCGCCACTCCACGACGAACCGCTGATCGGCGCCGGTGCCCGTCGTCGCGGTCCGTACGCTCGCCGACGCGTCGACCACTAGGTCGTCCCAGAACGGTGCCACTACGGCGTTCGGGTCCGCCGACGCGGGCAACTGCCCGCCACCGGTATACGGGTGCGAGCCACCCGGGTCGGTGAACGACAGGACACCGTTGGTGTCCACCCAGGCGCTGCGGTAGGCGCCGCCGTAGAACGGGAAGGCGAAGGGCAGCTGCACGGTGGCGACGGCGTCGTCACCGGTCAACGCGAGCACGGTGCTCGCGGCGGTGAAGGCGGTGGTCTGCTCGGTGCACGTGGTGCCCAGGTCGTCACTGAACGCGGAAAGGAAGATGTCGAACATCAATCCCTGGCCGTCGATCTGGATCGGCTGGCTGAGCGCCAACCCGCACCGACCGCCGACGGTCGCCGTGATGGTGTACGAACCGGTGGGGAAATTGGTCAGCGCATAGCTGCCGTCGGCACCGGACGTGGCCTGATACCCGCCAGGCTGCAGCTGGACGACCGCTCCGGCCTGAGGCATCCAGTTCGGGTCCCACACGGTGCCCGACAGGCTCGCCGCCGGCGCCACGGTGAACTTCCCCTGGTCGATGCCGCCGACCCGGTTGCCGTCGTCCACCGCGACCGCGTACACCGGCCGCTCACCGGTGGTGCTGCCCACGTTGATCGTGACGGTCGCCGTGCCACCCGCCGCCGTGGCGTTCACCGTGGTGCCCAGGCCGGTGCCGTCGACGCTGTACTTGAACTTCGTGACATTCGTGTCACCACCGGCGTCGAACTTCACCGTGAACGTCCCGCCGGCGGTGACGTTAGCGCCGTTGGGGAAAGTGATCTTCGGCTGCAACGGAACCGCCAGCTTCGCCACATTGGCCGGGGTTTCGATGAAGTTGTAGAACCGCGCGTCGTCGATGACGCCGGTGAAGTAGCTGTCGTAGGCGCCGTTCCACTTGCGCCGGCCGACGGCCACGTCACCCGTAGCGTTAAAGCCGCCGATGAGGGTGACCGTGGCGGTCTGAGCCACGCCGTTGACGTACAGGGTCATCTTCTTGGTGGCAGCGTCGTAGACCCCGCCGAGGTGGGTCCACTTGCCGGCGGTGGGCGCGGCGTTGGAATGGACGCTGTATAACGTGGCGTTGTCAGTGTCGGCCGCCGCCATGGTGAAACGCCACCGTTGGTTACTTCCAGCATATCCAAGGTGGTATGCGGGCATTCTCGCACCGTTCGCGCTGACTACCGCCTGGGCGCCGGTGCCGGACAGAGATGTGATCTTCACCCAGGCGGTGACCGTGAAGCTGGCGTCAGTGCGGACCGGGGTCGAAACCCCCGTGTCCGGGTGCGGCGTGTTGATGGTGCCGGTTCTGCTCGCCGCGGTGCTACCGGGTAGCGACAGGGCCGTACCCACACCGGATCGTCCGGCGACCCGGGTGGAGCCCGCGCCGAGGGTCAAGGCGTTGCCGTGACCGGAAACGTCGTTCGCGGTGGTGCCAGTCTCCTCGAACGTCCACTCGGCCGCCGGGCCCGATCCGGCACGAACACTGAACGTGTACGTGACCGGGGTGGAGAACCGGCCCGCGTGGTCCTTCGACCACACGTAGAGCACATTGACCCCGTCATGCAGGGGAGCCAGGGCGACCGACGCGCCGTAGTCGGTCGTACGGGCCGGCACAGTCTTCGCTGCGGTCAGCACGCCCGAGTCCAAGCTGTAGGCGTATTCCTTGACCTCGAAGGGCCGTGTGGTCGGTGCGGTGATGGTGAAGGTACCGGGCAGGCCGACGCCGCCGCGCGGGACGCCATCACTCGTGTAATTGGTCGAGGCGACACTGGCCGGCGGTGGCGGAGGCGTCGCGTCGACCGTGAACTCGCAGGTTCCGGTCCAGGCCCCGTAGTGGCTGCCGTCCCAGGTCCGGGACTGCCACACGTAACTCGTGCCGTCAGCCAACTTGCCGGAGGGGATCGCCTTCGACACGGTCGATGGGTTGCCGGCAGCCTGGGAGACCTTGTTGGTCTCGTTACGCGTGCCGCCTACCGGCCACCAGTAGAAGTAGGTGGTGAGGGACTGTTGCGAGGCGTCCGGGTCGGAGTGCTTCGCGGCCAGGATCGGCGTTGTGGTCAACACGTACGGCCGTGCGGTACCCGTGGCGCATACCTTGCCGTCCGACTTCCGGTCCGAGGGCGCGTTCGGGTTGGTGTTGTAGGTGATCGCCAACTTCGGCGACGCGTGGTTGAACCGCTTCCACTGATTCTTGGTGCCCTCGTCGATCGCCCGCAGCCCGACGGTCACGTTGGACCACTTGCTCGCCGCCGCCTTCTCCACGATTGATTTGACGTTGAACTCGATCGTCCCCGAGCCGAGGCACCCGTGGGCGGAGCCGTACTTGCGGTTGCCGACAGCCTGTGCGGTGTAGGCGCTGTACCAGGTTGGCTGGTTGTTCCACGTCGTGCCCGACGAGATGGCTCCGGTCATCCACAGCTTCGCGTTCGACTTCGGACTGCACGTCCATGACCATCGCTGCTCTACCCGGAACTGGGCGCTGAGAATGTGCTTATTGGCCACTGCGGACGTGTTCATCCGAAACAGCGACCGGATGATGTGGTCGGCGCAGCCGGAGCAGTCTTCGGTGCGCCCCGCGCCCGCCGATCCCACTGTCTTGCCATTGCTCAACGCAGACGAGTTCTGCCAGAACGAACTCGACTTGTGCTTGCTCCACACCGAGGTCCACGCGTTGCTCGCGATGCCGCCGGTCCACGACGGGTCGATGTAGATCGGCAGCTTCGTCCGCTTGTCCGACAGCAGTGCCTTGTCAGGAACCAGCGTTAACGTGTCGCCGTCTACCCGGACGGGCATGACCGCCCGCCTGGCGCCCTCCCCCGGCGCCGCCTCCACGCCCCGTGCCGCATCCTTACCCGACACCGCCTCCGCGACCTGGGCGTCCGCCTCCGCCGCCGACGGCTTGCGCTGCGGGGTGAGCGAAGGCTCCCGCTTGTCCGCTGCCGGCGCCCCGCCCGCCTTGTCCTCCGGGTTGGATGAGTCCCACATCAGTGGCGCCGGAGCCGCGAAGACGGTGCCACCCTTGCTGTCCCGCGCGGCCAGCCCACCACCCGAGGACGTGCCGACCGACACGCCCTTCGTCTGCAGGCCGAAGCGCAGCGAGGCCAGCTTCGGGTTGGCCGCAGCTTCCCGGGTCCGCACGACCAGCACCTCGGTGAACCCGAGGGGCTGAGCGGTGACCTGGAGATCCACGTCCGGCAGGACATTCGCGTAAGTCGCTGATGCCCCGTCCACCACCGGGGCGGGGAGCTTTCCGGGCCAGGACAGAGCAAGCTCGCGTGAACCGTCACGCAGCCGCGCGAACGGAGCATCGCCACCCTTGGCCGAGAAGACCACGGGCAGAACGGTCGCCCGCGGGACGATGCCCTCGCTCGTCACCTTCAACGTCGTGTCCACCGGCGCCCAGGACGAGCCCTTGCGCACCCGGGTCGGTTCAATCGTCTGCTCGAGGGTCTGCGAGCCGTCGACGTTCAGGAAGGTCTGCGACCACTCCGTCCGCTTCGACAGGTCCTCGACGCGGCGGCCGCAGGCCTCCAGCATCCGGCGGGCGGCACCCGCGTCCGGCTGCTCGTCGACGCATGGACCCTTCTTCGGCGGTGCGGCCGCAGCGGAGGTAACGGGCACCCCGAGCGCCGTGGCGGTCACCGCCGCGGCCAGCCCGACGGACATCCAGCGCCGGAACGAGCCGGACCGAACCCGCGAAACGAGTGCAGGCAAATGCCCAGCAGCCACAGAGACCCCCGTGATCATGTCTGACAGTGCGACAGACAGTAGGGGTGAACGATTATCTACGTAAAGAGCCCTTACAACTTGCAACCACAGAGCCGGCATAGCACCACATATCGCACCGGTTGATCACGCAAGGCTGACGCCCATGTGCGGGGATCCCACTAAGCCGACCGGGACACACTGGCTTGACCCAGCCGCCACGACCGTCATGTTCCCCTGCGGTCCACGCCCTCAACTGGACCACCAATTGGAAGGCATCATGGGGACCTGGCTGCCTTCCAGCACCGCAACCGCGTCAGCTGGATCCCCGCCGACGCACACACCACGGTCGCCGCCGAACGGGGCGGGACCATCGAGCTGGCCGAGTCCGCAAGCGACCCCCGCCGCAACGGGACGACGGAACGAGCCTACGAGCGGCGCTACGACGCGGGCATCGCGCAGGCCGGGCGCCCGAGGCGGAGAGCGTGCCCTTGTGCTGCGGTACGAAGCCGCCCGGACGAACCGGTCAGCCGCTGATTCTCGCCTGCCAACTCTGCAGCAGCTCCCCTAACTAATTACCGCGGAGACGAGTTCGACAGGGCACGGTCCGGCACCCACCTGCGATTGGGGCAAACCAAACCAGGGCAGTCCCGCCCGCGCTGAACATGCGAGACTTCTGGAGCGCAACGGATTCGGGGAGGGGCGGCGGGTGGTTGATGACGCGCCGACGCTGGTCCACCTGTCGAAGGTGCTGCACGGTCTTGCCGAGAACCCGGCGCTGCCGGCCAGCTTGGTCCGCCGCTTGGTGCGTTACCGGCGCGGCTTCGGTCACGTCGCCACACGCGCCGACCTGACCCTGGACCTGATCGAGGAGATCCTCGCCTCAGATCATCACTGGTTGCTGCATTCGCTCGCACTCAACGGCCAGTTGCCGAACGCCGTCCGGATGCGGCCGACCGCCCACGCCGATTCAGCCATCCGAGCTGCCCTGGTTGTAGGCGCCCAGGGCGCACCCCGCGAGCTGTACGAGCGACTCATCGGCGATCCGGACACGCGGGTGCGGGATTACCTTGCCGAACACGACGACGTACCGACCAATCTGCTCGCCCGGCTCGCCCGGCTCGCCAGGGACCCTGACCCGAAAGTCCGCGCCACGCTCGCACTGGTGGACGCAGGCACCCGAGGCGGCCCGGCGGATCCTACTCACCGACCCCGTCGACGAGGTTCGCGCGGCTGTCTGCTCGACCTACTACGCGCGGTCACCGCATCCAGTGCCGCCCCCCGACCTCGTGACGGGACTGCTCTCCGACCCGGTTACCCGCGCCGGAGCCGTACGCCACGCGCTCCTGACCCCGGAACTGGCCGCACGGCTGGCCGGTGACCCCGACTACCAGGCTCGCCGGCAGGCCGCCGAACACCCGCAGCTCCCCCCAGCGGTGCGGGATCTACTTGCCAGAGATCCCAGCGCGAACGTGCGCATAGGAGTCCTCGGCCGCCGGGACACACCCGAGCTGACGCGCCACCGCATCTATGACGACATCCAGCAGGGCGAGCGCCCGCTGACCGACCTGCTCACCGACGAACTCGACGACGACGCACTGTTGCAGCAAATCGAAGACCACATGGCCGTTAGCGAGTTGCGGTACCTGCGGCTCGACTGGGTCACCGCCGACCCGCTGCCGTACGTGTCCTCGCCGTACATCTACTTCCGTCGCTCCGCCACACAGAGCCGGGCGCTGCCGGCCGACGCCGTCATCCGGCTACTCAGCGACGATGACAGCGGCGTACGCACGACCATGGCCACACACGCCCGCACCTGGTCGACCTAGCCACAGCCGAACGCATCGACCGTGAGTCTCGTTCGGACAAGAAAACAAACTGGCGGCCGGCCGACAAGTTCACCTTTCCACCACAGACCCTGCGCCGGCTGGCCACCGACCCGGATCCACGGATGCGATGCCTGGCACCCCGAGATCTAGACCTGCCCGTCGAGCTGGCCGAACGCCTGGCCACCGATCCCGACAGCGTGGTTCGCCACGCAGTCGCCGGGCATCCGAACCTACCGGTCCACGCCCTGCTCGCGGATCCGAGCGAGTGGGTAGCGCACGCAACCGCCGCGGCACCGACGAGGCCAGTGGCCGAAATGGATTGGCTCCTCACCCTCGCAGGCGTCTGACCGGACAGCTCGGCCGACCGAGGCGATTTGAACCCACGAGAACCTCTTGTCGAGCCTCCTTCAGCGCTTGTCATTGCTTGTCAAAACCCCTTGTTACCAACAGTAGCCGAACCAAGCTTGCCACCGCTTGCCGAAAGCGATCGATGAGCTGCAGAGACACCGCCGAGGGCTCATCGCTCCTTGTCACCCTTCGTCAACAATGGGCGGGGTTTTCGAGGGGTACACGGGGCCCCACACAAAACCCCGCCAGGTCTGATCGCCCCCCGCTGGCCCTGGCACCGTGCCGCGCCCGCCTCACGACATGCGTACTGACTGAACCTGCGGCAGCCCTTCCTCCGCCAGTACAACCGTTACCGGAACCTCACGCGACGGTGGCCTCTCGATGCTGTCCCGCAACGACCGGTGCACTGGGCACTCGCACCACGGCTGCAGCGGATCCGCACACCGGTTGCGCAGGAGCGCGTCGGGGAGCAGGAGTCGCCTACTTGGCACTACCGGGGACTTGCCGCAGCCGATCGGGCCCGAGCAGGGCGACCGCTCCCCCGGCCACACGTCGAGGCAGGTCCCAGGTCCTGGCGGTCATGCTCGTCGCCGAGTGCGCCGTCGCCCTCGTCTTCGACGCGGTAATGGTCGGCCACCCCGCCAGCGGGACAGTCACCTTCGACACCCTCGCCCCGTCGCACATCTTCACCGCCGGAATCGGCGCCGCACTGGTCACCGCGGTCACAGGTTTCGTCGGCTTCGAGGGCACCGTCGTCTTCAGCGAGGAGACCAAGGACCCGGGCCGGACCGTACCGCGTGCAACGTACATCGCCGTGGCGATCACCGGTCTGCTCTACGGCCTGTCGGCGTGGGCCATGTCCGTCGCCACCGGTCCCGACAGGATCGTGGAAGCCGCCCGCGCGGACGGGACCGATCTGATCTTCAACCTCGTCTCGCCGCACCTCGGCACGAGCGTCATCACGATCGGCCGCGTCCTCTTCATCACCAGTCTGTTCGCCGCACTGCTGTCGTTTCACCACACCGTTGCCCGCTACCTGTTCGCCCTCGGGCGTGAACGGGTGCTCCCCGCCGCGCTAGGTCGGACCAGCCACCGCACCGGCGCACCGAAGGTCGGCTCGATCATCCAGAGCTTCATCGCGGTGGCCGTAATCGTCGGCTACGCGATAGCGAACGCCGACCCGATCATGCACCTCTTCTTCTGGATCACTGTGACCGGTGGCCTCGGCGTCCTGGCCCTGATGACCGTGACCTCTGCCGCGGTGGTCGGATACTTCGCCCGGATCAGACACACCGAGGGGCCTTGGCGGGCCCTCGTCGCGCCGCTGATCGCCACGATCGCGCTGACGGCAATCCTCGCCGTCACCGTACAGGAGTTCGACACCCTCCTCGGCGTTCACCCACACTCGCCGCTGCGCTGGCTCTTCCCGGCCACGTACGCCATCGTCGCCCTCCTCGGCGCAACCTGGGCACTGATCCTTCGCACCGCCAAGCCGGACGTCTACAACGCCATCGGCCTCGGGGCGGAGAGCGCAACCGTGCTCCTCCGCAGCCCTGCCGCCCTCCCGCAGCCGGCCTGATTAGAGCTAGGAGTGATCATGACCGACATCAGCACCAGCGTGACGGTGCGCCAGGCAGGCCACGGCGACGCGGAGGACTTGATTTCTGTCCTCGCCGAGGCGTTCTTCGACGGACCCGTAGCCGACTGGCTGGTCCCTGACCACAACGACCGCCGCGCCGTCTACCGCCGGTACTTCGAGCTGGTCCTGAACCACGGCCTCAACCACGGCCACGTCGACACCACCGCAGACCTGTCCGCCGTCGCGATCTGATACCCGCGCCCCGAACCCCCGCCCAATGGCTCACTGGAGCATCCGGCTGCGCTGGAAGCGGCCACCGGGGTGTACGCGCCAAAGTTCGCTCTCCTCGACGCGGTGTTCGAGGCGTTTCACCCAAGCGAGCCACACCACTACCTCGCCTACGTCGCCGTCAACCCCGAGCAGCAGAACCGCGGGGTGGGCGCCGCGTTGCTGAGCCATCACCACCGCCAGCTCGACACGCTCGGCATGCCCGCTTACCTGGAGGCCAGCAATCTCCGTAACCGCGAGCTTTACATCAGACTCGGGTACCGGGCTGGGCCGCCGATGATCCTTCCCACCACCGGTCCGACGATCTGGCGGATGTGGCGCGGGCAACCGAATACCGCCGGGCCGGTCGCCTTCCCCGAGAGCGGACCACTGCCCCGCCGCCGGTCCCTATGACCTTCGCAGTAACGACCCTCCTCGAAAGGGCAGCCCGGGAATCCAGCCACGATCGGTGCCAGTGGGCCCGGCTATGAAGGCCGCTCACAGTCCGAGCCGGGTAAAGGTTCTCGCTGCCCACCTTCGTGCGGTCTCCCAGGTGCCGGTGCCAGTTGTCATGGCCGCGCTCGCCGACTTGATCGAACAGCCTAAAGGCGTACGCCGGTCGCCTGGACAGGGCCGACTTCGGAATGCTCCCGCCGACCGACGAGCGCTACCAGGTCGTCCAGACCCAGCCGGTCGACGCTGTTCGGCATGCCGTCCTCCAGATCATTGAGCCCAACACTGCCGCCAGCAAGGAGATCGTGGGCCACTACGTACACCACCGTCCGATCCTGACCGAGGCCATGCAGGACGGCATCGCCATCACCTACACACATGCGGCGCTGCGCGAAACCAGCTACCGGGTCGACATGGAATTCTGGGGTGGCGAGGCCCAGTCCTGCGGCCGCCGAACCCACCTCAACCGGGCAAGTAGCAAGAAGAGGTGCGATGCGTAGCGATTGGACCGCTCTGCCGGAGAGTGTCACGGCAGGGATCGCCGAACGGGTCGGCGGAACCTATGACGTCGCCCAGGCTTCCAGTGGCGACCACGCTGAGGTCGCCTCGACGGTGACTGGACCAGCCGGACAGATCTTCGTCAAGGCTGCCTCCGGCGAGTTGAGCGTTCGGTCGCTGCGCTACGAACTGGCGGTAACCCGGGCCATCAACCGGCACCCGCCCGCAGTCCTGTGGCAGTTCGAATCCGATGGATGGCTGGTGGTGGGGACCGAGCATCTTGCCGGTCCCCACCCCGACCTGTCTCCCGACAGCACGGATCTCAATCTGCTCCTAGCCGCACTGAAAGCACTTCAGGAGACGCCGGCGCCCGGCGAGACGTGGTTCACCCCCGCAGCCCGGCTCGGATTCGCGCACCCGGCGATGGACGGCGAGACACTTATCCACTCCGACCTCAACCCGACCAACTTGATCGTGACGCCGCTCGGCCTACGGATCGTCGATTGGGCGTGGGCAACCAAGGCCGCCGCATGGGTCGAACTCGCGTTGCTCGTCCCATGGCTGATCGGTAGCGGCCACAGCGCCGAGCAGGCAGAAGAGTGGATAGCGCAGCTTCCCGCCTGGACCGCGACTGACCGTCAGGTCTTGGACGACTTCGCGTCAAAGAACGCAACAAAGTGGGCCGCCAAGTCCCGGCAGAAAACCGAGCGCTGGGTACGCGACCTCGCAATGTGGACCGGCGAGTGGGCGTATCACCGGACCGACGGCCATCAGTCAGCCTGCGAGTCACAGCGCGGAGGCACCCTCTCGTGATGTGGGCGCCGGTAGCGGTAGGACCAGCTCCTCAACTAGCCAGCAGTCCCCACTCGGGGCTGCAAATCAGGTCACGCAACCGGGCGGGTCCATGCCGGTCCGAACCCAGAGCCAGCCGCGCTGCTCCCAATCTGCTCCCAATGTAAGCCGCGCATACGGCGTAGCCCGTTACCGACTACGCCGGCAACGGGCTACTGACCTGCACGAACTGAGAGTGGGCGATGCTGGTATCGAACCAGCGACCTCTTCGGTGTGAACGAAGCGCTCTCCCACTGAGCTAATCGCCCTCAGCGCCCCTGACTCTACCCGATCGTGGAACCAGACCGGAAATCCGGGGTCAGTGCGTCGCGAGGTACCGCATCGCCTCGGCGACCACGTCGATGCCGAGGCTGAACTTGAGCGACAGCCAGACCACCACGCCCACGAAGACCACGCCGACGGAGCCGAGCACGACTCGCACGGGCAGTGACTGCCGTCTCACCCACTGCGTCCAGCCGTGGACGTGCCGGCGGGTGAAGCCGAGCAGCCGGCGGGCCCAGTGGTACTCGACGGCCCAGATGCCGAGCCCGGCGATGACGAGCAGCCAACCCGGCCCGGGCAGCGGGATGAGGGCGATGCCGATGGTCACGACGAGCGCGCCGGCGATCGCGATGAAGATCTTGAGGGTGATCCGGCCGGTGGGGTTGGCCCGGATCAGGTCGAGGGTGGTGGTGACGCGCTCCCGCCAGCGGGGGCGCCGCGGCGGGTCGGCCACGACGAGAACGCCGCCGGCACGGCCGGCGTCACCGGCGTTGGGGCGATCGGCGTCCGTCGTCGGTCGACCGGGCCGTTCGGGCTGCTCCGTTGGCACTGCGTACCCCCGCTTTTCGGCTGTTCGGACCCCGACGTTCGGCGGGCCGGACGTCGTTGCCGGATCCACTGAGGATCGCTTCGTAACCATTTCACCCCCCAGTGTCGCTCGGGCCCGTCACTGCAACGGCCGACTGGACGTTACCGGAGTAAGTCGACGACTGAACCACCCGATGCCGGGCGGGATCACGCACTGGGCAGAACCGGAAATCCTACATGAATGCTCACATTCACGCGGCCTTTCCGTCCCCCTTCCCACCACTGGGTGAAGTCAGCGTATGGCGGAGCGTAGCCAGGAGTAGCACCTGAGTATGGGAAAAGCGGGACACGCGCGTTCCGCAGCGGTGCCGGGGGGAGAACGTCCATGAGTGTCATCCGACCGACGACCGTAGAGGTCGAGACGTCGCTAAGGCTCGTCGCGCCTGACGCCACCGCTTTGCCGGTGCGTGCCAGTCTGCGTTACGACCCTGCTGACCCGTATGCGGTCCATGTCCTGTTTCATGCCGAATCTGCCGGTGGCGAGGCGGTGAGCTGGTCCTTCGCCCGCGAACTGCTGGTCACCGGCCTGGACGAGCCAGCCGGCATCGGGGATGTGCGGGTCTGGCCCTGGGCCACCCCGCGCGGCGACTTCGTCGCGCTGGCCCTGTCGTCACCGGACGGCAACGCCCTCTTCGAGGTGCCGCGCAGCGTCCTGGTGCGTTTCCTTCGACGGACCTACGTCGTCGTCCCGCGCGGCCGGGAGGCCGAGCACCTGGACGTCGACACGGCGGTGAACCGGCTGCTCGCCGGTCGCTGACCACCGCCCGACCGGGCAACACCGGCCAGTATCGGGGCCGCGCGGATCTGCCGAGTCCGCGCGGCCCCGGCACACCCGGGGGTACGCGGACACGCGCGCCCCGGGTCGGCCGGTGCTCAGCCGTGCGTGGTGATGCCGCCGTCGACCGGGATGACCGCGCCGGTGAGGTACGCGCCGGCCCGCGAGGACAGGTAGATGGCCGTGCCGGCCATGTCCTCGGGGCGCCCGATGCGGCCCAGCGGCACCTGCTGCTCGATGCTGGCCCGGCTCGTCGGGTCGTTCAGCGCGAACGCCATCATCTTGCTCTCGAACGGGCCGGGGGCGATCGCGTTGACGGTGATCCGCTCGCCGGCCAGCTGGTGGGCCAGGCTGCGGGTGAGCATGTGCACGGCGGCCTTGGTGGCCGAGTACGCGTACACCTCCATCCAGGGCACCCGAATGCCGTCGATCGACCCGATGTTGATCACGCGGGCGGGGTCGTCGGCGGTGGCGGCGGCGCGCAGCGCCGGCAGCAGCGCGGTGGTGAGCCGGAAGACGGCCTTGACGTTGACCGCCCAGAGCTTGTCGAACGCGGCCTCCGGGTAGTTCTCCAGCGGCGCGCCCCAGGTCGCGCCGGCGTTGTTGACCAGCACGTCGAGGCGGGGGAAGCGCTCCTGGACGGCGGCGGCCAGCGACTCGGCGCCCGCGTCCGCGCCCAGGTCGGCGGGGATCGCCTCGCAGCGGCCCTCGGCGGAGAGGTCCTTGGCGACCGCCTCGCAGACGTCCGCCTTGCGGGACGAGATGATCACGCGTGCGCCGGCCCGGACGAAGCCCTGGGCGATCATCAGGCCGATCCCCCTCGACCCGCCGGTGACCAGGACCGTCTTGCCTTCGACCGAGAACAGCTGCGTCATGCCCATCCCATCGCGAGTCGGCGGGTCCGCCGGTCCGGCGGGCGGCCGGCGCTGCGCCGGGCGGCCCGACGACCGGACGGCGCTACCGCCGGGTAACGTAGCCCGGCCGCCGGGATCACGACAAGCCCATGGGGTACGCGATCCCCCGCACACGAGCACCGTCGGTCGGGATGCGGTGACCTGCGGTTCGGGCTACGGTCGCAGGCGATGCTCTCTACCGGTCCCCTCCCTGCGGCAACGATCGGAACGGCGCCACCCGTCCCCGACGAGATAGTCACGTTCGCGCTCGCCGACCTGGCCCGCGACCGGGGCTGGCGCCGACCGGTGTTCGTCGAGCGGGAGCTGCTCATCCTCACCACCCGAGGGCACGGCGACGCCGAGCTGGACTTCCACCGGCTGCCGTGCCGGCCCGGCACGCTGCTGCGGGTCCGCGCCGGCCAGGTGCTGCGCTGCGCCGGCCCGCAGTTCGACGCCACCGTGGTCGGCTGGGCTTCCGAGGCGCTGCTGGGCCTCGACGTCGACCCGGACGCGCCGCCCACCTGGAGGCAGCTGGCCGGTGAGGACGAGGACGCGGTGATCAGTGAGGTGAGCCAGCTGGCGGTGGACTGTCAGCGGCACCGGGACACCCCCGCCGGCCGTGCCCTGCTCCGCCACCAGCTCGCCGTGCTGCTGCTGCGGCTGGCCCTGCCCGACTCGGACCGGTCGGCGGCCCGCCCGGAGGCGGAGACGTTCCGCCGGTTCTGCCGGGAGGTGGAGCACGGTTACCAGCACACCCGGCGGGTGGAGGACTACGCGGCCGCCCTCGGCTGCTCGGTGCGGACCCTGACCCGTGCCTGCCTGGCCGTGACGGGGCGCAGCGCCAAGCAGGTCATCGACGAGCGGGTCGCCTTGCAGGCCGGCCGGCTGCTGGCCGCCACCGACGAGCCGATCGCCCGGATCGGCCGTCAGCTCGGCTTCTCCGAGCCCACCAACTTCGGCCGCTTCTTCACCCGGGAGCTCGGGCTCAGCCCCGGCGCGTTCCGGGCCGCCCGCGACCAGCCGGCGGCCGCCCGGGTGGTCCGGCCCCGCCCGCCGACCGAGACGTCGGGCGCGAATGCCGGCCGGTTCCGCGCCGGCGGCCCCGGCGAACCGACCAACGGCGGTCACGCGACGCGACCCGGACAGCCCGCCGGACCAGGTGGGAGCGCGGGCCGGGCATGATGGCAGGGTGCAGATCTCCGCGCGCGGCGACTACGCGGTACGGGCGGCGCTGAGCCTCGCCACCGCGTACCCTTCGCTGCTGTCCACCCAGGCCATCGCCGCGGAGCAGGACATGCCCCGCAAGTTCCTGGAGGCGGTGCTGGCCGATCTGCGCCGGGCCGGCATCGTCCGCGCCCAACGCGGCGCCGAGGGTGGCTACACCCTCGCCCGCCCGCCACGCGAGGTGACCGTCGGCGCGGTGCTGCGCGCCGTGGAAGGACCCCTCGCCGGGGTACGCGGCCTGCGCCCGGAGGAGACCCGGTACGAGGGTGCGGCGGAGAACCTGCCCGGCCTCTGGGTGGCGGTCCGCGCCGCAGTCCGGCGGGTGGTCGACGAGGTGAGCCTCGCCGAGATCGTCAGCGGCCGGTTGCCCGCCCACGTCCGCAAGCTCACCGCCCTGCCCGACGCGTGGGAACCCCGCTGACTCAGGAACCCCGCTGAGCCGGCGCCGCGCCGAGCCGGCGCGTGGTCACAGGGTCCGCACCACCTCCGGGGTGCTGAGCCGGGGCAGCCGCTCCCGCCAGGCGTCGGGGCCGGGGTGGCCCAGGTTCAGCAACAGCAGCGCCTCGTGCCGCCCGTCCGGAAAGAACTCCCCGGTCACGCCGGCGGCGTCGAACCCGGCCATCGGGCCGGCGGCCAGCCCCGCCGCGCGTACGCCCACCAGCAGGTAGCCGATCTGGAGGGTCGCGTTGAACCGGGCCTGCTCGGCCCGCGCCGCCCGGTCGGTCAGCCAGTCGCGGGCCTGCGGGCGGTGCGGAAACAGCTCCGGCAGCCGCTCGTGGAAGTCCACGTCGGCGGCGAGCACCGCCACCAGCGGGGCGCTC
Source organism: Micromonospora acroterricola (assembly GCF_003172955.1). Classification (GTDB taxonomy): domain Bacteria; phylum Actinomycetota; class Actinomycetes; order Mycobacteriales; family Micromonosporaceae; genus Micromonospora; species Micromonospora acroterricola. The sequence continues at coordinate 8,779 of NZ_QGKR01000141.1, read as the reverse complement.
GCCGTCTTGGCCCGGTTGCCCGACGAGACGTACGGCAGCAGCCGGGCGCGGGCCGCCGCGGAGCGGAGCAGCAGCACCCGCAGCGGCTGGCCGTTGTACGCGGTGGGCGCGTACCGGATCAGGTCGTGGATCGCGGTGACCTGGGCGTCGGTGACCGGCTCGTCGGTGAACGTGTTGGCCGTGCGGGCCGCCCGGAACAGCAGGTCCTGGGCGACCCGGTCCAACGCGAGCAGGTCCGGCGCGGCGGGTGCGCTCACGCCGGCACTCCGCTTCGCTGCATGCCGGCGCGAGGCGCCACGCTGCTGTGCCCCATGGTTCGCTCGCTGCGCTCGCTCACGCCGGCACCGGCGTGGTGTACCCGCCCTTGTGGTGCACCAGCGGCTCACCGTCGCCGCCGTCGCCCAGCGCCAACGGCTCGGCGATGACCAGCGTGTGGTCGCCGGCCGGCACCCGGTGCACCACGCGGCAGAGCAGCCGGGCCAGCACTCCGGTCAGCAGCGGCACCCCGAAGGGGCCCGGCGTCCAGTCCGGGTACGCGGCGAACCGGTCGATGCCGCTGGTGGCGAAGACCCTCGCCGCCTCCCGCTGCCCGGCGGCCAGCAGGTGCACCGCGACGTGCTCGGCGCGGGCCAGGACCGGCCAGCTCGACGAGGCCACCCCGAGGCAGAACGACACCAGCGGTGGGTCCAGCGACACCGACGTGAACGAGGTGGCGGTGAACCCGGCCCGGATCGGCGCGCCGACCCCGCCGAGGCAGGCCGGATCGGTGCCCCGGGCCACCGCGGTGACCACGGTGACGCTGGTTGCCTGCCGGCGCAGCAGCGCGCGGAACAGGTCCGGATCCACCGGTAGCAGTCCGGCCGCCTCCGTGGGGGAACGCTCCACGGTGGTCACGCCGGCACCAGCGTCGGCGCCGCGTACGTGCTGGCCGGTCGGGGCAGGCCGTAGTGCTCGCGCAGGGTCCGCCCGGTGTACTCGGTGCGGAACAGCCCGCGGGCGCGCAGCAGCGGCACCACGTGGTCGACGAAGTCGGCCAGCCCGCCGGGCAGGTGCGGCGGCATGATGTTGAAGCCGTCGGCGGCGCCCCGGGTGAACCACAGCTCGATCTGGTCGGCGATCTGCTCCGGGGTGCCGGCGACCACCCGGTGGCCCCGGCCGCCGCCGAGCCGGCCGATCAACTGCCGGATGGTGAGCCGTTCACGGCGGGCCAGCTCGGTGACGAGTTGGTAGCGGCTCTGGTGGGCCTGCACGGTGCCGGCGTCCGGCAGCTCCGGCAGCGGCCCGTCCAGCGGCAGGCCGGTCAGGTCGATGCCGAGCATCCCGGAGAGCTGGGCGAGGGCGTAGTCGGGGACGATCAGCTCCTCCAGCTCGTCGGCGAGGGCCCGCGCCTCGGCTTCGGTGCCGCCGAGCACCGGCGCGATGCCGGGCAGGATCTTCACCAGGTCGGGGTCACGGCCGACGGCGGTGACCTGCCTCTTCAGCTCGGTGTAGAAGCCCTGGCCGTCGGCGAGCGTCTGCTGGGCGGTGAAGACCGCCTCGGCGTACCGGGCGGCGAAGGCGATGCCGTCCGGCGACGAGCCGGCCTGCACCAGCAGCGGCCGGCCCTGTGGCCCACGGGGGATGTTCAGCGGGCCGCGGACCTGGAACTCCGGCCCGCGGTGCGCCACCTCGTGCACCCGGTCGGTGTCGGCGAACACCCCGGTCGTGGTGTCGAAGACCAGCGCGTCGTCCTCCCAGCTGTCCCAGAGCTTGATCGCCACGTCGACGAACTCGGCGGCCCGCCGGTACCGGTCGGCGTGCGCGGGGTGGCTGTCCCGGTTGAAGTTGACCGCCTCCCGCTCCTGGGCGGAGGTGACGATGTTCCAGCCGGCCCGGCCGCCGCTGAGGTGGTCCAGGGACGCGAATTTGCGGGCGGTGTGGAACGGCTCGTTGTAAGTGGTGGAGACGGTCGCGATGAGACCGATGTGCTCGGTCACCGCGGCCAGCGAGGCGAGCAGGGTCAGCGGCTCGAAGACGGCCTGGATGTTGTGTCGGGGGTTCGGCCCGACCGAGAGCCCGTCGGCGAGGAAGAGCGAGTCGAGGGTGCCGCGCTCGGCGATGCGGGCCAGCTCCTGGAAGTGCCGTACGTCGGTGACCCGGCGCGGGTCGGTGCGGGGGTGCCGCCAGGCGGCCTCGTGGTGGCCGACGCCCATCAGGAACGCGTTGAGGTGCAGGGTACGGGTCATTGGTGTCTGTCCTATCCGGCGGAGACGTCGACGCGCCAGGTGGAGAAGCGGCGTTCGAGGGCGACGAGGAGCTGGTTGACGACCAGGCCGATGGCGGAGATCGTGATGATCCCGGAGTACATGTCGGGGATCGCGAAGTTGTACTGCGCGTAGTTGATGAGGTAGCCGAGGCCGGCCTTCGCGCCGACCATCTCGGCCGCGACCAGCACCAGGATCGAGTACGCCCCGGCCAGCCGCACTCCGGTGAAGATCGTCGGCACCGCGGCCGGCAGGATCACCTTCTGGAACAGCCGCAGGTGGTTGAGCCCCATCGAGCGGGCCGAACGGATCAGCAGCGGGTCGACTCCCTTCACCCCGGCGATGGTGTTGAGCAGGATCGGCCAGGAGCACGCGTACAGCACCAGGGCGATCTTGGAGGTCTCCCCCAGGCCGAGGATGAGCACGAAGACCGGCAGCAGGGCCAGCGCGGCGGTGTTGCGGAACACCTCCAGCAGCGGGCTGAGCAGCTCGGCGAGCGGCCGGTACCAGCCGATCAGCAGCCCGAGCGGGATGGCGGTGAGCACGGCCAGGCCGAGCCCGGCCAGCGACCGGGTGAGGCTCGCACCGACGTGCTCGGCGAGCTGACCGCTGCGCAGCAGCTCCCACCAGGCCACCAGCACCTCCGACAGCGGAGGCAGGAAGACCCGGCCCACCAGCCCGAGCCGGGGTGCGCCCTCCCAGATCGCGGCCAGCGCGGCGATCGCGACGGTGCGGTGCAGCACCCTCCCGCCGACGGCGAACAGCCGGGCGGTCAGCCGGGGTGCGGCGGGGTCGGCCGCCGCGCCGGGCACGGCGGGCGGGGCCGCCAGCCGGGTGGGACGTTCGGCGATGTCAACCAACGCGAGCCTCCTCGGTGTGGGCCGCTGCCGGCGCCGCGCGCCGCGCGTCGGCTCCGGCCACGACGGGGGTACGACCACCGGCTCCTCCGGTGTGGGCGGTGCGGCTGCCGGCGGCGCCTTCGGCGGCCTGGGCGGCGCGCACCTCGTCACGCAGCAGCGTCCAGATCCGGTGCCGGTGGTGGCGGAACGCGTCGGTGGAGCGGACGTCCTCGACGGCGTCCCGGTCGCCGAGGTCGATGTCGATGACCTCCTTGATCCGTCCGGGCCGGGACGTCAGCACCGCCACCCGCTGGCCCAGGTGCACGGCCTCGTCGATGCCGTGGGTGATGAACACGATGGTCTTGCCGGTGCGGGCCCAGATCCGCACCAGCTCGTCCTGCAACGAGTCGCGGGTCTGCGCGTCCAGCGCGGCGAACGGCTCGTCCATCAGCAGCACGTCCGGGTCGTACGCGAGGCTGCGGGCGATGGCGACCCGCTGCTTCATCCCGCCGGACAGCTCGTGCGGGTAGCGGTCGGCGAAGCCGCGCAGGCCCACCAGGTCCAGGTGGTGGTCGATCAGGTCGGCGCGCTCGGCTCGGGGCACCCGCTTGGCCTCCAGCCCGAACGCGACGTTGCCGGCGGCGGTGCGCCAGGGCAGCAGCGCGTACTGCTGGAAGACGATGCCCCGGTCCAGGCCGGGGCCGGTCACCGGCCGGCCGTCGACGAGCACCTGCCCGCCGGTCGGCTCGGTGAGCCCGCCGAGCAGGTCGAGCAGGGTGGACTTGCCGCAGTCGCTCGGCCCGACGACGACCAGGAACTCGCCGGGGCGTACCCCGAGGGTCACCTCGTGCAGCGCGGTGACCGCGCCGGCGGCGCCACGCCGGGTGGCCCGGACCGGGAAGGTCTTGCTCACCCGGTCGAAGAGGATCTTGTCGGTACTCACGCGCCGCCCCCGTCCACGAAGGGGTTGAAGCGGTTGGTGTAGATGTCGGCGGGCTTCGGCCGGTCGCCCCTGAGCTCGCCCTCGGCGGCGAGCCAGTCGATCCAGGTGCCGAACTCCTGCTCGCCGATCACGCCGCCCCGACCGGCGACGCCGCTGCTCTTCCAGTACGCGACCAGCGACGGGTCCTCGTTGCGACCGCGCTTGGCGATGATGTCCCGCATCCGGGCGACCACGGTCTCCCGGGGCTGGGTGCGCGCCCACTCGATGGCCTTGCCGACCCCGGTCACGAACGCCCGGACGGTCTCCGGGTTGCGTTTGATGAAGTCGTCGCGGAAGACGTAGGTGCCGGCGCTGAACGCGCCGAGCAGCTCGTGGTCGGTGAAGACGGTGCGGACGCCGCCGCCGGCGACCGCCTTGTCGCGGATCACCCCGCCGAGGACCGCGACGTCGATCTGCTTCTGTCGCAGCGACTGCTCGGCGTTCAGGGGAGGCAGGGCGACCAGCTCGACCTGCCTGATCTCGGCGGGGGTGAGCCCGCCGCGGGCGAGCCAGGTCTTGAGCACCGCCTCGGCGTGGGCGCCCAGGGTGTTCATGCCGACCTTCCTGCCGATCAGGTCCCGGGGGCCGCGGATCGGGCTGTCGTCGAGCACGTAGTAGCCCTGGAAGGACTGGGCGTCGGAGCCGTAGTAGCTGACGACGGCGGTGATCGGGGCGTTGGCGGCGGCGAGCTTGACGATGGCGCCGTTGAACGCGCCGCCGAAGTCGCTCTGCCCGGTGGCGGTGGCCTGGATGTCCTGCGGGCCACCGGTGACGTTGCCGATCCAGTTGAGGCGGACGTCGCCGAGGTAGCCGAGGTCGGCGGCGAGTTCGGGGAGGGTGACCTGGCCGACCGAGCCCTGGTAGCGCAGCTCGGTGGCCTGCCCGGCGCCGGCCTGGGCGTCGCCGCCGCAGCCGGCGGCGCCGGTCAGCAGGGCCAGCGCGGTGACGGTGGCGAGGGTACGCAGGACGGCACGACGGGGTGGGGACATGGGGAGACTCCTGGTCTGTCCACGATGGGGGTGCAGGACGCCCGGCGAGGGGCGCGGAGGCACGCCGCTCCGCGATGAGCGGACGGGCGGTGAGAGTGCGGCGATGGAGCCGAACCGGGTGGACCGGTCAGCTCAACAGAGCGCGCTCGCGTGCCGGACCAGGTCGACGTGCACGCGAGCGGTGAGGAAGAGCTCGTCCCGCTGCGACATGACCCCATGCTGCCGGCGGCGGGATCGCCCGGTCAACGCTCTTCCAGAAGGTGAGATTCGTGTCTCTGACTATGTTACGAGCCGCCACCAGCAGCGTTTACCGCCGCGCAACACCTATCTGCTGAATAGGAATTACCGCTCGCGCCGACCCACCGTCCAGACCGGACGTCGAGTGGGTTTCGGAATTCGCCGGTTCGGGCATGTTCGATCTCGACACGGCAGGGAACGGTGACGAGGGGAGTCCTCTGATGGGCCTCATGTTTCGCAAGCGCAAGAAGATCGGTCCGATCATCCTGAACTTCACCGAGAACGGCTTCTCCTCGTGGAGCATCAAGATCGGGCGTTGGTCCTGGAACTCGAAGGCCAAAGCGCACCGGGTCGACCTGCCGGGTCCGCTGTCCTGGAAGCAGGACAAGTCCCGGTCGTAGCGTCCCGGGAGTCGAGCGGGGTGCCGGTGATTCACCGGCACCCCGCTCGGCTTCCGTGGGCCGGGCACCCGCCAGCGCGCGCTCAGCGCGTCGCGGTGATGACCTCGTCCCCGGCCAGTCGGCCGGCCTCGCGTTCACGGCGCACGTCGCCGGCGTCGACCAGGTCGGTGAGCGCCCGGACAGCGTCGGAGGCGCGGTAGACGGTCGCGGTGAGGGTGTGCCGGCGCAGGTCGGTGACCGGGCGCGGCCCACTGCGGCGCAGCTCGGCCAGCAGCTCACGGGCCAACGGTTCGGGGTCGGGGTCGGCGCTTACGCCGATCGGGACGCCCGCCGGGTCGGCCGGGTCGCGGTAGCCCACGTCGAGGGCCGCGCCGACCGCCCAGAGCGCGTCTCGGACCGCCTCCAGGCTCCGGTCCGAGCGGCTTCCGAAGGCGATCACGCCGGCCGCCGCCCCGTCCGGGAGCACCGGCGCCACCTCGGCGACCAGCGGGAAGCCGGCGGCGGCCAACGCGGCGCCCGCGCTGCTGCCGACGTGCAGCAGCACCTCGCCCGTGCGGCCGTTGGTTGCGGCGGTGACCAGCTCCGGGGTGACCGCTCCGGGCAGGTCCGCGAAGCAGAACAGCGGCGCGCCGGCCGCGCCGGCCGCCTTCACCGCGACCGGCAGCCGGTCCGGGGCGCCGGGCAGCAGGTGCAGGGTGACCTCGGCGGGCAGCTCCGCCTCGACCGGGCCGAGCCGGGCGGGCAGGTCGGCGGCGCCGCCGGCCAGCACCAGCACGGTCACCCGTCGGCCACGCACCTGGTCGGCGTGCGCCGCCACCACCCGCAGCGCGGCCTCCGGGCCACCCCCGTCGACACCGGCCCACGCCAGGGCGATCGTGGCCCGGCGGGAGCGGTGCAGGGCCGCGGGCAGCCAGGTCGTCAACTGGCGGACCAGCAGCTCGCGGAGGAAATCGGTGGTCCGGTCGGTCGACATCGGTCCGTTCTACCCTATGGCCGCTCAGGCCGGGACGGAGATCCCCACCCCGCCCCGGGTCTGCCCGCCGTAGCGCTGCCGCTCGGCGGCCAGGTCGAGCCGGCCGATCCGCTTGCGCGCAGCCAGCGCGGCGTCGTCGAGCCGGTCGGCCGGGACCAGCCAGACCACCTCGAACTCCAGGCCGTCCGGGTCCTGCCCGTAGAGGCTCTTGGTCGTGCCGTGGTCGGAGGTGCCGACCAGCGCGCCGGCGGCGGAGAGCCGCTCGGCGGTGGCGGCCAGCTCGTCGAGGGTGTCGACCTCCCACGCCAGGTGGTAGAGCCCCACGGTGGCCCGACCGGCGGTCGACCGCCCGGCGCCGGCGCCGATCTCGAACAGGCCGAGGTCGTGGTCGTTCGTCGAGTCCGGAGCCTGGAGGAAGGTGGCGCCCCGGAAGCCGTCCGGGGTCATCGCCACCGGGCGGAAGCCCAGCACGTCGCGGTAGAAGGCGACGCTGCGGGCAAGGTCACTGACGTAGAGGACCGCGTGGTTGAGCCGGTGGATACCCATGAACCCAGGCTAGCGCGGTTTAGTTGAACGCTCAACCAAACCGGGTATGATGGCCGTCATGACCCGCTGGCTGGATTCCGACGAGCAGCGCACCTGGCGCGCGTTCCTCACCGCCTCCCGGGCACTGATGGACACGCTCGACCGCGAGCTGCAACGGGACGCGGGCATGCCGCACGCCTACTACGAGATCCTGGTCCGGCTCTCCGAGGCTCCCGACCGCCGGCTGCGGATGAGCGACCTGGCCGAGGCCGCCGGCTCGTCGCGCAGCCGGCTCTCGCACGCCGTGGCCCGGCTGGAGGCGGCCGGCTGGGTGCGCCGCGAGGAGCACCCCACCGACCGGCGCGGGCAGATCGCGTCGCTCACCGACGCGGGCTTCGCCGCCCTCGCCGCCGCCGCGCCCGGCCACGTCGAGGGCGTACGCCGGCACCTGTTCGACGCGCTGAGCCCGGCCCAGGTCGACCAGCTGCGCCGGATCAGCGAGACGCTGACCGAGCACCTGACCGGATCCTGACCGATCGACACCGGCGCGGGTCTTGTACTTACCGTCGTCGGATGAGCACGATGGGGCGTGCCCTCCGGCTTCGGCGAACTGACTGATCAGGCGCACCACCTCGTGTCCGCCGGCGACCTGGCCGGCGCGCAGCGGTTGCTCTCCGACGCGCTGACCGACGCCGACCCCCGTCCGGCCAACGCCACCACCGAGCTGGCCGAGGCGGCCAGCCTCCAGGCGCGGGTGCTGGTCGCCCTCGGCGAGCCGCACTCCGCCCGGGGATGGGCCGCCTACGCGTACGCGGCCACCACCCGGTTGCACGGTCGCTCCGACCCACGCACGGTGGCCGCCGCGGCGACCCTCGCCGCCGTGCTGCACCGCGTCGGCAGCCACTCCCGGGCCGCCCGGCTCTACGAGGAAGTCATCATCGAGCTGACCGCGCAGGACGGCCCCGAGTCGCTGCGGGTGCTCGCCGCGCACGCCGACCTGGCCACCGTCGAGTACGCCCGGGGCCAGTGCACGGTCGCCCGCGACCGTCTCCAGGACGCCTGGGAGCTGCACCGCGAGGTGTACGGCGACGGGCATCCCAGCGGCATCAAGATGCTGGCCCGGCTCGGCGCGATGCAGCGCGACTGCGGGCAGTTCGCCGAGGCGCACGACAACCTGGCGCTGGCCCGCGAGCTGTGCCGGCAGCACCTCGCCGCCGACGACCCGCTCGCCGTGCAGGTCGCGGCGCTGGCTCGCGCGGCGGCCAACCCCGACCACGTCTGCGCCGAGGACCCGCCCACGACCCGGGACAGTCCGGTGGTGCCGGCCGCCCGCACCCCACCACACGAGGGCGCGCCGGTCGAGCCCGGCTACCACCCGTCGGAATACGCCGACCCGGAGGCGGCCGACCCCACGATCGCTGGCGATGAGGCTCTGGCCGCTCACGGGATGGGAGCCGGCGGTGGGGCGGTGCCCAATCCCCGGGTGCCGGCCGACGAACCGGGCGGCCCGGCGGGCTTCCGGTGGCCGCCCGGCCCGGCGGCCGAGCCCACACCCCCCGACACGCCGGTCCCCCCGTCCGTGGTCGGGCT
>NZ_QGKR01000344.1 GCF_003172955.1 Micromonospora acroterricola | reverse complement strand
GGCGGTCGAGCCGCCGGGTCGCGGACGAGCCGGTCGCCCGCCGCCGCGACGAGGAGGAGCTGGAGCCGGTGGCCCGGCGGCGCGGCGAGCGCACCCGCGACCGGGACGAGATGGCCCCGACCGGGCGGCGGCGCGGCGGCACGCGGGCCGAGGAGCCGGTCGTCGAGCGGTCCAGCCGTCGGTCCCGGACGGCCGAGGACGACGGCAGCCGGTACTCGGTCCCGCCGCGGACCGTCGACGAAGCCGAGGAGCCGTGGGACAGCCCGCGCCGCTGGCAGGCCGCCGAGCCGATCTCGGCCGGCCCGGTCTCCGCCGAGCCGATCTCCTCGGGCCCGATCTCCGCGGGCCCGGTCTCCGCAGGGCCGATCTCGGCGGCGCCGCGCAGTGGCAGCGGCCGGCACAGCGTCGAGGACGACCTGCCGGAGGAGCCGGACTACTGGCGCCCGCCGGCCCGGTACGTGCCGGAGGAGGTGGCCCCACCCGTCGACGACACCCCGACCCTCGTGGACCTGGCGTCCCGGCGGGCACGGCGGGCCGCCGGCGAGAGCCGGTCCGCCAAGCGTCGCCGGGCCAGCGCGGATGCCGTGGACGGGGCGTACTGGGCCGGGCTGCGGGGTGAGGCCAAGTGATGCGTACGACCGTGCCTCCGGTGGCCTGCGTGGGTGAGCCCCGGCTCACCGCCGGGTTCGCCGAGTTCGGCCGGCTGGACCTGGTTGCGCACGACGAGGTGCACGGGCCGATCGGCCCGATGGAACCCGCCCAGCTGCTGCGGCTCGCCGAGGGCATGCAGCTCAAGGGCAAGGGCGGGGCGGGCTTCCCGTTCGCCCGCAAGCTGCGCGCGGTGCTGGAGTCCTGCGAGCGGCAGGACCTCGCCGCGGTGGTGGTGGTCAACGCCTCCGAGGGGGAGCCCGCCAGCTGGAAGGACAAGGTGCTGCTGACCCGCGCCCCGCACCTGATCCTCGACGGCGCGGCGCTGGCCGCGTACGCGCTGGACGCCGAGGAGATCGTCATCGGTGTGGCCGACGACGGCGTGGGCCAGGACTCGCTCATGGAGGCGCTGGCGGAACGCCGGATGCCGGTCCCGACCACGATCGTCACCGTGCCGCACCGGTTCATCTCCGGCGAGGGCGGCGCGCTGGTCAACGGGATCAACGGGTTGCCGCACATCCCGCCCGGCACCAAGAAGCGCTCCAGCGACTCGGGCGTCAGCGGCCTGCCCACCCTGCTGTCCAACGCCGAGACGTACGCCCAGCTCGCCGTCGCCGCCCGGCTCGGCCCGTACGAGTACGCGGCGCTCGGCACCGACGACGAGCCGGGCACCGTCCTGCTCACCGTGACCGGCGCGGCGGCCCGGCCGGCGGTGGTGGAGTGCGCCGCCGGCACCCCGCTGCGCGAGATCCTCGAGCTGTGCGAGGTGCCGGACGGGCCGGGCATCCTGATGGGCGGCTACCACGGCAAGTGGATCACCCCGGAGGCGGCGGACCTCGCGGAGGTCTCCCGCAAGGGCCTCGCCAAGGTCGGCGGCACCCTCGGCGCGGGCATCATCGTCCCGCTCGGCGCCGACACCTGCCCGCTCGGCGAGGCCGCCCAGGTGGTGCGCTACCTCGCCGGCGAGTCCGCCGGCCAGTGCGGGCCGTGCAAGATGGGCCTGCCGGACCTGGCCCGCGCGGTCGACCTGGCGGTCGCCGGCAGCCAACCGGCGGACGTGGTGCGGGCCGCGGCTGGCGAGGTGAAGGGCCGTGGCGCGTGCAGCCACCCGGACGGCACCGCCCGCTTCGCCCTCTCCGCGATCGAGGTCTTCGTCGAGGACCTGCGGCTGCACAGCACCGGCGACGGCTGCGGCCGGCGGGTCAAGGGCGTGATGGGGCTGCCGGGCGCACCCGACGCGAACCCGCAGAAGCTCACCCTGGACTGGTCGCGCTGCGACGGGCACGGGCTCTGCGCGCACGTGGTGCCGGACTTCATCCGGCTCGACGGCAACGGATACCCCGCCTTCCCGCCCACCCCGGTGCCGACCTGGCTGCGGGAGGGCGCGCTGAAGGCCGTCAAGGTGTGCCCGGAGCTCGCCCTCCGGCTCGCCAAGGCCGAGTAGGGAACGGCCCCCTCCGCACGCCGGTGCATGGGGGGGGCCTTCCGGACACCTGTCGAACGGAGAAGCGGATGCGGATCGGGATCGGGCGAACAGCGGCTGGGCACCTGTCCCGCCCCGCCACCGCCGCGGCGCTCGTCGCCGCCCTGCTCGCCACGGTCTCCTGCACCGGCACGGTGCCACCCGAAGCGGCAGCCGCCGGATCCGCGCCGGCCTCGACCGGCGCGCCGGCCACCGCGCCGGCCACCGCACCGACCTCCGCCGCGCCGGCCCGGATCCCGGACACCCTGCGCTTCACCGGGACCACGCTCACCGGCGCCCCGTTCGACGCCACGCGACTGGCGGGCCGGCCGGTGGTGCTGTGGTTCTGGGCGCCGTGGTGCGCCACCTGCGCCAGTCAGGCCTGGACGGTGGCCGAGATCGCGCCCCGGTACCGGGACACCGTGCCGATCGTCGGTGTCGCCGGCCTCGGCGAAGAGCGGGCCATGAAGGACTTCGTCACCGAGTTCGACCTCGCGGGCACGCCACAGATCGACGACCGCGCCGGTGCGCTCTGGCGGCGGTTCAGGGTGACCGAACAGAGCACGTTCCTGATCATCGACCGGGACGGCAAGGTCGTCCACCAGGGCTTCCTGGACGGCGAGGCGCTCACCGCGCGGGTCACCGCGCTGGCCGGGGCGTGACAGCGCCCCTGCTGCTCGCGCTGACCGCCGGCATGCTCGGCGCGGTCAACCCGTGCGGCTTCGCGTTGCTGCCCGCGTACCTCTCGTTGCTGGTCGGCGGGGCGCCGGACGCCCGCGGTGCGGTCGGCCGCGCACTCACCGCGGCGGCCGGGCTGACCCTGGGGTACGTGGTGGTCTTCGGCGCCTTCGGCCTGGCGCTCGCGCCGCTGGCCGGCTGGCTGCGGCCCCGGCTGCCGTGGCTGACCGTGGCGCTCGGGCTGCTGCTGGTGGCGGCCGGGTGCTGGCTGCTGGCGGGCCGCCGGCTACCCGCACCCGGCTGGGCCGCCCGGGCGCCCCGGCTGACCCGTACCTGGCCGTCGATGGCGCTGTTCGGCGGGGCGTACGCGCTGGCCTCGCTCGGCTGCGCCATCGCTCCGTTCCTGGCGATCGTGGTGACCAGCCTCCAGGCCGGCTCGACCGCCCGTGGGCTGGCGCTGTTCGGCGCGTACGCGCTCGGGATGGGCTTGGTGGTCGCGGTCGCCGCGCTCGGTGTGGCGCTGCTGCGCGACGGGCTGGTGGCCCGGTTGCGCGGCGCCGGCGCGTTGGTGCCCCGACTCAGCGGCCTGGTGCTGCTGCTCGCCGGCGGCTACGTGGCCTGGTACGGCTGGTACGAGCTGCGCCTGGCCGCCGGCCGCCGCGAGGCCCTGCACGACCCGGTGATCCGCGCGGCGGCCCGGCTGCAACACGGGGTCGCCGACGCCCTCGACGCGCTGGGCCCCGCCGTCCTGGCCGCCGTCCTGGCAGCCCTGCTGCTGGCCGTGGCGCTGACCCGCCACACCCGCCCCCGCGACCTCGCGGTTCCGGCCGTGGCGAAGGCCGCGGAGCCCTCGGTGGCGGAGACCGGAACTGCGAGATCGGCGGGAGGCTAGGGGTCAGCGGGAGGCTAGGGGTCAGCGGGGGGTGAGGCGGTCCGTGCCCATGCGGTCGCGGAGGACCTCGGGGATCAGGACCGAGCCGTCGGGCTGTTGGTACTGCTCGATGATGGCCGGGAACAGCCGGCTGGTGGCCAGCGCCGAGCCGTTGAGGGTGTGCACGAAGCGGGTCTGCTTGCCGCCCGGCTCGCGGTAGCGGATGGCCGCCCGGCGGGCCTGGTAGTCGCCGGCCCAGGAGACCGACGAGACCTCCTTGTACTTGCCGGTGCTCGGCATCCACACCTCGATGTCGAGGGTCTTCCTCATCGACGCGCTGGCGTCACCGGCGGAGAGCAGCGTGCGCTGGTAGTGCAGGCCCAGCCCCTCGACCAGGCTCTCCGCGTGGGCGAGCATCTCCTCCAGCGCGGCGTCGGCCTGCTCCGGGAGGGTGAACTGGAAGATCTCCACCTTGTTGAACTGGTGCCCACGCACCGTGCCGCGCTCGTCGGAGTGCGAGCCGGCCGACTCCCGCCGGTAGCACGGGGTGTACGCGAACGCCTTCAGCGGCAGCTTCGTGGTCTCCAGGATCTCGTCCTGGTACGCGCCGAGGATCGCCGTCTCCGAGGTGGGCAGCAGGAACTGCCCGCGCGGGGCCGACTCCCGGTCCAGGTGGTAGACGTCGTCGTAGAACTTGGGGAACTGCCCGGCGGCGAAGCCGGCCGAGTCGAGCAGCAGGTGCGGCGGGAGCAGGAACTCGTACCCGGCCTTCAGGTGCTGGTCGATGAAGTAGTTCAGCAGCGCCCACTCCAGCCGCGCGCCGACCCCCGTGTAGATCCAGAAGCCGGAGCCGCCGAGCTTGACGCCGCGCTCGTAGTCGACCAGGCCCAGCGCACGCGACAGCTCGACGTGGTCACGGACCTTCTCGATCGCCGGGGGCTCGCCGAAGGTCTTGACGACCCGGTTGGCCTCCTTGCCGCCGGGGAGGACGTCCTCGCTGGGCAGGTTCGGCAGCTCGCTCATCGCGTCGCGCAGCCGGCCCTGCACCTCGTCCAACTGGGACTCCAGCTCGGCGAGCTGCTTGCGCTCCGCCTCCGGTGCGGTGACCTGCGGCTCGGTGCCGGCGCGCTTCGCCTGCGCGTACGCCCGGGCCTCCGCCTTGCGGCGCTGCCGCTCCGCGTCGATCTCCGTGATCAGGGCGCGCCGTTCCTGGTCGAGCCGCTGGATCTCGTCCAGGGCCCGGTTGACCTCGGCGGGATCCAGTCGCTTCGCCAGCGCGGTCGCCACCGCCTCGCGATCCTTCCGGATCAACTCCATGTCGAGCATGCTGCTCCGTACGCCTCCGTCCGGGGTCAGGTGGACCAGCAGATGCTACCGTCGCGCACCCGATCGCCCGGGGCCGGGAGCGCGATCCCACCACCGGCATGCGCGGAGGGCCCGTTCAGAGCCGGATCGGCATCAGCACCGAGAAGGTGTCCGCGTCGTCCAGCCGGCGTACGGCCAGCGGGGCGATCGGCCCGTCCAGCTCCAGGACCAGCTGGGACCCGCCGGCCGCGTCCAGCGCGTCCAACAGGTAGCCGCCGTTCACACCGACCCGCAGCTCCCCGGCCGGGTCCTGCACCGCCACCCGGTCGTCGGCGCGGGTTTCCGCGGCGGGGAGGTCGGCGGCGGGAAGCAGGCGGACGCCACGGCGGTCGTCGAGGCCGAGCACGGTGACGGCGAGCGGCGTACCGCCGTGTTCGCGGTCCACCGTGGGGGCTGCCGGGTCGGTGAGCGCGGCGCGCAGCGCCGCCACGTCGACCGGGATCCGGTACGCGGCCGGGCCCTCGCCGACGGCATCGCGCAGCAGGCGGCGGTAGTCCGGGAAGTCGTAGGACGGCGCGGTGCCCGCCAGCGTCCGGCCGGACGCCTCGAACCGCAGGTCGGCACCGCTCACGGTCAGCCGCACCGGCCGGGCGTCGGCGGTGTCGAGCAGCGCGCGTAGCCGGTCGACGAGGTCCACTGCCACGAGCACCCGCACCGGCGGCCCGTCGACGGTCGCTCCGGCGCGGGCCAGCGCGAGCCGGTGCCGGTCGGTGGCGACCAGCCGGACGGCGTCCGGCTCCACGTCGAACAGCACGCCGGAGAGCACCGGGAACTCCGTGTCGGCGCCCACGGCGAAGCGCACCGCGTCGACGGCGGCGGCCAGCTCGGCGGGGGAGAGCAGCAGCGTGGTGGTGGCGGCCGGCGCCGGGTCGACCAGGGCCCGGAGCCGGGCGACCTCGCGACGGGCGTCGGCGAGCCCGTCGGACAGCCGGCGCAGGTGCGCGTCGAGCAGCCGGTGCACCGTGGCCGGCTCGGCCCGCACCGCCGCGGCGATCTCGGGCACCGGCATGCCGACCCGGCGCAACCCGGCCACCAGCCGGGCCGGGGCGATCTGCGCCTCGGTGTACCAGCGGTAGCCGGTCACCGGGTCGACCAGGGCCGGCTCCAGCACCCCCGCCGAGTCGTAGAAGCGCAGGGCGCTGACGGTCAGGCCGCTGGCCCGGGCCAGCTCGCCGATGCTGTGCAGGTCGCTCTCCACGCCGGGCATCCTGCCCCCTCGACCCGGTTGAGGGTCAAGCCGCCGGCGGGGTGTCCGGCCCGGCCGCCACCTCGCGCCCCGACCCGGCCTCGGGCGCCGGCCCCGCCGGCTCCTGCTCGAGCACCCGGAAGGTGAGCCCGGCACGGATGAGCCGGTCGAGCAGCGCGTCGCCCATCGCCGCGACCGGGGTGAGCTGGCCGGCGGTCGGCGGCAGGTCGTCGAGAGCCAGGCAGAGCGCCGACTCGGCGAGCATCTTCGCCGTCTCGTCGTAGCCCGGGTCACCGCCGGCCACCTCGGTGACCACCCGCCGCCCACCGCCCCTGCCGACGAACCGGACCCGGAACCACGACGTCGCCCGCTGCTGCGCGGTGGGCCCCTGCCCGGAGGTGAGCCGGCCGAGCAGCCAACGCCGGGTGGGTGGCAGCTTCACGAGCCCGACCAGCGCGCCGAGCCCGGCGGCCCCGGCCAGCACGGTCGGCAGCCGCTTCACGGCGGCGAAGTGCCGGTAGCGGAAGTCCGGGCCGTACTCCGGCCGGGCCGCCGCCGAGCGGCGTACGACCTGCGGGTCGATGGTGGGCAGCGGCACGGTCCAGATGCCCAGCTCCGCCGAGCGGGCCAGTTTGCCGGGCACCGCCCGGACCCGGCGGCCGGTGGGTCGCGGCTCGACCGACCGGCGCTCCCGGGCCGCCCGGCTGGCCTGCCCGGTCCGGGAGAACGCGGTGAGCGCGGAGTGGTACGTGCCGGCGGAGAACCGACCGCCGGCGCGGACGTACCCGTCCACGCTGATCGGCGAGTCGGCGGGCAGGTGCTTGACGGTGAACCAGACGCCCAGGTCGTGCGGGACGGAGTCGAAACCGCAGGCGTGCACCAACCGCGCGCCGGTGCGGCTCGCCTCGGCGTGGTGACGGACGTACATCAGGTCGACGAACTCCGGCTCGCCCGTGATGTCCAGGTAATCGGTGCCGGCCCGGGCGCAGGCGGCGACCAACGGCTCCCCGTGCTGGATGTACGGGCCGACCGTGCTGGCCACCACCCGGGCGCTCCCGGCCACCGCGCGCAGCGAGTCGGCGTCGGTCACGTCGGCGGTGAGCAGCGGCAACCCGGCCAGCGTCGGGTCGATCGCGGCGAGCCGCTCCCGTACGGCGGCGAGCCGGTCCGGGTTGCGGCCGGCCAGGACCCAGCGCAGCCCGGGCGGCGCGTGCCGGGCCAGGTATTCAGCGGTCAGCCCTCCGGTGAACCCGGTGGCTCCGAACAGCACCACGTCGTACGTCCGCTCCCCAGCCATCCCCAGAGTCTGCCATCCGGCGTACCAGCCGGTAACTCTTGAGCGGGGGTATTCGCCATTTCCTCCCGCTCCGGGTCCTCGCATACTCGGCCCGGACGGGGTGAAGCGGGCTCGCCCGGAAGGGGTGAAGCCCTCCGCGCCGGGTAACCGCTCGCCGACCGGGGGTGGAACGCGTCCGTGGGGGTGGAGCCGGGTGCCGGAACAGCAGGATCACGCACGGGTCGGTACGGCGCCGGGGCTGCCGGCCAACCCGCCGCTGCTGGCGTCCCGGCTGACCCCGGCGGCGCCGCCCGAGCCGATGGTGGCTCGGCCGCGCCTGCTGCGCCGGCTCGACGAGGGCAGCACGGGACCGGTCACCCTGGTCGCCGCCCCCGCCGGCTGGGGCAAGACCACACTGCTCGCCACCTGGGTACGGCTGGCCGCCGGCAGCCCCGAGGCCGGCCCGGGGCCGGCGTGGGTGTCGGTGGAGGCCGGCGACGACGGCGACCGGCTCTGGGCGTACCTGGCGGCGGCGCTGCGCGCGGCGACCGGGTTCGCGGTCGGCGGCCCGATGGACCCGGTGCCCGACCGACCGCCGCGCCCCGACCAGTTGGAGCTGCTGGCCGCCGCGCTCGCCGCCGCCGACCGTCCGGTGCTGCTGGTCCTCGACGACCTGCACCGGGTGGTCGACCCGGCGGCGCTGACCGGGCTGGAGTTCCTGCTCCGGCACGCCGAGCGGCGGCTGCACCTGGTGGTCGGGGCGCGGGCCGGGCTGCCGCTGGCCCTGCACCGACTCCGCCTCGCCGGTGAGCTGACCGAGATCGGCCCCGACGAGCTGGCCTTCACCGACGACGAGGTGGCCGACCTGCTCACCGCGCACGGCGCGCCACTGCCGGCCGCCGCCCTGCACCGGCTGCGTGAGCGGACCGGCGGCTGGCCGGCCGCGCTGCGGATCGCCGCGCTGGCGTTGCGCGGGCAACCCGATCCGGAGCGCTGGGTCGGACAGTTCGGGGGCGACCAACCGGAGATCGCCGGGTACCTGCACGAGGAGGTGCTCGCCGCGGTCGACCCGGCCGACCGGGACCTGCTGCGCCGCACCGCCCTCGCCGAGACCGTCTGCGCCGAGCTGGCCGAGGCGTTGACCGGCCGCGCCGACGCCGGGCGGGCACTGGCCGACCTGTCCGGCGCCGGCGGTCTGCTGCACCGCGAGGAGAGCCGCCCGCCCTGGTACCGCTGCGACCCCTTGCTGGCCGACCTGCTCCGGGCCGAGCTGGCCCGGCTGCCCGCCGACGAGCTGCGCGAGCTGCACGTGCGGGCCGCCGACTGGTACGCCGGCGACGGGCGCCCGGTCGACGGGCTGCGGCACGCGTTGGCCGCCGGCCGGTGGGACTGGGCCGGCGACCTGTTCGTCGCGCACTGGCCCGAGCTGACCCGGTACGACGGCGACCCGGTGCACGGTCCGGCGCCCGCGTCCCCGCCACCGGAGGTGGTCCGCGCCGATCCGGAGGTGGCGTTGGCCTGCGCCGCCGAGCGGGTGTACGCCGGAGACCTGCCGGCTGCCGCCGACCACCTGCGCGCCGCCGCCGTCCACGCCAGCGGCCTGCCGGTGCCGCGCCGGGACCGGTTCCTGCGCCTGGCCACGGCCCTGGAGTTGACCCTGGCCCGGCTCGCCGGCGACCCGGCCGAGGTCCGGCCGCCGCTGCCCGGCTGCTGCGCTCCCGCACGGCCGGCGCCTCCCGGACCGGAACGTCGAGCGCCGCCCCGAGCGGCGTGCCGGGCGCCGCCCCCGGC
>NZ_QGKR01000342.1 GCF_003172955.1 Micromonospora acroterricola | reverse complement strand
CAGCGCCGCAGAGGCCAGCGCCGCAGAGGCCAGCGCCGCAGAGGCCAGCGCCGCAGAGGCCAGCGCCGCAGAGGCCGGCGCCGCAGAGGCCGGCTGATGGGGTGCGGCGGGTTGGCGGCGGCGGAAGAGCAGCAGCATCAGGCAGCCGGCGGCCAGCCCCCAGAAGGCGCCGCCCACGCCGATCAGCGTCACGCCGGAGGCGGTCACCACGAAGGTGATCACGGCAGCCTCCCGCGTCGTCGGCTCGGCCACCGCCGAGGCGAGCGCGGTGGCGAGCGCGCCCAGCAGGGCCAGCCCGGCGACCGCCTCGATGAGGACCGGCGGGGCGACCGCGACCAGCGCGGTGGCCACGCCGGCGCCCAGCCCGAGCAGGGCCAGCCCAATGCCGGCGGTGACCGAGGCGACCCACCGGCGTTCCGGGTCCGGGTGCGCGTCGGGGCCGGCGGCCAGTGCGGCGGTGATCGCCGCCAGGTTCACCGCGTGCCCCCCGGCCGGGGCGGCCAGCAGGCTGGCCAGGCCGGTGGCCCGCAGCGCGGCGCCGAACGGCGGGCGGTAGCCGTAGCCGACGAGCACCGCCATGCCGGGTACGTTCTGCGCGGCCATGGTGACGAGGAACAGTGGGAGGGCGAGCCCGACCAGCGCGGACGTGTTCCAGGCGGGCGCGGTCAGGGTGACCGACGGGGTCAGCGCGGCGCCGGTGAGGCCGGCCGGCGGTGCGGTCAACGCGATGGCCGCCACCGCCACCAGCAGCGCGCCCGGCACCGCCCAGCGCCGGGCGAACCGGTGCAGCAGCAGCCAGCCGACCACCACCGGGTTGGCCACCGTGGGCAGCTCGACCAGGGCCCGGACCGGCGCGGTGCACAGCGGCAGCAGCACCCCGGCGAGCATCGCGCCGGCCACCGGCTTGGGAATGGCGGCCACCGCCCGGCCGAGCGGCGGGAACAGCCCGGCCGCCACGATCAGCAGGCCGGAGACGAGGAAGGCGCCCACCGCGACCGGCCATCCGCCCGGCGGCGGCCCGGTCGCGACCAGCAGTGCCGCGCCCGGCGTGGACCAGGCCACGCTCATCGGCAGCCGGTGCCGCACGCCCAGCCACACGGCGGCGAGCCCGGACGCCACGCAGAGGGCGAGCAGACCGGAGGCCGCCTGCGCGTCCGACGCGCCGGCCGCCCGGAGCCCGGCCAGCACGACGGTGAACGAGCTGGCGAAGCCGACCAGCGCGGTCACCACACCGGCCAGCACCGGTTGCGCCCGTCCGACCATCCCACTCTCCCTTGACTGTTCCGTTTATGGAACGACAGCCTGTAGCACGATAGCCGGGTGCCGCACCCACCACCAGCCCGCCGTCCGGGCCTCGACGTGGATCCCGCCGTCGTCGGTCGCCGGGTCCGCGCCCTGCGCGAGGAGCGGGGGATCTCGCTGTCCACACTGGCTCGGCTCGCCGGCGTCGGAAAGGCCACCCTCTCCGGCCTGGAGCACGGCACCCGCAACCCGACCCTGGAGACGCTCTGGGCGGTCACCGCGCAGCTCGGCGTGCCGCTGACCGCGGTGCTGGCCGAGCCGGCCGCCACCCCCACCGTGCACGGCGCGGCGGTCACCGCCACCCTGCTGGAGGTGTTCACCGACGCCGACGCGACCTACGAGCTGTACCGGATGCGGGTCGCGCCCGGGCCGGGGCAGCTCTCCCCCGCCCACCAGCCGGGCGTCACCGAGCACGTCACCGTCTTCGCCGGGGTGCTGCGCGCCGGCCCGGCCGACGCGCCGCTCACCGCCCCGGCCGGCGGTCACCTCCGCTGGGTCTCCGACGTGCCGCACAGCTACACGGCGGTGGGCGACGAGGAGGTGGCCGCGAGCCTGCTGCTGCGCTACCCGCGCCGCTGAGCCCCGGCCCGTCGGGAACGAGGCGCGGGCCGGGCCGTGGCGGGGCTCAGCCGTCCACCGGGGCTCAGCCGTCCACCGGGGCGGGGACCGGCAGACGGCGCCGGACCGCCCAGAGCGCCACCTCGGTCCGCGACGCCGAGCCGGTCTTCCGCAGCAGGTTGGACACGTGCACGGTCACCGTCCGCACCGAGATGCCGAGCGCCTTTGCGACCTGCTTGTTGGACATCCCGGCGACCAGGCAGCCGAGCACCTCGACCTCCCGGCCGGTCAGCTCCACGTCGACGGGTGGGACGGCCTCCGACACCGGGGCGACCCGTGGCGCCGGTGGACGCGGCCCGGGCAGCCGCCGCAACAGCGCGTCCGGGCCGTCCCCGCCGTGCGCGGCCAGCAGCTCGGTCAGGGCGTACGGGTTGCCGCCGGTGCAGCGCCAGACCGAGGAGACGAGCCGGCCGGACGGTTTGCTGTCCGCGTACACCTGGGTCAGCACCTCGGCGACCTCGGCCGGGCGCAGCGGGCCGAGGTGCTGGCGGACCGCGCCGCGGACCCCGCAGAGCCGGGCCAGCGCGCGGCTCGTGAGTTCCGGTGCCACCGCGTCGGCCGGCGGCCTGCTGGCCACCACCAGCAGGGCGGGCAGGTCCGCCACGCTGGCCAGCTCGCCGATCAGGTTGACGCTGGCCGGATCGAGCGCGTGCAGGTCCTCCACCACCAGCACGGCCGGGCCGGTGCCGACCAGCAGCTGGACCGTTCGCACGGCGAGGCGGAGCAGGGTGCCCGGTGCGTACCGCTCGCGGGGCGCGGTCGGTTGCTGGGCCAACCAGGCCAGCGCGTCCGGCGGCAGGGCGAGTCGGCTGGTGTCCCGCCCGGTCAGAACGGCGGCCAGCCAGTCGTACGGTGCGGGGCCGTACACCCGGGCGGCGCCGGAGAGAATCACCGCGGGACGCGGCGTGAACGCGTCCACAGCGGCAGCGACCAGCAGACTCTTGCCCACCCCGGCCGCGCCGGTGATCACCGCGACGGTCGGCGACGGCCGGCCGACGGTCGCCACGGCGGACCAGGCCCGGACGAGCTCGGTCAGCTCGCCGGCGCGTCCGACCATGGACACCGGCATCATTTCTCAACCCTACGCAGTAGTGCGTAGAGACGGCGGCAGGGTGTTCTTGGCAAGCTTGACCCCATGACGCTGATCCTCCGCTCTGTCATCCTCAACGACATCGGCTTGGTCCGGACCAACAACGAGGACTCCGCCCTCGCCGGTGACCGCCTGATCGCCGTCGCCGACGGCATGGGCGGGCTGCCCGCGGGCGAGGTGGCGAGCGAGATCGTGATCCGGATCCTGGACGAGCTGGCCCCGCCCACCGACGCCGACGGGGCCGCCGACGCCCTGCGCGCCGTGGTCAGCACCGCCAACCAGCGCATCCACGCCGCCATCACCGTCGACCCGACCCGTGAGGGGATGGGCACCACGCTGACGGCCGCGCTGCTGGCCGGGGAGACGCTGGTGCTGGCCCAGGTCGGCGACTCCCGCTGCTACCTGCTGCGCGACGGGGAGCTGACCCAGCTCACCCGGGACGACACCTTCGTCCAGGCACTGGTCGACCAGGGCACGCTCTCCCCCGACCAGGCCCGGCACCACCCGCAGCGGTCCCTGGTGACCCGGGCCGTGCAGGGCGCTGACACCCCACCGGCGGTCGGCGTGCTCACCGTGGTCCCCGGCGACCGGCTGCTCCTGTGCAGCGACGGGCTCTCCGACTACGTCGAGGACGAGGCCATCGCCGCGGCGCTGGGCATGTACGCCGACCGCCAGCAGTGCGGCGAGCAACTGGTGAAGCTCGCCCACCACGCCGGAGCGCCGGACAACGTCACCGTCGTCGTCTCGGACGTCGTCACCCGCTGACCCCGCCTGACCTGCTCGGCGGTCGACGTCGACCAGCCGGGCGGCGATTCGCGGACTCGATAGGTAGTTGTGCCATCTAGGTAGCGCCGCTAGTGTCCGGCGGGTGGATTCCGACCGACGCGGGCAGTGGCTGCGGGGGGTGCTCGACATCTGCGTCCTGGCCCTGCTGCGGGAGCGTGAGTCCTACGGCTACCAGCTCGCCCAGGCGCTCGACGCGGCGGGCGTCGGGCCGATCCAGGGCGGCACGCTCTATCCCGTGCTGCTGCGCCTGCAACGAACCGGCCTGGTGACCGCGCGGTGGCGGGAGGGCAGCGCCGGGCCGGCCCGCAAGTACTACCGGCTCACCGACGACGGGCACGCGGCGCTGCGTCAGGGCGGCAGCGACTGGCTCACCTTCGTCGCCCCGGTGAACGACATCGTCACGAAGGGGGTCGCCGGGTGAACTCCGACGACTGGCTGCGCGCGTTCGCGGCCGAACTGCACCAGCGCCGGGTCGGGGCGGACGCCGCCCGGCACGTGGTCGCCGAGGCCGCCACACACCTGCGGGAGGGTGGTGGCGACCCGTGGGTCGTCTTCGGTCCACCCCGGCAGTACGCGGGCGTGATCGTGGAGAGCATCGGCACCGCGCCCGGGCCGCGCCCCGGGCCGGTCCGGTTGCACGCCCAGGGCATCACCAAGCGGTACGGCCGGCGGACGGTGCTGCGGGACGCGACGCTGACCGTCCGGGCCGGACAGATCGCCGCGGTGATCGGCGCGAACGGCTGCGGCAAGAGCACCTTCCTCCGGATCTGCGCCGGGCTGATCTCACCCGACGATGGTGCGGTCACCGTCTCCGGGCGGCTCGGCTACTGCCCCCAGTCCGGCGGCACCGCCGACTTCCTGCTCGCCGACGAGCACTTCGTGCTGGTTGGCGCAGGCCAGGGAATGGCCCGGGGGCCGGCCCGCCGCGCCGGCCGGGTGGCGGCCAGACAGCTCGGCTGGGAGGCGGGCGGGGACGTGCTGGCCCGGCACCTCTCCGGCGGCACCCGACAGAAGCTCAACCTGACCATGTCCACGCTCAGCGACCCGGACGTGCTGCTGCTCGACGAGCCGTACCAGGGTTTCGACCAGGGCACCTATGTCAACTTCTGGGACCAGCTCAGCCGCCTGCGTGACGCGGGCAAGGCGATCGTCGTGGTGACCCACCTGCTCAACCAACTCGACCGGGTGGACACCGTGCTCGACCTGACCCCGGCACAACCATCCGGGTGGCTCGCGCCCGGCGCACAGGGAGGCCACCCGTGAACCGGCTCCTCACCGTCGCCGAGATGACCCTGCGGGAGTTGCTGCGGCGTCGGGGCGTACTCCTGCTGTTGCTGTTGATGCCGTTGACCTTCTACCTCATCCGGCGGGACTCCTACCTCGGGCAGTCGGTCCGCTCGCTCCTGCTCGGCGTGGGCTGGGCGGTGAGCACCGCCGCACTCTTCGCCACCACCGCGGCGCGCGAGCTGGAGCCGAGACTGAGGCTGGCCGGCTACCGCCCGCACCATCTCTACCTCGGGCGGATGCTCGGCCTGTGGACGGTGGGACTGGTCGTCGCCGTGCCGTTCTTCCTGCTCCCCATGATCGACGGGGCGAACCTGCGGTACGCCGGTCTGGCCGCCGCGATGCTGTGCTCCGTCGGGGTGGCAGCGCCGTTCGGAATGCTGATCGGCGCGCTGCTGCCCCGCGAGTTGGAGGGGACGCTCCTGCTGCTCACCGTCGTGACGGTGCAGATGTTGATCGACCCGGCCGGGTCGGGCGCGAAACTGACGCCCTTCTGGTCGAGCCGGGAGATCGCCACCTGGGCCGTGGACCACACCGACCAGGGCTACCTCGATCGAGGGCTGCTGCACGGGCTCGCCGTCACCGCCCTGCTGGTCCTCGGCGTGGCCGCCGTCGCCAGCGTCCGGCTACGCCGCCGCCGGCACCTGCGGCACCTGCCCGTCAGCTGACCGCTGTAACCGCTGCGAATCGGGCCAATCCGGTTGCTCCTATCATTCCGGCGGGTTGAGATGGGCGAATGACCATCCGCCGGGTGACCGCCGAGGAACGACTCACCACCAGCTTTCCGCTGGCCGCGTACGCCTTCGAGTCGTCGCCGCGCAGTGCCGCCCGGATCGCGGAGTTCCCCGACTACCTGCCCTACCAGGAGGGCAACCGGACGCTGACCGTCGAGGAGGACGGCAACACCCTGGCCGCCTGCTCGGCCATCCCCATGCGGCAGAACCTGCGCGGCGCGGTGCTGCCGATGGCGGGCGTCGCCAGCGTGGCCACCCACCCGCTGGCCCGCCGGCAGGGGCATGTCCGGAAGCTGCTGCACCAGCTCCTGGACGAGATGCGTGACGAGGGACACTGGCTCAGCGCGCTCTATCCGTTCCGCCCCAGCTTCTACGCCCGGTTCGGCTACGCCGGGCTGCCCAAGCCGCGCACGGTCACCTTCACGCCGGCCGACCTGGGCCTGCTGCTCCGCGCCGAACTGCCCGGCGAGGTGAGCTGGGAACGGGTCGGCGCCGGCTACCCCACATGGCGGGCGTTCACCGAGCGCTGCCTCCAGGACCGGCACGGCTTCTCGGTCTTCCCGGACTACCGGGCGGTCGGGCTGCGCGACCAGGACGAGTACTGGCTGCTCACCGCTCGGGTGGCCGGCGAGGTCACCGGCGCGGTGACGTACCGGATCGACGACCACGGCGGCACGATGGCCGGCAACGAGCTGCTGTACGCCGACCCGCTCGGCCGGGCGCTGCTGTTGCAGTTCTTCGCCCGGCACGTGGACCAGGTCGAGCGGGTCACCGTCCAGGTCGCCCCGGACGAGCTGCCGGAGCTGTGGCTGACCGACCTCGACGTGCACGTCGAGGCGCGGGCGGGCCGGCCGGGCTCGTCCGCCCCGATGGCCCGGCTACTGTCGCTGGACGCCTTGAACAGGCTGCCCGCCGGGCCGGGCCGGGTCCGGATCGAGTTGACCGGGGACCGGTGGCTGGCCGGCAGCCACCTCCTGGACGGCACGACCGGCTCGCTGGAGCTGTCCGCCGCCACGGGTGGACGCGCGCCGGCCGCCACGCTCACGGCCGCCGGGCTCTCCGCCCTGGCGTACGGGGTGTTGGATCCTGCCGAGCTGCCGTTTCGGGGGTTGGGCGAGGTGCCGGCGGACGCCGCCGTCGAGCTGCGCGGCATCTTCCCGCGCCGGGTGCCGTACCTGTTCGCCGACTTCTGAGCACCCCTCACGATTGACCACCGACCGCCGCGCCCCTGCCGCGCCGGCTGCCCGCCGTGCGTCGGCGTGGCTTAGCACTGCATTAAGCCGGCATGGCGGATTCGCTCCGGCGTCGATCGGGCTCCTAGCATCACGGGGTGCGCATGACGTCGCTTGCCGCTCTGCTCGTCCTCGGTGTCGCCACCGCGTCGCTGCCCGCCTGCGCGGCCGGCGACCCGGCGCCGGCCGCCTCGCAGCCTGGCCCGCCGGCCGAGCCGCAGGCGCTGTCGACCGGCGAGCAGGGCATCGCGCCGGCCGCCCGGGACGGGCTCGGTGGCCCGGGGGTCAGCGCCAGCCCGAAGCCGGCCGGCAAGGCGCTCGCGGCCGGCAACCCCAACGGCAACGCCACCGTGCCGGCCGAGGCGCGGGCGGTGGACACCTCCAGGCCGACCCGCACCATCGGCACCGGCACCCCGGCGAGCTGCACCTCCGCGGCGGTGGTGAAGGCCGTCGCCGCCGGCGGCATCATCACGTTCAACTGCGGGCCGGCCCCGGTGACGATCAAGATGACGGCCACCGCGAAGGTCCGCAACGCCAACGGACCCAAGGTCGTGCTGGACGGCGGCGGCCGGGTCACGCTGAGCGGCCAGGGGCAGCGGCGCATCCTCTACATGAACACGTGCGACGAGGCCCAGGGCTGGACCACCTCGCACTGCCAGAACCAGGACCACCCGCAGCTCACCGTGCAGAACCTGACCTTCGCCGACGGCAACTCGACCGGCGACAGCGCCGAGGGCGGCGGCGGTGGGGCGATCTTCGTACGCGGCGGTCGGCTCAAGGTGGTCAACTCGCGCTTCGTCCGCAACCGCTGCGACCGAACCGGCCCCGACCTGGGCGGCGCGGCCATCCGGGTGCTCAGCCAGTACGAGAACAAGCCGGTGTACGTCGTGGGCAGCACCTTCGGCGGCGCCGCCGGCCAGGGCGGCTCCTGCTCCAACGGCGGCGCGCTGAGCAGCATCGGCGTCTCCTGGGTGGTGCTGAACAGCGTGCTCAGCCACAACGAGGCGATCGGCAGCGGCGCCAACCCGGCCAAGTCCGGCACTCCCGGCGGCGGCAGCGGCGGCGCCATCTACTGCGACGGCAACGAGTTCACCGTGCGGATCGCCGGCACCATCATCGAGAACAACAAGGCCAACGAGGGCGGCGGCGCGATCTTCTTCGTCAGCAACAACCGCACCGGCACCATGGCGATCGAGAAGTCCACCCTGCGCCGCAACCCGAGCGGCAAATTCGAGACCCGGGGCTTCCCCGGCATCTTCTTCCTCGGCGCCCGCAACCCGACGGTCAGCGGCTCCAAACTGAGCTGACGCCCGGCTGACCCGCTCGCCCCGCTCCCTGCGCGGTGATCAAGAGGTTTCGGTCACCGGGACCGCATTTCCTGACCGAACCTCTTGATCACCGAGGCTGGCGGTTTCGGGAAACCGGGTTCAGTAGGGGTTTCCTTGGCCCGGCGGGCGGGCTTGGAGCAGGGCGGCGGGACGGCCGGGCAGGTTCGGCGCGCCGGAGAGTGGCGGACTGCCGGTCTGGCCGCCGCCGGCCATCCCGGCGAAGAGCTCCTTGAGCGCGGTGAGCGCGCTGATCTTCGGCTGCCAGCCCAACTCGGTCTCCGCCCGCTCGCTGGACAGCAACGGCGCGTTCAGGGCCAGGTCGACCCAGCCCGCGTCGACCGGTTGCAGCCGCGCCCGCCAGGTCAGCGCCGCCGCAATCCGCAGCACCGGCGCCGCGACCGGCATCGTCCAGCCGTGGAAGCGCCGGGCCACCAGCTCCGGGGTGAGCACCGGGTCCGCGACGATGTTAAAGGCGCCGCGCGCATCGCCCAGAACCGCCCTGGTGTACGCGTCGGCCACGTCGTCGGCGTGCACCGCCTGCATCCGCAGCCGGCGGTTCGTCGGCACCAGCGGGATCCGGCCGAAACGCAGCAGCCGCACCGGCGCCAACGGGCCGAGGAAGTACCGGGTGATCTCCACGCCCGCGTCCCGCTGGAATATCAACCCGGGTCGCAGCCGGACCACACGCAGCGCCGGGTGATCCCGCTCGACCCCGTCCAGCAGGGCCTCCACCTCCGCCTTGTGAGCGCTGTACGACGAGCCGGGCACCCCCGTGGCCGGCCACCGCTCGCTGACCGGGCGGTCCTTCGGGCCGGGCGCGTACGTCCCGATCGAGGACGCGTACACCAGCGCCGGCACGCCCGCCCGGACCAGCGCCTCGAACACCGCCCGGCTGCCCTCGACGTTGGTCCGGCGCAGCACCCGCTGGTCATGGCTGGGCTGGATCTGCCAGGCCAGGTGCACCACCGCGTCCGCCCCCGCGAACACCTCAGCGAGCCGCCCGGCCGCCTCGGGCGCGCCGATGTCGCAGGAGTGCCACTCCACCTCGTCGTACGGCTCACCAGCCTCCGGGCCGGGCAACCGCCGGGCCACCCCGACCAGTTCCACGTCCCGCTCCCGGCGCAGCCGGCGCAGCAAGGCCGTACCGACGTTGCCGCTCGCCCCCACCACCACGATCCGCATGTCCGCCCCGTAC
>NZ_QGKR01000330.1 GCF_003172955.1 Micromonospora acroterricola | reverse complement strand
GCGCATCCCCGGTCTCCGGCGGCCCGGTCGGGCCACCCGACGGACCCGGCGCTTCTGGCGTCGGACGTGACGGGTCGTTCGGCGGTGGCGGGTCGTTCGCTGGTCGCTCCGCTGGCGCGCCCGGCGTCCGGGCGTCTGGCGGCGCGGAGTTTGGGGCGGCGAGCGGAGCGACGGCCGACGGGACCACGCCGTGGGGGCCGGGGGTCGGTCAGGGTTCCAGCCCGCCGACCGGGCTCGGTGGCTCCGCAGGATCGACGGCCTCGACGGGACCGGGCGGATCGGCGGGATCGGCGCTGCGGGGTGCTGCGGGCGGGACTCCTGCCGTCGGCGCGAGCGGGTCGGCGCGAGCGGGCGAAGCCGCCACGCCACGCCGGCCCGTGCTCCATCCCGAGATCCCCCACCCATCCACTGGGACCTTCAGCCGCTGGCCCGGGCACGCCGACGCGGTCTCCCCCGGTCGCACCCGCTCCCCCGGTTCGGGAGGACACGGGGACACCGTGGAGGGCTCCGGCCCGGCCGGAGGCGGTGTGCTTCCACGATCTGCCGCCCCGGCCGGCGACAGGGACCCGTACCAGCGCGGCCACGGCGCGGCCGGAGGCGACCGGAACGGTTTCCGGTTCGAGCGGAACGCGTTCCGGGCCGACCGAGGTGGGATCGAGGGCGACCAGGCCGGGTTCGGGAACGACGGCGGGGTCGGGCGCGACGGTGCGCGGCTCCGCGGGGCTCGGGCGACGGGTGGGGTGCCGCACGGGCACGACCGCAACGGCGACGACGGACCGGTCGGGTACGCCGCCGCTGCTGGCGTGTCGCCCGCGAATGACCGGCTCGGCGTGGCCCGTACCGTCGACAGTGGCCCCTGGCCGGCCCTGCCGACCGAGCCGGTCTGGTCGGGACACGAAACCGGCGGACCGGTCAGCGGCCGGGCGGGGGCCGGTACGGGCGCCTCGGTGCGCACGGTCGGCGGAGCCTGGTCGGCGGTGGCCAGTGACCTGTGGCCCGCACTGCCGGATGACCGCCCGCTGTGGACGGTGCCCGGTGCGGCGCTGGACGCGACCCAGCTGGGCCGGCTGGAACGGGAACAGGCGGGCGACTGATGGAACGTGTCGCCTTCCTCATCGACTCCTCCGGGGAGCGGGTGGACTGCCTGCTCAACCCGGAGACCGTTCAGGTGACCCGGCTCGCCGGGGTACGCCACCGGGGCGCAGCCGGTGGGCAGCTCACCGGGGCCGGTCTCGCCGACGACCCGCTGGTCTTCACCGGCGGGGGCCGGACGGAGCTGGTGCTCGACCTGCTCTTCGACGTGGACTTCGTGGAGGCGCAGGTCCGTCCCGGCGACGTTCGGGCGCTCACCCGCCCGTTGTGGATGCTGGCGGAGAACTCCACCGCCGAGCACGGGTGGCTGCGGCCACCGCTGGTCCGGCTGGTCTGGGGCAAGACCTGGAACGTGCCCGGCGTGATCATCGCGGTGGCCGAGCGGTTCGACGCGTTCACCGGCACCGGCTCGCCGCGGCGCTCCTGGTTGCGGCTGAAGCTGGTCCGGGCGGCCGAGACGGCGGACCAGGCGGAGGCCGGCTTCGCCGAGGAGTTGGCGGCGGCGAGCACACCGACCGCGGCACCGGGCAGCGCGGTGGTCGCCGCCGGTGACGGCGCCGCCGAGCCCGGCCGCTCGGGGGTGCGCTTCGACCTGCTCGCCAACGACGCGCTCGGCTCCCCGCTGCGGTGGCGGTTGCTGGCGGAGCACAACCGGATCACCGATCCCCTGGCGGTTCCGGCCGGCACCACACTGGCCGTGCCGCCGCCCGGCACCCCGGTCGGCGGCGCCCCGGGCAGCGGTTCCACGCCTGCCGGCGCGGTGGCCGGGGTCGCGCGGGCGGTGGCCGGCGCGGTGGGCGCTGGCGCATCGTTCGTGGGCGCCTCGATCGCCACCGCGCCCGCGGCCTGGGGTGCCGCGACCGGCCGGTCAACCGGCCCCGCACCAACCGGCGCCAGCCCCCCGAGCACCACCGGCCCGGGAGGTGCGCCATGACCAGCGTCGCGCCCCGCGCGCTGACCGTCCTCCTCGACGGCGTCGAGCTGGCCGGCGCGGCCCGCCAGCGGGTCCGCTCGCTGCGGGTGGCCGCCCGGCTCGACCAGCCCACCCAGGCCGAGCTGGTGCTCGCCACCGCCGCCGGGGCCGGCGCGTTCGACCCCGCGGTCCGCCCGGGCACGGCGCTCGACGTGCGGCTCGCCGATCATCCCGACGCGCTGTTCACCGGCGAGGTGACCTGCGTGGAGGTCGAGTACGCCGCCGACGGCGCGGCGGTGCTGCGCCTGCGGGCGTACGACGCGCTGCACCGGCTGCGCAAGCGACAGGGGTTACGCGTCTTCACCTCGGTGACCGCCGCCGAGCTGGCCCGGGAGCTGTGCGGCGAGGTCGGGCTGACGGTGACGGCGGAGACCGACGGGCCGAGGCTGGAGCGCCTGCTCCAGCACCGGCACAGCGATCTGGAGCTGCTGCGCGAGGTGACCGGCCGCGCCGGGCTGCACCTGGCCGCCGACGGCGACGAGGTCCGGCTGGTCACCCTCGCCGGGTACGGGGAACCGGTCGCGCTGGCCCTCGGCGCGGGCGTGCACAGCCTGCGGCTGGCCACCAACCTGGACCAGGCCAGCGGCCCCAGCGCCGCGCTGGGCTGGCATCCGCAGCGCGCCGAACCGATCAGCCAGCGGGCCGACGAGGCACGGTGCGGCCGTCCGACCGGTGACCGTCCGGACCCGGCCGACGTGGGCGCCGACGGGGTACGCACCGCCGTCGACCAGCCCGGCCGCAGCGACGACGAACTGGCCGCGCTGGCCCAGGCCCGGCTGGACACCCGCGCGGCCACGCTGGTCACCGCCGAGGGGGTGGCCGAGGGCGACCCGGCGCTGCGGCCGGGCCGGCGGGTCGACCTGACCGGTGTGCCCGACGCGGTCGCCGGGGCGTACGTGCTGACCGAGGTGGTGCACACCGTGGACGGCGACGGGCACCTGACCCGGTTCTCCACCATGCCGCCGGCCGCGCCGCCGAGCGGGTCGGGAGCCGGTGCGGTGGTCACCCTCGGCACGGTCACCGACGTCGCCGACCCGGACGGGCTGGGCAGGGTCCGGCTGACCCTGCCGGCGTACGGAGACCTCGACGCCGGCTGGCTCGCGGTGCTGTGCCCCGGCGCCGGGCGCGGCAAGGGTCTGGTGGCGCTCCCCGACCCGGACGACACCGTGCTGGTGGTGCTGCCCGGCGGCGAGCCGGCCTCGGGCATCGTGCTCGGCTCGCTGTTCGGCGCCGTCGAGCCGTACGACGCCGGCATCGACGACGGCCGGGCCCGCCGCTGGACGCTGCGCACCGCCGGCGGGCAGTCGATCGTGGTCGACGACGTCCAGCGCAGCCTGCGACTGGCCACCGAGGGCGGCAGCTGGCTGGAACTCACGCCGGACCTGGCCACCCTGCACGCGGCGACCGACCTGGTGATCTCCGCGCCCGGCCGGGCCATGGTGGTCCGCGCCCGCAGCGTGGACTTCCTGCAAGCCGAGTCGACCGAGGACCCGACCACCGCGGCGGAACGGGCGCGTGCGCTCGCCCGCGCGCACCACGAAGGAGGCGGCTGATGCGCTGGATCCACCGCGACTCGGTGATCACGTGCGACCACGACGGTCGGGTCGAGAACCGGCCCTCGCAGCGGTGGGTGGCCATCGCCGGCGTGCCGGCGCTGGTGGACGACGACCCGGAGGGACGGAAGATCGTCGCCTGCCCGAACTACGGCCCGACCATCAAGCCGTGCACGAAGACGCTGACCGTCCGGGTCGGCTACAGCGACTGGCTGCGGGTCGACGGGCACCGGGTGGTGCTCTCCCACCTGGAGGGGTTCACCAACGGCACGCCGCCAGGGCTGGTCCACCACACGGTGCGCGACCCGGGGCAGGGGTTCCTGGGAGCGGACCGGTGAGGGCGTTCCGCTTCGTCGGCGCGGGCTTCGACGCCGGCCGGTCCGGCGGGCTGGCGCTCACCGCCGCCGGCGGCATCGCCATGACCGAGGGCGACGAGAGCGTACGCCAGGCGCTGTTTCTGCTGTTGTCGACCACGCCGGGCGAGCGGCTGATGCGGCCCGGGTACGGCTCCCGGCTGCACCGCCTGATCTTCGCGCCGAACGACGACACGACCGCCGGGCTGGCCATCCACTACGTGCGGCAGGCCATCGCCCGCTGGGAGCCCCGGGTCGAGGTGATCGACGTGGACGCCGGGCCGGACCCGGACGACGCGTGGCGGCTGGTGATCCGGCTGGACTACCGGGTGCGGGCCAGCCTGACGCCCGGACAGCTCGTCTTCTCCGTGGACCTGCTCCCGATCGACGAACCGGCTCAGGGAGGACCATCATGACGCTGCCCGTGCCGCACCTGGACGACCGCGGGTTCCTCGATCTCGTCACCGAGGCCCGCGAGCGGATCCGGCAGTCCTGCCCGGCCTGGACGGACCTGTCGGCGCACGACCCCGGCATGGCGTTGGTGGAGGCGTTCGCGCACCTGACCGAGGTGATGATCTACCGGTTGAACCAGTTGCCGGAGAAGGCGTACGTCTCGTTCCTGAACCTGCTCGGGGTGGCCCGGCACGCGCCCACCGCGGCGTGGGCGGACGTCCGGTTCACCCGCAGCGGCACCGACCGGGGCGCGGTGCGGATCCCGGCCGGCCTGCGGGTCGCGGCGGCCCGCGGCGCCGACCCCCGGCCGGTCGTGTTCGTCACCACCGAGCCGGCCCTACTGCCCGCCGGGGAGGCGTCGGTGACGGTGCGGATGCACCACTGCGAGCCGGTCGAGGCGGAGCTGCTCGGCGCCGGCACCGGGCAGCCGGGCCAGGTGCTGCGGGCGGCCCGCGCCCCGTTGGCGCACACCGCCGAGCCGCTGGACCTGCTGCTCGGCGTCGAGGTGCCGGCCGGCACGGTGGAGCTGGGCGCGGCGGCCCGCGAGCACGACGGCCGGACGTTCGAGATCTGGCGGCCGGTGGACAGCTTCGCCGGGCTGGGCCCGCAGGCCAAGGTGTACCTGGTCGACCGCTGTTCGGGAACGGTCACCTTCGCCCCCGCCCTCGACCTGCGGGTCCCGGCCGGACCGGCCCACCCGGCGGTCCCCGGCGAGCCCGCGCCGGCCGATCCGGCCGCGCCGGCGGACCTCACACCGGACGGGGCGACCGTCGCCGGTGATCCGGCGCGGTCGCCGGTGACCGTGGCGGCGGTGCCGCCGGCCGGGCGGCAGATCCGGCTCTGGTACCGGGCCGGCGGCGGACCGGCTGGCAACGTCGCGGCGGGCACGCTCACCAGCCTGCGCGACCCGCTGCCCGGGGTACGCGTCGACAACCCCGCGCCGGCTGCCGGCGGGCGCGAGATGGAGGCGCTGGAGTCGGTGCTGCTCCGCGGCCCGTACGAGTTCTTCGCCCAGCAGCGCGCGGTCACCGCCCGCGACTTCGAGGTGCTGGCCACCAGCTCCGGCGCGGTGGCCCGGGCCCGGGCGTTCACCCGCGCCGCGGTGTACAGCTTCGCCCGGCCCGGCGAGGTCGAGGTGGTGCTGGTCCCGTACGTGCCACCGACGGCGCGTCCCGGTGGCCGGCTGCCGGTGGCGGTGCTGCGTGAGCACGAGGTGCCCGAGGCGCGGCGCCGGGTGGAGTCGGATCTCGAGGAGCGCCGGATGGTCGGCATCCGGTCCCGGGCGACCTGGGCCCGGTTCAAGGCGGTCTCGGTGCGCGCCCGGGTGGTGGTCCGGCGGGAGGAGGACGTGGACGCGGTCCGCCGGCGGATCCACGACCGGCTGCACCAGACGCTGAGCCCGCTGCCCACCGCGCTCAGCCCGACGGGCTGGCCGTTCGGGGAGCCGCTGCGGGCGTCCAACGTGTACCGGCTGCTGGAGCACGCCGAGCCGGGCGTGCGCTACGTCGAGTCGGTCCGGTTCGTGGTCGACGAGGCGCCCGACGCCGACGTACGTGCCCTCGCCGTCGACCAGTACCAGCCCCGCACCTGGTACGCCGGTCGCGGCCCGGTGCTGTTCCGCTCCAGCAACGCCGGCGCGGGCTGGGAGCCGGCCGGCCGGTTCGACGGCGAGACGGTGCTGCGGGTGGCGCCGGCCCCGGCGCCGGCGCGGCCGGGCATCGTGCCGCGTCCCGGCTCGGTGGCCGTGGTGACGCTGCGCGCCTCCGGCGGCTCCCGGGTGCACCTGAGCACCGACCTCGGCGAGACGTGGTCGCTGCTGACCGACCTGGACTCGCGGATCTCCGACGTGGCCTGGCTGGACCGCGACGGCGCGGGCGCGCTGCTGGTGGCCACCGACACCGGCCTGTACGAGGTGTCGCTGCTGCCCGGCGCGGTGCCGTTGCAGATCCTCGTCGACCCGTCCGACGCCGACCGGGGGTTCTACGCGGTACGCACCTTCGTCTCCGAGCGGGGCGCACCGGGTGTGGCGGTGGCCGCGCAGGCCGGTTTCGGGGTGTACCTGTCGACGGCCGGTGGCCGGCCGGGCAGCTTCGCCCACGTCGGTCTCTCCAACGTGGACAACCGGGTGCTGGCGGTGCAGTACGACGGCCCGGCCACCCTGCTGTGGAGCGGCGCGGGCGAGCCGGACCCGAAGAAGCCGGGTCAGGGCTGCCACCGCACCCGGCTGTTCGAGTCCGACGTCCAGTGGCAGTCGGTGCAGGGCGGCTGGATCGGCGGCACGTGCCGGGACATGGCGTTCGCCGGCGCACTCGCGGTGGCGGCCACGCAGAGCGGCGGCGTGCTGCGGCTGGACACCCTGGCCGCGCAGCCGCAGTGGCAACCGGTGATGGTCAACTGCGGGTTGCCCCTGCGCGACCGGACCCGGTTCGAGCCGGTCGACGCCATCGCGGTCAGCGGCGGCGGGGCGACCGGCGCCGACCAGGCGGAGCGGCTGATCCTGGCCGGCGGCGCACGCGGCGTGTACCGCAGCGCCGGCGCGGTGGACTGGACCGCCAGCGCCAACCAGGCCACCGCCGACGTGGTGACCGTCCCCGACACGTGGCTGCTCTGCTCCGGCGAGCACGACATCGAGGTGGTGCGGCAGGATGCGACGCTCGGCGATTGAGCGGCTGCTGCCCGCCGCGTACCAGCGGGCCTGCGTGCCGGGCAGCGTGCTCTGGGCGCTGCTGGAGGTGATGGAGGGGCTGCACGCCCCGGACGAGGAGATCCTCGCCGAGGTGGACGCCCTGTTCGACCCGTACCGGGCGCCCGACTCCCTGGTCGTGCGGCTGACCCGCTGGGTGGCGATGGACCACGTGGTGGCCTCGCCCCGCCCGGACGCGCCACTGCCGCTGCCGGTGGGCCGGCTGCGGGACCTGGTGGCCAACGGGGCGCTGCTGGCCCGCTGGCGCGGCACCCCCTACGGGATGCGAAGAGCTCTCGAGGTGGCTACCGGTGTCAGTGGTTTCGCCTTGGACGAACCGGCCGACCGGCCGTTTCACGTCGTGGTGCGGGTACCGGCGGCCGCCGCCGGTCAGCTCGCCGTGATCACCCGCATCGTCGAGGCGGAGAAGCCCGCCTCGACCACCGTCGAGATCGTCGTCGCAGAGGAGTCGTCATGACCACCGAGTGGGCGGTCGTCGCCGCCGCCGAACAGTTCACCCTCGACCCGCGCAACAGTGGTGAGCTGACGTTCACCGTCTCGAACCCGGGCAACGCGCCGGACACGGTGGTGTTCGACGTGGCGCCCGGCGACGGCTCCCAGCGGGCCTGGTTCACGGTCACCGAGCCGCAGCGGGTGGTGCCCGGGCAGGGTTCGGTGTCGTTCCTGGTCAAGCTCGCCGTCCCGCCGGGCACCCCGCCCCGGCGCTACGACATGACCGGGTTCGCGTACTCGGCGAACACCGCGCCGGAGGAGAGTTCCCGCTCCAGCGGCCGGGTCACCTACGAGGTGCGGGCGGTCGCGCCGCCCCGGCGTACCCCGTGGCCGTGGATCGCCGCCGCGGCGGCGCTGGTGCTGGTGGTGGTGACGGTGGGGATCGTGCTGCTGACGCGCGGCGACGACCCGGCTCCGGGCGAGCCGCGGGTGGTGACCGTGGAGGCGGAGAACCTGGTGGACGCCGCGGTGGTGGAGTCCCCGCGGGCCAGCGCGGCCACCGTGGTGGTGCAGCCGAACTGCTGCGGGGTGACCTGGTCGGAGGACCGGCAGCTCTTCTTCCAGGGGCTGGCCATCGGCGACCAGGTGACCGTGACGGTGCAGATCCCCGCCGACGCCACCTGGCGCTTCGCCGCGGTCCGCACCACCTCCTTCGACTACGCCAACACCGTCTTCACCATCGACGGCAACCAGGTCGGCGGCACCTTCCTCGGGTTCACCCCGAAGGTGCAGAAGACGGAGTTCCTGGACGTCGGCACCGTGCGGCTGACCAAGGGACCGCACCGGGTCACCCTGCTGGTGGTGGGCAAGACGCAGGGCACCAACCGCTACTTCGCGGGCGTCGACGCGATCCGGTTCACCGAGGTCCCGCCGCCGGCCGCCGCGCGATGAGCGGCCGGCAGAAGGCGCTGCTGGGGCTGCTCGCCGTCCTGCTGGTGGGGCTGTTCGTGGTCGCGGTCGGCGCGGGCCGGGACGACCGGGGTGACCCGGGAGCGCGGCACGGGCTGATCGAGCGGCTGGGCGCGCTGGGCGGCGAACGGTCGGCGGTGGACCCGGCCTCGGTCAGCGCCGACTGCGCCGACGGGCCGGGCCGACTGGTCTTCTCCGGCAGTTGCGTGCTGCGGGTCGCCGACCCGGGTGGGCTGCGCACCCTGGTGCTGCGCAGCGCGGCGCGGTTCACGGTCGTCGCGCCGGCGCCGGGCGACGCCGATTTCACGATCCGCGACGAGGTCGATCCGGCGCCGGACGGCACCGGCGCGGTGGCGAAGGTCGCCGTCGACGAGGCCACCGAGGTGGCCGTGACGTGTCCCGGCCTGGGTGGCTGCACGGTCACCGTGGCCACGTCCTGACGGAGGAGGTGCGCTGTGGGTGACCTGCGCAAGCCGTTCCTGCTGCTGGCGATGCTCGCCATCGTCCTGGCGATCGGGGTGGAGCTGGGCGCCGGGCTGCTGCTGGGCGGCGCCGACGCCGGCGCGGCGCTGGCCGACAGCGCCGGCGCCCTGGACGTGGAGATCGACGACGTGTCCGGCGTCAGCGAGCCGTCCGGCCGGGGCACCGGCTACCTGGGGTTGATCGACGCGGTGGCGGTCTGGAGCACCGGGCTGTTCTGCCTGGGTCTGCTGCTGCCCGAACGGGTCCAGGGCCGGGTCCAGGGCGTCGCCACCCTGATCTTCTCGATCATCCTGCTCATCGTCGGGCTGGTCGCGCTCGTCATCGCGTTCGTGGAACTGATGATCATGGTGTCGCTGTTCCTGGCCGTGCCGTTCGGCACGCTGGCGTACCTGGCCCTGTGGGGGTTCTTCCCGGTCGGCG
The DNA here is from genome assembly GCF_003172955.1 of Micromonospora acroterricola. Lineage (GTDB taxonomy): Bacteria > Actinomycetota > Actinomycetes > Mycobacteriales > Micromonosporaceae > Micromonospora > Micromonospora acroterricola. Next base: position 316 of record NZ_QGKR01000330.1, on the reverse strand, counting down.
ACGCGGCGGTGCTGCTCGGCCTGGTGCTGCTGCTCAAGCTCGTGTGGGCCGGGCTGCTGGTGCTGGCCCAGCCGCGCTTCCTGCAGAACAAGGGCCTCGTGCTGCTGATCCTCACGACCCTGCTGTGCACGATCGTGCTGGAGTTCCTGCACAACCTGGTGCCGGTGATCCTGGTCAGCATCGTCGACGACGTGGCGGCGCTGGTCTTCGCGGTGGTCGCCATCATCTGGGGGCTGGTGCTGCTGATCGGCTCGATCCCGGCGATCGTGAAGGCCGTCCGGGTGACCGTCGCGCTGCCCGCCCGTGCCTGTCTCTT
>NZ_QGKR01000338.1 GCF_003172955.1 Micromonospora acroterricola | reverse complement strand
CCCGCAGCCGGCCCGCCGCGCCGTCCACCGGCACACCGGTCCGGGCCAGCCGCCGGTCCGCACCGGCCGGCGCGGCGCCCAGCGTCGCCGGGTCGGGGCCGGCCGGTGGCTCGGCGGTGACCAGGTCGGTGGGCACCAGCACCACGGCCGTCACGCCACCCTCGCCGGACGGGCGCAGCCGCACCCGTACGCCGTGCCGGGCGGCCAGCCGGGCCACCACGAAGAGGCCGAGCCGGGCGCTCTCCGCCGGGTCGAACTCGGGTGAGCTGGCCAGCCGGGTGTTGGCGCGCTCCAGCGCGGCGTCGGACATCCCCAGCCCCTGGTCGGTGATCTCCAGGGCGTACCCGTTCGTCACCCGCTCCCCCGTCACGGTGACCCTGGTGTCCGGCGGGGAGAAGGCGGTGGCGTTCTCGATCAGCTCGGCGAGCAGGTGGATGACGTCGCCGACGGCCCGGCCCAGCACGCCGGCCGGCTGCACGGAGGTGATGTCCACCCGTTCGTACGCCTCGACCTCGGAGCTCGCACCCCGGACCAGGTCGACCATCGCGACGGGGTTGCGCCACCCCCGGCCCGGCGCGGAGCCGGCGAGGATGACCAGGTCCTCGGCGTGGCGGCGGAGCCGGGTGGCGAGGTGGTCCACCTGGAACAGCTCGGCCAGCTCGTCCGGGTCCTCGGCGCGCCGTTCCATGCGGTCCAGCAGGTGCAACTGCCGGTGCACGAGGCCCTGGCTGCGCCGGGCGATGTTGAGGAAGACCTCGTTGAGCCCCCGGCGCAGGGTGACCTCGTCCACCGCGGCCTGGACCGCGGTGCGCTGCACCTCGGTGAAGGCCCGCCCGACCTCGCCGATCTCGTCGTGGCCGTACTCCAGCGGGGGCGCCTCCCGGGCCACGTCCACCTGCTCGCCACGGCGCAGCCGGGTCACCACGTCCGGAAGTCGGTGCTCGGCCAGCTCCAGGGCGGCGGTGCGGACACCGCTGAGCCGGCGGACCAGCGTCCGGCCGACCCGCAGCGCCACCAGCACCGAGATCACCACGGCGACGAGCCCGAGCACCCCGGCGGCGGCCAGCCGGACCAGGATCCCGACGGCCATCGGCACTGAGCGGTCGGTGAGCTCGTCGGCCTCGGCCAGCTCGAAGTCGCGTAGCTGCTGCTGCACCGCGTCGTGGCTGGCCTGCCAGGTCGCCGCGTCCACCTGTGGCCGGCCGGACCGGTTGGCGACGACCAGCGCGTCCTGCATGGCGCGCAGCCGGGTGAACGCCGTGCTCTCGGTCAGCCGCTGGTACGCGGCCCGGCCGGCCTCGGGCAGGTCGGCCACCGCGCTCTCGGTGAGCCACCGCTGGTTGCCGATGGCCTGCACGAGCCGGGCGTGCTCCCCCTCGGCGAACCGGCCGGCGGTCAGCGCGCCGGCCAGCAGGGCGTCGGCCTGGCCGAGAAGTTCCCGGGACCGGCCCAGCGCGGTGAGCGCCAGCGCCTGCCGGTTGAGGTCGGGGTCGGTCAGGTTGGCCATGCCGGCGAACGCCTGGAAGGCCGAGGCGACCATGCCGCTGTAGAGGCCGATCGCGCCGGCGCGGTCCACCTTGCGGTCGTCGATGAAGTCCCGGCCGGCCGGCAGTGCCGCCAGGGCGGTGACCAGCTGGTCGACGCGGGCGTCGAGCAGGTCGTCGGCGGCGTCGCGCAGCTCCTCCCCGTCGACCCGGCGGCGCAGCTCGGTGATCGCCCGGTCGGTGCGCTGCCGCTGCTCGGCGAGGGCCGGCAGCTCGGTGGTGCCGGCGAGCTGCACCACCGAGAGCCGGCGTTCCCGCTGCAGCTCGGTGACCACGGTCTCGCCGGGGCGGCCCAGGTCGTACAGCAGGGTGCGGGCGGAGAGCAGGTCCAGGGCGGGCCCGAAGGTCAGCGTGGTCGCGAAGATCCACAATGCCAGGAGCGCGGTCACCGGCGCGACGACCAACGCGGTCAGCTTCGAGCGGATCGGCCAGTCGCGGGTTCTCATCAGACCTCGCCCGTGCAGGGGTGGCAGGAGGGGCGCCGGCACCGCCGGGCAGCGCCCCGGTCGGCTGCGCCCGGCCGTGACGCCGGGCACCGGCGTGAGCGCCTTGGGCAGGATACGTAATCGCGCGCCGTTGCACTACCGCCTGTCGCGCCGACATCGACGCTCCGGAATGCACCCGTCCGGTACGACGAGCGCCCCGCCGGCGGGCCGGCGGGGCGCTCGTGGTGGTGCGGTACGGGTCAGGCGTTGTCGGCGATGCCGAGCCCCTCGGCGACCCGCCGGCCGTAGTTCTCGTCGCACTGGCTGAAGTGCCAGACCATCTTCTCCTGAATGTGCTTGTCGCACTGGGCCAGCAGCGTGGTCAGGTTGAGGATCAGGTCGTCGCGCTCCCAGTCCGCCATCTCGCGGAAGCGCCGGCCGGCCTGGGAGTAGTTGTTCTGCCGCTCGATCGGGGCCTTCATGATCTGCCCGGAGACGAACGGGCGGTACTCCCGGTAGGACTCGTCCGCCTCGTGGAGGCCGGCGACCGAGGACGGCTCGAAGTTGATGTGCGGGTTGGCGCCCCGGTTGTCCACTCCGTACGACATCTGGCCGCCGCCCTGGTTGGTGTTGACCTGGACGTCCTCGCGCGGCCGGTTGACCGGCAGCTGGAGGTAGTTCGGGCCGACCCGGTAGCGCTGGGTGTCCGAGTAGGAGAACGTCCGCCCGACCAGCATCTTGTCGTCGGAGAAGTCGATGCCGTCGACCAGCACGCCGGTGCCGAAGGCGATCTGCTCGTTCTCGTTGTGGTGGTCGGTGATGTTGCGGTTGAGCGTCATCATGCCGACCGGCAGGTAGGGGAACTGCTCCTCCGGCCAGATCTTGGTGTCGTCGAGCGGGTCGAAGTCCAGCTCCGGGTGCTCGTCGTCGCTCATGATCTGCACGTTGAGCTCCCACTGCGGGTACTCGCCGCGCTCGATCGCCTCGTAGAGGTCCTTGGAGGCGTGGCCCAGCTCGGTGGCCTGGATCGCGTCGGCCTCGGCCTGGGTCAGGTTCTGCTCGCCCTGCTGGGTCATCCAGTGGAACTTGACGAGCACGCCCTCGCCCTGAGGGTTGACGAAGCGGTAGGTGTTGACCCCGGAGCCCCGCATGGTGCGGTAGTTCTTCGGGATGCCGTACGGGGAGAAGAGCCAGGTCAGCATGTGCATCGACTCGGGCGTGTTCGACATGAAGTCGAAGATCCGGTTGGGCTCCTGGCGGAAGGTCACCGGGTCCGGCTTCAGCGCGTGGATCACGTCGGGGAACTTGATCGCGTCGCGGATGAAGAAGACCTGGAGGTTGTTGCCCACCACGTCCCAGTTGCCGTCCTCGGTGCGGAACTTGACCGCGAAGCCGCGGGGGTCGCGGGCTGCCTCGGAGGAGTCCCGGCCGCCGATGACGGTGGAGAACCGGATGGTGACCGGGGTCTTCTTGCCCTTGGTCTGGAACAGCTTGGCGCGGGTGTACGTCGACGCCGGCTCGTCACCGATCGTCCCGTACGCCTCGAACTCGCCGTGCGCGACGAAGCCGCGCGCGTGCACCACCCGCTCGGGGATCCGCTCCCGGTCAAAGTGGCTGATCTTCTCCAGGAAATGGTAGTTCTCCAGCGTCGCGGGGCCGCGCGAGCCGACCGTGCGCTGCTGCTGGTTGTTGTGGACGGGGTGGCCCTGGCGGGTGGTGAGAATCGGCTTGCCGGCCTGTGGGTCGCTCATCGTTCTCCTCCAGATGCCTGGTGCGGCGTGCCTGATCGGTCCTGCGACTGACGGTCGGGGCAGCGGCCCCAACGGGGGACGTTGGTGACGGCGGCGACGAACTCTGCGCCCGGGGCAGGGCCGGGGAGCGACGCTCCGGTCACGGTCGCCCCGCACTCGGAGCGGACGGGGTGGTCGTGGTCGTCCCCGCCGGGCATCACCCCACCCAAGCGCGTTTTCTGGAATCAGTCAAGTTTTAGTCGGATGCCGCGCTGTGGCCCTCGTCATCGCCCGAACGGGGACACCGTCCGTGACACCGACCGCCGGCCGGCCAAGGAAAGTGGCCCGGATCGGGATTGGCGATCAGTGCGCGGAGGGAATACCACGTGACGAAGGAGGAGCCCATGTCGTCCACGCAGGTAATCGTCATCGTGCTCGTCGTGCTGGTGATCGTCGCGGCGCTGGCCGTGGCCGTCCGGTCGGTCGCGCGGCGCCGCGCGTTGCGCAGCCGGTTCGGGCCGGAGTACGACCGGGTGGTGGCCGAGCAGGACAGCCGGTCCGCCGCGGAGCGCGAGCTGCGCGACCGGGAACGCCGGCACGCCGAACTCACACTCACCCCGCTCGACCCGGAATCCCGGGCCCGTTACGCCGCCGCCTGGGAGGAACTCCAGGTCCGCTTCATCGACTCGCCGGGTGAGACCGTGGGCGACGCGGACGAGCTGGTCACCCGCCTCATCGAGGAGCGGGGCTACCCGACTGGGGACTTCTCCGACCAGATCGCCCATCTCTCCGTCGAACACGCTCGAACGCTGACGAACTACCGCGACGCGCACGAGATCCACCTGCGCAACTCCCGGGGCGAGGCGAGCACCGAGGAACTGCGCCAGGCGGTCGTGCACTACCGGGCGCTCTTCGCCGACCTGCTCGGCGAGGAGCCGGTCGCCCAGCACACGCCCGAACAGCGCCACCCGGACAGCCCGCACGACGCCACGAGCCGCTGAGGAGGCCACCGATGCGCCAGGAAGAGCCGCAGGTGAGCAACGACCATCCGGAGGCCGTCCGGTCCGCGCCGGTGCCGGTGCCGCCGACCGGCGACCGGGGCGGTCGCACGGACGTGCCCGAGGACGCGCTGGACGACAGGGGTGGGTTCGACGACCCGTCCGTGTCCGACGAGCGCGCCAGCCGCAGCGACCGCGACGGCGTCGACGACGACCGGACCGACGACGAGGGCGGGTTCCACGAGCCCGGGCCCCTGCCGACCACCTTCGGCGCCACCACCGTGGCCGACGCGGTGGCGGCGTCCGCGCTGGCGAGCCCGCGCCCGCAGGACCAGCCGGACCCCCGGGCCGAACGGACCGCCCAGCCGGGCGACGGCGCCGAGGACGGCGAGCGCGAGGGGCTGCGCGCCGACCCCACGGCCGAACTGCATCGCCGCGGCACCGATCCGGACACCGACGACAGCCGCCACGCCGACGAGTCCGCGACGTCGCGGACCGTCGTCCCGGCGGGTAGCACGGACGGTGGGCCCGAGCGGCGCAGCGACCTCAGCGGCGTCGACCGCGAGCCCGACGCGGCGCCCTACGGCAGCGCGACGCCGGAGATGGTCGACCCGGACGCGGTCTCGCCGGACGCCGACCCGGTTCTCGCCGGCGGCGGGGCCGGCGCCGCGTTGCAGTCGGCCGGGACGTCGCGACCCGCCGGGTCGACCGTGGCGGCCGAGCCGGCCACGCTCCTCGACGCCGACACGGCGCAGGGTTTCCGGGACCGCTGGCGGGACGTGCAGCTGCGCTTCGTCGACGATCCGCACGCCGCGGCCGGTGAGGCGCAGTCGCTGGTGGAGGAGGCGATCCAGGCGCTCGCCTCGGCGCTGGCCGCGCAGAAGAACGCGCTGGGCGGGTGGCAGGACGCCGGCTCGGCGGACACCGAGCAACTGCGGATGGCGGTACGCCGCTACCGGGACTTCCTGGACCGCGTGCTGGGTCGTTGAGCGAGGGCACTGGGGCGCCCCGGCCGGCTGGTCGGGGCGCCTCCGCACGTTCGGCCGCGGGGCCGAGCCGTTCCGCCGGACGTTCCAGGTCCGGTGGAGCGCCCCAAACACGCCGGACTCGACACGGAGGCGTGAAACCCCCTGCGCGGGGGTAATAGGGCGCGCGCTCAATTACGAGGATGTCGGGACGAGAGGTGACGCGGATGGACGACGGCGGGGGTCTTCGGCTCGACATGAACGGCCTGGACTACCTCATCCTGGCCCTGTACTTCGTGACCGTCCTCGGGGTCGGCTTCGCCGCCCGCCGAGCGATCCGGACCAGCGTCGACTTCTTCCTCTCCGGCCGGTCCCTACCGGCCTGGGTGACCGGTCTCGCCTTCGTGTCGGCGAACCTGGGCGCGCTGGAGATCATCGGAATGGCCGCGAACGGCGCCCAGTACGGCGTGATGACGGTCCACTACTACTGGATCGGCGCGGTGCCGGCGATGGTCTTCCTGGGCATCGTGATGATGCCCTTCTACTACGGATCCAAGGTCCGCAGCGTGCCGGAATACCTGCGGCTGCGGTTCAACCGCCCCACCCACCTGCTCAACGCGATCAGCTTCGCCGTCGCGCAGGTGCTGATCGCCGGGGTGAACCTCTACGCCCTGGCGCTGGTGATGCAGGCCCTGCTCGGCTGGCCGCTCTGGACCGCGGTCCTGGTCGGCGCGGCCATCGTGCTCGCGTACATCACCATCGGCGGCCTGTCCGGCGCGATCTACAACGAGGTGCTTCAGTTCTTCGTCATCCTGGCCGGCCTCATCCCGGTCACCGTGATCGGCCTGGTGAAGGTCGGCGGGGTGAACGGGCTGATGGACGCGGTCCGCGACTCCAAGCTCGGCGAGGCGGGCCTGCACGCCTGGCAGGACACCGGCACCACCGCCAACCCCCTCGGCGCGCACTGGTTGGGCATCGTCTTCGGCCTCGGCTTCGTGCTCTCGTTCGGCTACTGGACGACCAACTTCGCCGAGGTGCAGCGGGCGTTGTCGGCGAAGAACATGAGCGCCGCCCGCCGTACGCCGATCATCGCCGCGTACCCGAAGCTGTTCATCCCCCTGGTCACGGTGATCCCCGGCCTGGTGGCCCTGGTGACCGTGAAGGGCCTCGGCGCGGAGAGCGGCGACCTCCAGTACAACAACGCGATCCCGCTGCTGATGCGTGACCTGCTCCCCAACGGCGTGCTCGGGGTGGCGGTCACCGGCCTGCTCGCCTCGTTCATGGCGGGCATGGCGGCCAACGTGAGCGGTTTCAACACCGTCTTCACCTACGACATCTGGCAGGCGTACATCCGCCGCGACCGCTCCGACGAGTACTACCTGCGGATCGGCCGCTGGGCGACGGTCGCGGCCGTGGTGGTCGGCATCGGCACCGCGTTCATCGCGGCCGGGTTCAGCAACATCATGAACTACATCCAGGCGCTCTTCTCCGTCTTCAACGCGCCGCTGTTCGCCACCTTCATCATCGGCATGTTCTGGAAGCGGATGACGGCGCTGGCCGGCTTCTGGTCGCTGCTGCTCGGCACCCTCGTGTCGCTGAGCCTCTACCTGCTCTACAAGGGCGGCGTGGTCAACTTCAACTCCGACCTGGAGGAGAGCTTCTGGGGCGCCGGCCTCGCGTTCGCCACGGCGGTGGTGGTCGCCGCGATCCTCACCCCGCTCACCGCGCCGAAACGCGACGAGGAGCTGCGTGGGCTGGTCTACGGCATGGGCGGTGTCGACCTGAAGGGCGACGTGCTCGCGGGCGACGCCGTCTGGTACCGCTCCCCCGTGCTGCTCGGCGTGATCGCGGTCGCGCTGGCCGCCCTGTTCTACATCCCGGTCTTCTAGGAAAGGGGTTCGGCAGATGAGCAACGACGGCCAGCCGCCGGCACAGGACCCGCTGATCGACGAGGCGCAGGAGGAGCAGCGCCGCTCCGCCGCCGCCCGACTGTTCGACATCCGCCGGGTGATCGGTGGCCTCTTCGTGGCGTACGGGGTCATCGTGACGCTGATCGGCGTCTTCGACAGCCGGGCCGAGATCGACAAGGCCGAGGGCGTCCGGATCAACCTGTGGGCCGGGCTGGTGATGCTCGCCTTCGGCCTGTTCATGCTGCTCTGGCAGTGGCTGCGCCCGGCGGAGCCGCCGGCGCCCAACGAGAAGCAGCCCGGCACCTGACCGACCGCCGTGCGCGCCGGCCGCCCTTCGGGTGGTCGGCGCGCATCCGTCCGGGTCTGCGCCGGCGCCGGGCATGGCCGCCGCCGCACGGGGTACGCCGGGGGGATCAGGCAACGTGTCGGACACAGGAGGCAGCACCATGACCGATCGCGAGCGCCGACCGCCGCTGGAGGAGAGCCCGGAGACGGCCTCGGCGGTGGACGACGACAGCACCGTCCCGCAGCTGCGCACCGGGGGCGGCGCGGACCGGGACACGCCGGCCTTCACCGAGCCCCGGGACCGGCCGGACGACCTCGCGCCGGACACCGACGACCTGATCGGCGACCCGTACGGTGCCGGCACCGGTGCGACCGGGACGGGCACCGGCGCCGGAGGGGACAACATCCGCACCGGGGCGGAACAGCCCTGGGAGCCGGAGGACCTGGTGATGGCCCGCGGGCAGGACCTCACCCCGGAGAACCTGGACAAGGCCCGCCGCGACCTGGCCGAGCAGGGACGGGCGGCCATCGAGCGCATCGTGCCCTGACCCGGGCGTAGGGGCGGGTCCCCGGCCCGACCGTGACGGTCGGACCGGGGACCCTGGGTGACCTGCCGCCGGCGGTGCCTCACCTACCGCCGGCGGCGGGTGGCGCGGGAGCGACCCGGTCAGAGCGCCGGGTACGCGTTGCGCATCAGCTCCTGGAACTGGGCCGAGAACCACGCGCCGGAGATCGGCGCGTTCGGCAGGGATCCTGTCGCGCTGTTGCCGTTGCGCGGGTTGCCGGTGTACGTCGGGTCGCACATCCGGTCGAAGCCCTTGCCCTCCTCGTTCGGGATCAGCTCGCTGGAGCCGTCCGACTCACCCGGGGGCTTCACCCAGACGTACGCGTCGATGCCCGGCTCCGGCGCCGCCTTGGGCCGCTCGCCGAGGCCCGCCCCGGCCTGGTTGCACCAGTTGCCGGCGTGGATCCGACGGTCGATCCGGCCACCGTTGACGTAGGTGTCGACGCTGGTCGTCGCGCCCGGGCCGGTGGGTCGGGCGGAGCCGCCCCAGCCGTTGCGCGAGGTGTCGATCAGCATGCCGATGCCGGAGTTGAAGCCGACCGAGACCAGCTTGTCGCGGAACGCCTGGGCGAAGGACAGCTCGTCGACGTAGAAGTTCCAGTCGATCCACTTGGACTGCCGCACCGTCTGGCCGTTCACGTTGTCGGTGATCTTGATGTACGGCTCACGCAGCGCGGAGTAGTTCGCCGTGTTGACGATGAAGCCGTGCACGTTGTTCACCGTGCTGCCAGAGGCGACCGCGGCGCTCTTCAGCATGTCGGCGGTCGGGCCGAAGTTGGTGTCCCAGCCGATCCAGCCGTGGTGCGCGGCGTCGATGTAGTTGTAGACGTTGCCGATGACGCCCAGCTTCGCCAGGGCGTAGCCGACGCCGTTGACGTACGCGCCGTTGGCCTTGACGGTGTCACACATCGCCGTGCCGCCAGCCTGCCCGGAGGTGTTGGTCACCAGGTTCGGCAGCGAGTCGATCTCGATGATGTTGATGATCCGGATGTTGCGGTACTTCGGGTCACTCTGGATCGCGGCGATCGGGTCGATGTACTCGGCCTTGTACCGGGGCAGATCGTTCGGGCCCAGCTCACCGTTGGAGGCGAGCGCGGCGCAGTCCCGGCCGGGCAGGTTGTAGATCACGAACTGGATGTAGCCGGCGCCCTGACGCAGCGCCTCCTCCAGGTGGTCCCGCACCCCGAAGGCGCCGTTGGAGCTGCTGTCCGGGGTGCCGTTGATCGCGGCGATCCGGTCCAGCCACACCGCGGTCGGGTTGTTGGAGATCCGGCTGCCGCCCGGCTCCGCGTCCGCCTTGGCCTTCCACTCGGGGTTCACGTATCCACGGGCCCCGGCGTAGGGGTTGTCCACCTTGCTGCCCGTGGGCGGCGGCGTGGTCGGCCGTCGTGGCGCT
>NZ_QGKR01000260.1 GCF_003172955.1 Micromonospora acroterricola | reverse complement strand
CAGCAGCCCCGCCACCCCGGCCGACCCCGCCGCACCAGGCCAATCCGCCGCACCAGGCCAATTCGCCGAGGCAGGCCCGGCCGTCGCGTCGGGCCAGGTCACCGCGTCGGGCCAGGCCGTCGGGCCGCGCCAGGTCGCGTCGCCCGAGGTGCCCGTCGAGGGGTACGAGTTTCGCCGCGACGGGCCGGTCTGGCAGCTCGCATACGCCGGTTCCGTCGTCCACCTGCCCGACGCCAAGGGGCTGCACGACCTGCATCTGCTGCTGAGCCGACCGGGCAGCGATGTGCCGGCGGTGGAGTTGCTCGACCCGGCGGCCGGGCCGGAGCTGGTCGCCGCCCGCCGCATGGGTGCCGACCCGGTCCTGGACGACGAGGCGAAGGCCCGCTACCGGCGGCACCTGGCGCGCCTCGACGAGGAGATCGACCGGGCTGCCGCGCGCGACGACAACCGGAAGGTGGCGGCGCTGGACGCCGAGCGCGGAGCGCTGCTCGACGAGCTGCGTGCCGCCGCGGGGCTGGCCGGCCGGAGTCGCCGACTGGGCGACGAGGCAGAACGCGCCCGCAAGACGGTCACCGCGCGGATCCGGGACACGCTGCGCAAGCTCGACGAGCGACACCCGGCGCTCGCCGGCCACCTGCGGGAGGCCGTCTCGACCGGCAGCACCTGCCGTTACCTGCCGCCCGAGCCGCTGCCCTGGCGGCTCTGAAGCCATCGGAAAGCCAGACGGGCGCTGCCACATCAGTGGCAGCGCCCGTCAGGGTGAGCAGGGGTCAGCGACGGTTGTAGCGGTACATCGTGAGCGTGCCGAAGACGACCACGAACCCGGCGCTCCACGCCAGCAACCACATCACGCTGGACGGGTCCGACGAGCCGGACATCGACGCGCGGACCGCGGCCACGAGCTGCGTCACCGGGTTGACGTTCACGAACGCCTGGAGCCAGCCGGGCATGGTGCTCGGCTCGACGAAGACGTTGCTCAGGAACGTCAGCGGGAACAGCACCATCATGCTGACGCCCATCACCGACTTCTCGCTGCGCAGGATCAGCCCGAAGAACGTCCACACCCAGGAGAACGCGAACGAGAAGACCACCAGCAGCCCGATCCCGGCGGCGACGCCGGCCACCCCACCGTCGGGGCGGAAACCGAGCGCCAGCCCGACGCCGAGGATCACCAGGGCGGCGAGGATGTAGCGCAGCACGTCCCCGAAGATCATGCCGACCAGGGCGGCCGGCCGCCAGACGGGCAGGGTCCGGAACCGGTCGAAGATGCCCTTCTCGATGTCGGTGTTGAGGCCGATGCCGGTGTACATGGTGATCATCACGACGCTGGTGACCATGATGCCGGGCAGGAAGAACTGCAGGTAGTCGCGCGGGCTGTCGGCGAGGGCGCCACCGAACAGGTAGGTGAACATCAGCACCATGATGATCGGGAACGCGGTCACGTCGAAGAGCTGCTCCGGCACGTGCTTGATCTTCAGCATGGCCCGCCAGCCGAAGGTCAGCGACGCACCCAGCGCGCTGGGGCGGGGCGGTCGGGCACCGGGCGCGAGCACCGTCGCCAGCGCCTCGGCGGACGGGACGTAGACGGACGGCGCCCGTTCGGTGGTGGTGGCGTTGCTCATCGGGCTGCCTCCAGCTGGTCGTCCCGCTCGTCGGCGGGCACGGCGGGGTGGTCGGTCAGGGCCAGGAAGACCTCGTCGAGGCTCGGCTGGCCGAGGGAGAAATCGTCGACGACGATGCCGGCGCGGGCCAGGTCACCGAGCGCGCGGGCGGCCTGCGCGCTGGCGTCGAGGTCGGTGCCGGCCTCGCCGACCCGGGCCAGCAGCGCGACCGGGTCGGGTTCGAGCTGCACCGGTACGCCGAGTGCCGCCTGGAGCACCTTCTCCGCCTCGGGCCGCTGCGCGGGGTCACGGAGTCGCAGGTGGACGGTGCCGGAGCCGACCGACGACTTCAACTCGCCCGGGGTGCCCTCCGCGATCACCCGGCCGTGGTCGACGACCGCGATCCGCCCGGCGAGCTGGTCGGCCTCGTCCAGGTACTGGGTGGTCAGCAGCACCGTCGTGCCGTGCGCGACCACGGCGCGGATGATCTCCCACACCTGGTTGCGGCTGCGCGGGTCGAGACCCGTCGTCGGTTCGTCGAGGAAGAGCAGGTCGGGGGTGTTGAGGATGCTGGCGGCGATGTCGATGCGCCGCCGCATGCCACCCGAGTACTTCTTCACCTGGCGGTCGCTCGCGTCGGTCAGGCCGAACGCGGCGAGCAGGGCGGCCGCACGGTCGCGGGCGGCCGGTTTCTTCAGGCCGAGCAGCCGGGCGAGGAGCACCAGGTTCTCCGTGCCGGTCAGGTCCTCGTCGACCGAGGCGTACTGGCCGGTCAGGCTGACCCGGCCGCGGACCGCGTCGGCCTCGGTGACCACGTCGTGCCCGAAGACCCGTGCCGTGCCGCCGTCGGGCCGCAGCAGCGTCGCGAGCACCCGGACGGCCGTGGTCTTGCCCGCCCCGTTCGGGCCGAGCAGCCCGTAGACGGTGCCGGCGGGCACCTGGAGGTCGATGCCGGCCAGAGCCCGGGTGTCCCCGAACGAGCGGGTGAGCCCCTCGGCCTCGATGGCCAGGCCGGTGGTGCGTCTACTCATGATCCTTACCTTTCGTTGGACGTGTTCAGGAGGCGTAGGGCCGGGCGGCGCGGCCGTCGCGCAACGCCAGGCCCCACCAGCGGAGCTGGTCGAGCAGGGCGCGGGTGTCCCGGCGCAGCTCGTCGGTGCAGTGCGGCGTCGGCTCACCGGCGAGCAGGTCGATCCCGACGACGTCGCGCACCGTCATCGCGTGCAGTGCGGTGAAGACGGTGCGCAGTTGATCGACCGCGTGCAGGCCGGTGGACCGGCAGCCGTACGACACGAAGCCGACCGGTTTGGCCTGCCACTCGTCGTACGCGTAGTCGATCGCCTGTTTCAAGGGTGCGGGGAAGCTGTGGTTGTACTCGGGGGTGACCACGACGAACGCGTCCGCGCGGCCCACCTCGCGGACGAACGCCCGGATGGACGCGGTCGGCTGGGCGGGGTAGCTGGACGGGAAGTCGTACTCGGTGAGGTCAACGACCGTCACCGAGAGGTCGTCGTGCCGCTCGGCCTGGTCGACGAACCAGCGGGCGACCCGGTCCCCGGCCCGCCCCTCCCGGGTGCTGCCGATGATCACGGCGATCCTGAGCGGCGTCATCGTTTCCCCCTCCCGGCCTCTCGGTCTCACCCATGAGGCGCTAGGAGACGGCTAGCGGCCCGCTAGATCGGATCTAGTGCGGTTTCCACGAAGGCGCACCGGGTGTCCGGTGGTGGTTGTGGATCCTCGCCTTGTGGGCGAGCGACTCCCCTCCGGGTGGTGGGGCGGGCCTGCGCGGGCCAACTGATCCTCGCGCCGCCCGTGGGCGGCGGGGGTCACGTCGGGACTGGCCGGCACCGGGAAGGTGCCGTCCGGCTCGACGGTGCGTGAGCACCTCCGGCAGCACAACGGCTGTCGGGGTGGTGGGTCCGCCGCCCGGGATGCGGGTGGCGATGGTGGCAGCCGCGACCAGGTCACGGTGCCCGGAAAACCGGCAGTGCGGGCAGGACAGGGTTCGCCCACGGGGTTTCGGTACCCGCCGTTGGCAGGCAGGGCAGGTCGAGGATGTGCCACGTTCGTTCACGAGGCGCAGCGTGATGCCGGCCAGGGTGGCCTTGTCGGTGAGGACCTGCAAGAGCCGGCCGATCTGCCACTGCCGCAACCGCAGGTTGTGCCGCCGCCCCGCCTTGATGGCAAGCACCCCACGCGGGTCCCCGACCCGCAGCTCACCGACACGCTGTTCTACCGCCCACGACACGACCGAACGGGCGGCTTCGTGCTGGGCCTGACGGACCCTGCGCCGGTGCCGGCCCTGCACCATGCGTTCGCGGCGCCGGTACTTGCGCCACCGCCGCGAACCCCGCTGGCCCGGCTTCGGCGCCCGGCGGGCGACCGCCCGGCGGCGGGCTTTCGTGTCAGCCAGGTGCATGCGGTGCTCCGCGCGGATCGCCCGCCCCGACACGAGCAACCCCGCACCGTCTGGGCCGGCCACCGCATACGGGTGGATGATCCCCAGGTCCACCCCGGCGATCCGGCCCGGGGCCGGTCCAGCGCCGGCCGGATAGGTCGCGATCGGAATCTCGGCACTCACGTCCAAGAACAGCCGACGGCCCTCACACAGCAGCGTGATCGAGCGGACCTGCTCGAGCGGGTACGGCACCTCCCGCGCCAACCTCACCCACAACGGCGACGCGCCCTTGCCCATCGGGATCCGGACCCGACGCCCGTGCAGGGCGAACGTGCCGTGATACCAACGCACCGGCACCAACCCCCGCCGCCGACGCGGGAACCCCGCCGACACGTCACCGTCCTTGCGTCGCTTCGCTGCGGCGAACCACGCGTCGGAGAACCGACGCAACACCGACCGCGCCCCCGTCGAGTCCAACTCGGCGAACGTGCCCGGCCCTGAGGCCGCCAACTCCCGACACAACTCCTGATAGCCGGACAACGGCGTGTCCCGGCGGCGACGCCGCCACGCGTTCGCCTCCAACACACACGCCCACACATCACCAGCCGAACGCAGCAACCCGAAACACCGCCGCCGCTGCCCGGGCGTCACCCGCAACGCCACCCGCGCGGTGCGATGCACTACCCGGGGCGCGGCCGGATCCCGACGACGAGGCACAACCAAACCCAACACCATCGGTACGACAAAACCCCCGGCCGCCAACCCGGCAAACGTTAGTGGACACCGCACTAGCGGGCCGCGACCCGTCAGGCGCATGGGCAGCGGTTCAGGGATTCGGTGTCGGTGGGCTCGGCTTGAATGGAGCCGACGGAGGGGGCCGGGATGGCACAGGTACGCATCGAGCCGTGGCACGAGGACGACCTCGACCTGCTGCGGCAGCTCAACTCACCGGACACGCGCAAGCACACCGGCGGCCCGGAGACCGATGAGCAGGTGCTCGCCCGGCACGACCGCTACGTGCACTTCGCCGAGGGTGGCCAGGGCTGCATGTTCACCCTGGTGCTGCCGGACGGGGCGCGGGCGGGCAGCGTCGGCTACTGGGCCCGGGAGTGGCGCGAGCAGCCGGTGTACGAGATGGGCTGGGCGGTGCTGCCCGCGTACCGGGGGCAGGGGCTGGCCACGGCCGCGGTGCGCGCCGTCGTCGACGTCGCCCGCGCCCGGCGGACCCGCCGCTACGCGCACGCCTACCCCTCGGTCGACAATCCCGCCTCGAACGCGGTCTGCCGCAAGGCCGGGTTCACCCTGCTGGGCGAGACGGGGTTCGAATACCCGCCGGGGCACCTGATGCGGGCCAACGACTGGCAGCTCGACCTGACCGCCCCACCGGCAGAGGGCTGACGCCGGCGGGGCGGTTTGTCGTAGGTCACCAGGTGGTGTCGAGGCGGTGCCGCTGCTCGGCGGTCAGCTCCAGGTCCACCGCCGCGAGGCTCTCGTCGAGCTGAGCCACCGAGGACGCGCCGACCAGCGGGATCGACGGCAGGTCGCCGCCCAGCAACCAGGCCAGCACCACCTGGTTGACCGTCGCACCGGTCTCACCGGCCACCTCGCGCAGCGCGGCCAGCCGGCGGGGCGCGCTCGGCAGGTCGTACGCCTCGCTGAGCGGCTTGTCCGCCCGCGTGAACGCCCCCTTGAGCAGCGGCGAGTACGCCACCAGGGTCAGCTCCGGCTCGGCGCGGAGGTAGCTGAGCAGGTCGCCGCTGACGCCGCCCGGCTCGCCGTCCGGGTCCAGCTCGCTGGGCAGGTCGGTCCGGTTCGGCAGGTAGCTCCGGTGGTACTGGAGCACCTCGTACCCCGGCAGGCCGGCGGCGGCGGCCAGCGCGCGGGCCCGCTCGACCCGCCAGGCCCGGTGGTTGCTGGCCCCCAGCAGGCCCACCGTTCCCTCGGCGACCAGCTCGGCGAAGCCCTCCACGGTCTCCGCCAGCGGCACCGTGCGGTCCTCGATGTGCGCGTAGAGCAGGTCCAGCCGCTCCACGCCGAGCCGGTCCCGGCTGCGCTCCGCCGACTCGCGGATCACCTTGGCGGACAGGCCCTCGGCGTTGTCCAGGTAGCTGGTCCCCGGGGCGAGCGGGCGGGCGCCCAGCTTGGTGGCGATGACGATCTCGGGGCCGACGCCCCGGCTGCGCCGCCACCGGCCGAGCAGCTCCTCGCTCTGCCCGCCCTGGCCGCCGTCCACCCAGAACGCGTAGTTGTCCGAGGTGTCGATAAAGGTGCCGCCGGCCTCGACGTACCGGTCGAGGATCGCGTACGAGGTGGCCTCGTCGGTGGCGCTGCCGAACAGCATCGCGCCGAGGCTGAGCACGCTGACCTCGCGCCGGGTCGCCGGGTCGGCGCCGATCGTGCGGTACCGCATGGGGGTTCTCCTCTCGTGCGCCCGTGCCGGTGGGCGCCCGCGTGCCACCCTGCCGGCTGGAGCGCACTCCAGGTCAAGCCCTCACCAGGGCAGCACCCCGTACCCGCCGCCGGCGTCCATCTGGAAGCCCCAGAGCAGCCCGCTCGGTCCGTCCGCGGGCAGCGTCGCCAGGTGCACGCTCACCTCGGCGCCCTGCTCCGGGGTGCGGAAGCCGTTGTTGCCGTTGAGGTCGGTGGCGCAGTAGCCCGGGTTCGCGGCGTTCACCTTGATCGGGGTGTCCCGCAGCTCCTTGGCGTACATCGCGGTGAGCATGTTCAGCGCCGCCTTCGACGACGGGTACGGCACCGAGGTCAACGCGAACAGCGCGCCCTCCGGGTCGGTCATCACCGCGATCGAGCCGACCTCGCTGGAGACGTTGACGATCCGGGCCGCCGGTGCCCGGCGCAGCAGCGGCAGCAGCGCGTTGGTCACCGCCGCCACACCGAAGACGTTCGTCTCGTACACCCGGCGGAGCGTCGCCACGGTGGTGTCGCTGGGCAGCGCCCGCGCGCCGTCGCCGAGCGCGATGCCAGCGTTGTTGACCAGCACGTCCAGCCGGCCGTACTCCCGCTCGACCAGCTTCGCGGCGGCCTCCACCGATTCGGCGTCGGTGACATCCAGTGGCACGAACCGGGCGTCGGCGCCGCCGGCGCGCAGCTTCTCCTCCGCTGCCCGACCCCGCTCAGTGTCCCGGGCGCCGATCAGCACGGTCATGCCCAGCGCCCCGAGCTGCCGGGCCGTGGCCAGGCCGATTCCCTTGTTGGCCCCGGTGATCAGGGCGATCGTGTTCGTCGTCATGCCCCGAGGCTGCCCGCTGGGCCGAGCCGGCGGGAGAGACCGGCTGAGACTGGGACCGGTGGTACCACCCTCACCGCCGGTGGCTGAGGCACGCTTGAGGACATGACCCGCACCTGCCTGCGACGCGACGAGCTGGCGGCGTTCCTGCGCAGCCGTCGCGCGCGACTGCGCCCCGCCGAGGTCGGCCTCCCCGACGGGGTGCGGCGCCGCACGCCCGGCCTGCGCCGGCAGGAGGTGGCCCAACTGGCTGGTATGTCGGTCGACTACTACATCCGGATCGAGCAGGGTCGCGGTCCGCACCCGTCCCGGCAGGTGCTGTCCGCGTTGGCCCGGGCACTCCTGCTCAGCCGGGACGAGCGGGAGTACCTGTTCCGGGTGGCGGGGGAGAGCCCACCGCCGGCCGCCGGGCCGAGCCGGGAGCTGACCCCGGGCCTGCGGTACCTGATCGACGCGATGACCGAGACCCCGGCGTACCTCGTCGACGCGGCGTACGACGTGCTGGCCTGGAACCGGCTGGCCACGTACTTCGTCGGGGACCTGGCGAGCGTGCCCGCCACGGACCGCAACATGATCCGCTGGATGTTCCGCCGGCCCGCCGAGGACAGTCACTGGACCGACCCCGACCTGATCCGGTTCGTCCGCACCTCGGTCGCCGACCTGCGCGCCGCCTACGGCCGCTACCCCGGCGACCGTGCGGTTCAGCAGTTGGTCACCGAGCTGCTCGGCACCTCGCCCCGGTTCGCGCAGCTCTGGGCCGAGCACGACGTGGCCGAACGCCGTCCCATCGTCAAGCGGGTGCCGCACCCCGAGCTGGGGCCGTTGGAGTTCGAGTGCCGGGTGCTGCACGTGCCGGAGACCGACCAGAAGATGATCGCCTACGTCCCGGAGCCCGGCTCGCCCACCCAGGCGGTGTTCCGCCGGCTCGCCGAGCGCGTCGCGCCCTGACCCGGCCGGCAGCCGACCAGCTCGTTCCCGTGGTCGGACCGCCGGTAGAGCACGCTGTGCCGCTCCCGCGCGCGGACCACCAGGCCGGAGCGCAGCAGCACCCCCAGGTGGTAGGAGACGGTGGCCGGGGCCAGCCGGTGCCGCTCGCTGAGCTGCCCGGTGGACCGGGGCACGTCCAGGTCCGCCAGGATCGCCGCCCGGCTCGCACCGACCAGGTCACCGAGCCGGCCCGCCCGGCGCTCGTCCGCCCGCCCGGCGCCGATCGGGTAGACCAGCACCGCGTTGCCCTCGTCGCAGAGCTGGGTGGACACCTGCGGCCAGGCCAGCGCCGACGGCGCGAGCACCAGCTCCGCGCCGGTCAGCGCCGTGGTGATCCGGTACGAGCTCTCGATGGTCAGCGACCTGCCGGTCCAGCCGACCTTCGGGTGCAGGCCGTTCAGCATGCTGCCCACCCCGGCGGTGGCCATCGCGGTGGCCCGGACGGCCAGCTCCGCCTCCAGCGTGGCCCGCACCGCCGGCCAC
This sequence comes from Micromonospora acroterricola, assembly GCF_003172955.1. Lineage (GTDB taxonomy): Bacteria > Actinomycetota > Actinomycetes > Mycobacteriales > Micromonosporaceae > Micromonospora > Micromonospora acroterricola. The sequence continues at coordinate 1,128 of NZ_QGKR01000260.1, read as the reverse complement.
TGCTCGGCGAGCGCGGCCTGCCAGAAGTGCCGCAGCCCGTCGGTGACCCGCCGGGCGAGGGTGCCGTCCTCGACCGCCGAGCGGACCCGCCCCGGCATCCCGCCGGCCGGGAACCGCTCGTTCACCTGCGTCGCCACCTCGTCGGCCGGGGTCGCGGCCATGGCCGCCAACTGCTGGTCGAAGACCGCGTCGAGCGGGCCCAACGGCGGCTTCGGCGTGAGCAGGTCCGGCGTGTAGCCGAGCCGGCCGGGCGGTGTCACCAGCTCCGCGACCAGGGCCACGTCGGGGTGCCGCAGCGCGGCGCGGGCGGCCGGACCGGGATCGCCGTGCACCGGATGCCCGAACCGCGAGAGCGCGGCCCGCAGCCAGGACGTCACCTCCCAGGCCGGCGAGATCGCCAACCGGAGCCGGGCGAGGCTCGGGCCGTCCAGATGCGCGACCATCACAACGCGGATCGTACAAGCGGTGGCATCGATGTGCGGTCCGCATTCGAGCTGGTTCGAATCACTGGCCGGCGCTGCGGCGGGCCGGGTTGTCTGCGACGGCACAACCACTCGCCCCTGAGGAGAACCGGATGCGCCCACCTGCCTCCGCCCGCCCCGCCGGCCGGCTCGCCCGCACGATCGCCCTGGTCGGGCTCACCGCCGGCCTGCTGGCCGCGGCTCCCGCCGCGGTGTCCGCCGCGACCTCCGACCCAGGTGACGCCACAACCGGTGACGCGGCCGCCCGCGGGTGCGAGCGCGCCTTCGACCGCGCCGTCCGGGCGTACGTGGAGACCACCGCCCGGCGCGACCTGGACGGCTTCGCCGCGCTGCTGCACCCCGACGTCACCTCCGTCTTCGCCTCCGACGGGGAGGTGCTGGACGGCAAGAGGGCCACCGTGGACTGGCTGCGCGGGTTCTTCGCCGACGACTCCTGGACCCAGTCGTTCAGCGTGGCCAAGCAGACCGTCGTGGGCTGCCACACCGGTTTCGTGCTGTTCGACTCCGTCTACGCGGTGCCGGCCACCGGCACCCGGGTTCCGCTGCTGATCGGGGTCAGCTACACGTACCACCACGGCCGTTGGCTGGTGCTGCAGAACCAGGACTCCGTGGGCCGGATCTGACCAGGGGGTGGCCAGCCGGGGGG
>NZ_QGKR01000270.1 GCF_003172955.1 Micromonospora acroterricola | reverse complement strand
GGGTGGTGTCGTAGGTTTGGGGGATGTCGAGCCGACCCGCTGCCGGTGGTGGCCGCTGGGTGGAGGTCGATCCCGCCCGTCTCGGCCGCTGGGTCGAGGGCTTCGCCGAGCGGCACGGCCAGCCGGCCGTTCGCACCGAGGACTACGGCCTGCTGCTCACCGCCCCCGACGGCGCCACCGCGGAGTTGCACGCCCCGCCCGGTGCCGCCGACGCCCTGCCCGCGGACGGCGACCTGTCCGGATTCCTCGCCGCCGCCGTCGCGCCACGCCGCATCGGCCTGCTGCTCGCGCGCAAGAGCGCGGTGGCGGTCGGCGTGGCCGCGGGGGAGGACCTGGTGGTCTCCAAGGTGGACAGCCGCTACGTGCAGGGCCGCACCGCCGCGGGTGGCTGGTCCCAGCACCGCTTCGCCCGCCGGCGTGACAACCAGGCGAAGGCCGCGCTCGGGGAGGCCGTCGAACTGGCGGTACGCCTGTTGCTGCCGCAGGCGGGCGCCCTCGACGCCGTGGTGGCCGGCGGTGACCGGCGCACCGTGGACGGCATCCTCGCCGACCGGCGGCTCGCCCCGCTCGTCGCTCTGCGGGCCGAGCGGCTGCTCGACGTGCCCGAGCCACGCCACGCCGTGCTGGTCGCCGCGGTGGCCGCGGCGCGGGCGGTCCGCGTCCTGGTCCGCGACCCCGCCCCGGCCGGCTGACGGGTTCGGCGCGCACGAAACGTTCAGGTCCGGGATTCCGCGCCGCATCTGGCCCTGATCACGGCACGGGCGCCCCGACGGCCACCATCGACCGTGGGAGCGCCCGTCCCGGCGCCGTGGACCTGTCAGAGCTGGTCCGTGCCGAACGTGTCGCAGACCTGAGGGTCGCCGCGGTCGTAGCCCTGCCGGAACCAGCGCTGCCGCTGCTCCGAGGTGCCGTGGGTGAACTGGTCCGGGTTGATCCGTCCACCGGAGCGCTCCTGGATGGTGTCGTCACCGATCGCCTCGGCGGTCTCCACCGCCTCGCTGATGTCGCTCGCGGTGATTGAGGTGAACAGCGGCTCCTGGCCGGACTTGTCCTTGCTCTCGGTCGCGTGCTTGGCCCACGCGCCGGCGTAGCAGTCCGCCTGCAGCTCGAGTCGTACGGAGGCGGAGCGGGGGCCGCTCTGGTCGCCCTGGCCGGCCCGCTCGTTGGTGCCGAGCAGGTTCTGGATGTGGTGGCCGTACTCGTGGGCGAGCACGTACGGGGCGGCGAACTCACCCTTGGCCCCGAACCGGGAGGCCAGCTCGTCGTAGAAGCTCAGGTCGATGTACACCTTCCGGTCGGCCGGGCAGTAGAACGGGCCGACGCCGGAGTCTGCCTGGCCGCAGCCGGTGCTGACCGCCGACTCGAAGTAGTTGGTGCTGGTCGGCTCGTACGTCCCCTTGCCCAGCTCCGGGTACGCCTTCTCCCAGTAGTCCTGGATGCTGTTGACGTAAAGCAGGTTGCGGCAGCGCACGTCCTCGAAGCGCTGGGCGTTGCTCGGGTCGCACCCCTCCAGCTTGGTGCCGCCGGCCTGCCCGCCGTCGTCGCCGTTGGTCATCGCGTTCAGGCCGAACCCGCCGCCGAGCAGCGCGACCAGCACGGCCACCACGATGCCGATGATCCCGCCGCGACCGCCGCCGCCGGGGATCGGGATGCCGAAGCCGCCGCCGGATCCGCCGCCCCGACCCAGGTCGTTGACCTGCGAGGTGTCGAGTTCGGCCCGCTCGTTGAGTTCCATGCTGACCCCGATCGCCGTATGCCGGTGATTGTCATGTGAATGTCGTTGTGTCGCCTCAGTGCCGGACTGGTCCGGATAGCCGTTACCCGTACCCGATGATCTTGACTGGTAATCCGGGAGGGGCGCCCGGGAGCGCCCGGTACACTGGTTGGGTGCTGCGCTGCGAAGGCTGAACCGCCCCGCGCCGTCGGGCCCCTTGAGCCCGCCGGCCGTTTCGCGTGCCCCGAGTCAGCCTTCCAGACCCCGAGAGCGAGCCCGAAAACATGATCACTGCCACCGGCCTGGAACTGCGTGCCGGTTCCCGGATCCTGCTGTCCGACACCACGCTGCGCGTACAGCCCGGTGACCGGATCGGCCTGGTCGGTCGCAACGGCGCCGGCAAGACCACCACCCTGAAGGTGCTCGCCGGCGAGGGGCAGCCGTACGGCGGCCAGATCGACCAGCGCAGTGCCATCGGCTACCTCCCGCAGGACCCGCGCACCGGCGACCTTGAGGTCACCGGCCGCGACCGGGTGCTCTCCGCGCGCGGCCTGGACGTGCTGATGTCCCAGATGCAGGAGATCGAGGCTCAGCTCGCCGAGGACGCCAGCGAGAAGCTGGTCCGCCGCTACGGCGCGCTGGAGGACCAGTTCGCCGCCCTCGGTGGGTACGCCGCCGAGGCCGAGGCCGCCCGGATCTGCGCCAACCTCGGCCTGCCGGACCGGGCGCTCGCCCAGACCATCGGCACCCTCTCCGGTGGTCAGCGGCGGCGCATCGAGCTGGCCCGGATCCTGTTCCGCGACGCCGGTGAGAACGGCGGCGGCATCCTGCTGCTCGACGAGCCGACCAACCACCTCGACGCCGACTCGATCACCTGGCTGCGCGGCTTCCTCGCCAACCACAAGGGCGGCCTGATCGTGATCTCCCACGACGGCGCCCTGCTGGAGTCGGTGGTCAACAAGGTCTGGTTCCTCGACGCCACCCGGTCGGTCATCGACGTGTACAACCTGGGCTGGAAGGCGTACCTGGAGGCGCGCGAGACCGACGAGCGGCGTCGCCGCCGGGAGCGGGCCAACGCGGAGAAGAAGGCCGGCGCGCTGATGGCGCAGGCCGACAAGATGCGGGCCAAGGCCACCAAGACCGTCGCCGCGCAGAACATGGCCCGCCGTGCCGAGAAGCTGATCTCCGGTCTGGAGGAGGTGCGGGTCTCCGACCGGGTGGCCAAGGTGCGCTTCCCCAACCCCGCGCCGTGCGGCAAGACCCCGCTCACCGCGACCGGCCTGTCCAAGTCGTACGGCTCGCTGGAGATCTTCACCGACGTCAACGTGGCGGTTGACCGCGGCTCCCGGGTGGCCATCCTCGGCCTCAACGGCGCCGGCAAGACGACCCTGCTGCGGATGCTCGGCGGCCTGCTGACGCCGGACACCGGCGAGGTGCACGCGGGGCACGGGCTGCGGTTGGGCTACTACGCCCAGGAGCACGAGACGCTGGACGTGGAGCGGACGGTGCTGGAGAACATGCGCGCCGCCGCCGTCGAGCAGTCCGACACCGACCTGCGCAAGATTCTCGGCGCGTTCCTCTTCTCCGGCGACGACGTGAACAAGCCGGCCGGGGTGCTGTCGGGCGGCGAGAAGACCCGGCTGGCCCTGTCCACCCTGGTCTGTTCCGGCGCCAACGTGCTGCTGCTCGACGAGCCGACCAACAACCTCGACCCGGTCAGCCGGGAGCAGGTGCTCGACGCGATCGCCAACTACCCGGGCGCGATCGTGCTGGTCACCCACGACCCGGGCGCGGTGCTGGCGCTGAAGCCGGACCGCGCGATCCTGCTGCCCGACGGCGACGAGGACGCCTGGAGCGACGACCTGCTGGAGCTGGTCGAGCTGGCCTGACCGCCCCGGTCGGAACGCCGGGCGGGCGGTCGGACCAGGCCGCTCTCAGCCGAGCAACTCGACCAGCCGGCCGAGCACGCCGGAGCCGACGAGGATCACCAGCCCGATGCCGACGAAGATCGCCGGCACCAGCCACCGGCCGGCGCGCTCGACCAGCCGAATCACCCGCGGGTGCCCGCCCAGCCAGGCGGCGGCGGCGCACCACAGGGCGATGAGCAGCACGAAGACCAGCAGGAACACCGCGCTGTCGGCGGGGCCGAGGGCGCGGAACACGGGTACGTAGACGGCCACGTTGTCTGCGCCGTTCGCGATCGTCACCCCGGCCACACCGAGCGTGGAGGCCACCACGGCGGGTTCCTCGTCGCCGTCGTCCTGCGCGAGGGCGCGGACCCCGAGCGCGATCGGCAGCAGCCCGAGCAGCCCCGTCCAGGGGTCGGGCACCACCAGCAGGCCGGCGGCGACCACCGCGCTGGCCAGCGCCAGCGCCCCGATGCCGAGGTACTGCCCGGCCACGATCTGCCGGGCGCGCGGTCGGCCGGTGCGGCGTGCGCTGACGAAGAACAGGGTCAGCAGGACGATGTCGTCGATGTCGGTGGCGGCGAAGACCACGGCCGCCCCGGCCGCGGTGCCCAACAGGTCGATCACGACCGCAGGGTACGGGTCGTCGACGGGCACTGCCGCAGGGCGACGGTGGTACGCCGGGCCGCTGCGGCGGGACTGATCGCCAGGATCACTCTATCGGGAAGCTGACATTGCATAGCGTGTCGGTTGGCGAAGAGTTGATATCTGGCGCATGATCGTTCGAGGCGGTCTAATAGGTGGGACCGTATCCGAACCGCACAGTCTGGGACGTGAGGACACAGCATGGCAGCCACTGGCACAGCCACCAGCACTGAGAAGGGTCGCCGGATCGTCGGAGCCGAGCGTCAGACGCTCGCGAAGGACCTGGTAAAGCGGTACACCTCGGGGGAGAGCATCCGCGCGCTGGCGGCCTCGACCGGCCGTTCCTACGGGTTCATCCACCGAGTGCTCACCGAGTCCGGGGTGCAGCTGCGTCAGCGCGGCGGTGCCCGGCGCCGCAAGAAGGCGTGACCCGCCCCTCAGCGTCGTCCACCAGCGCCGCGCCCCGGGCCGCCCGGTGACCGCCGAGGCGACCGGGGTTCGGCTGACCTGCGACGGGCCGGTTGCCACGGTGACGTTGTGCCGGCCCGACGTGCTCAACGCCCAGACGCCCGCGATGTGGCGCGCGATGAGCGACTTCTCGCGAGAGCTGCCCGGCGACGTGCGGGTGGTGGTGGTCCGGGGCGAGGGGCGCGCGTTCTCCGCCGGTCTGGACCTGTCCGTGGCCGGCGCGTCCGGCCCGGGTTCCTTCGCCGAGCTGGCCACGCTGCCCGAGCAGGAGTGCGCGGACCGCATCGCCGAGTTCCAGGGCGGCTTCACCTGGCTGCACCGGCCGGACGTCATCTCCGTCGCGGCCGTGCAGGGTCACGCGATCGGCGCCGGGTTCCAGCTCGCGCTCGCCTGTGACCTGCGGGTCCTGGCCGCCGACGCGAAGCTGTCGATGGCCGAGGTGACCCTCGGTCTGGTCCCCGACCTGGCCGGCACGAAGCGCCTCGTCGAGCTGGTCGGCTATGCCCGTGCGTTGGAGATCTGCGCGACCGGCCGCCGGCTGGACGCGGCCGAGGCGGACCGGATCGGGCTCGCCACGCTGGTCGTGCCACCCACCGAGCTGGACGGCGCGGTCCGCGACCTGACCGCCGGGCTGCTCGCGGGCGCCCGCGACGCGGTGGTGGAGATCAAGGCGTTGATCGCCGGCGCGGCCGGGCGGTCGCACGCCGACCAGCAGCGCGCCGAGCGGGAGGCTCAGACCCGGCGGCTGCGTGACCTCGCCGGCCGGGGAGAATAGTAAGGACCGTACGGGAAGATCCGGGTTACGACCGAGGTTGTCACAGTCGTCGGGAGAATTGACCTGACGAAGCGGTCCGCCCGACGACCCGGAGGTGAGCGAGTGTCCAACCCGATGTCCGGCGGTGGCATGGCGGGATGGAGCATGCTCCGGTCGATGCGTAGCCGGGACGAGGTCTCCACCCACCGGCTCAAGCGCGGGGTGGCCCGGCGCATCGTCGCCTTCGCCCAGCCCTACCGGCGCGACATCGTCGTGTTCCTGGCCACCGTGGTGCTCGCCGCCATCATCGGTGTGGCCACCCCGGTGCTCGCCGGTGACGTGATCAACGCGATCAACCGGGGCGGCGCCGAGGCGGGCCGGCTGGTGGTCAAGCTGGCCCTGTTCATCGCCGCGCTGGCGGTCGCCGACGCGTTGCTCTCGCTGGCCCAGAGGTGGTATTCGGCCCGCATCGGCGAGGGCATCATCCTCAACCTGCGCACCCGGGTCTACGACCACGTGCAGCGGATGCCGTTGCAGTTCTTCACCCGCACCCAGACCGGGGCCCTGGTCAGCCGGCTCAACAACGACGTGCTCGGCGCGCAGCGCGCGTTCACGTCCACCCTGTCCGGGGTGGTCAGCAACGTCATCCAACTGGTGCTCACCGCCGCGGTGATGTTCACCCTCTCCTGGCAGATCACCGCGCTCTCGCTGGTGCTGCTGCCGATCTTCATCATTCCGGCCCGCCGGGTCGGGCGGCGGCTGGCCGACATCACCCGCGAGGCGTACAACCTCGACGCCAAGATGAACGCGACCATGACCGAGCGGTTCGGGGTGGCCGGCGCGTTGCTGGTGAAGCTCTTCGGGCAACCCGACATCGAGGCCCGCCGGTTCGCCGGTCGGGCCGAGCGGGTGCGCGACATCGGCATCCAGTCCGCCATGTACTCGCGGACGTTCTTCGTGGCGATGCTGCTGGTCGCCTCGCTGGCCCAGGCCCTCACCTACGGCCTCGGCGGCTGGCTCGCCGTGACCGGCGGTGTCAGCGCCGGCACGGTGGTCACCCTCGCGCTGCTGCTCACCCGCCTGTACGGGCCGCTCACCGCGCTCTCCAACGTCCGGGTGGACGTGATGAGCGCGCTGGTCTCCTTCGACCGGGTCTTCGAGGTGCTCGACCTGAAGCCGGGCATCGTGGAGAAGCCCGACGCGGTGCCGGTGCCCCGGGGCGCCGGGCGGGTCGACTTCCGCGACGTGCGGTTCCGCTACCCGAGCGCCGCGGAGATCTCCCTCGCCTCGCTGGAGGAGGTCGCCACGCTCGACCGCACCGTCAACGAGCCGGTGCTCAAGGGGGTCTCGTTCAGCGTCGAGCCGGGGCAGATGGTCGCGTTGGTCGGCCCGTCCGGCGCCGGCAAGTCGACGCTGTCCATGCTGATCTCCCGGATCTACGACGTCACCGACGGCCAGGTGCTGGTCGGCGGGGTGGACGTGCGGGACGCGACGCTCGCCTCCCTGCGCGACGAGATCGGTGTGGTCACCCAGGATTCGCACCTGTTCCACGAGACGATCGCCGAGAACCTGCGGTACGCCAAGCCGGACGCCACCGACGACGAAATCTGGGCCGCGCTGGCCGGCGCCCAGGTCGCCGACCTCGTCCGGTCACTGCCGGACGGGTTGGACACCACCGTGGGGGAGCGCGGCTACCGGTTCTCCGGCGGCGAGAAGCAGCGCATCGCCATCGCCCGGCTGCTGCTCAAGGCCCCGTCGATCGTCATCCTCGACGAGGCGACGGCGCACCTGGATTCAGAGAGCGAGGCGGCGGTGCAACGGGCGCTGTCGGTGGCGCTGGCCGGGCGTACGGCGCTGGTGATCGCACACCGGCTCTCCACGGTCCGCGACGCCGACCAGATCCTGGTCCTCGACGGCGGGCGGATCGTCGAGCGGGGGCGGCACGACGAGCTGGTGGCGGTCGGCGGGCTCTACGCCGAGCTGTACCGGACCCAGTTCGCGGTCGCCGACTCGCCCACCCCGTACGTGGACGCGACCGGCCCCGAGCCGGTGATCATGCCGATGGGCACGTACGTCGCCGACGAGGCGCTACCGCCCGCCGCCGCCAACTGACCCGGGCGTTCGGGACGAGTGGAACGCCCAGGCAAGGACCCGATGAGGTCCGTGGCCCTGGGCGGTCATCTGGACCACCTTCCAGAGCCGAGCGGCCACGAATGCTCCGTTGGAGGCACGGGCGGTTCGCGGGCCGCTGTGGAAGGGTCAGGCACCGAATGGTGGGTGTGGTGAGTCAACGACGTGGACGCCCCGGGACCGCAGGAGCGCGTTGACTCGGTCCCGGGTCTCCTGGTTCGGCTTGCGCAAACTCCAGATGCGACCCACCAGGACCGCGCTGTTGGGACCGGGCACGTCCCACGGCCCGCCATCGGGATAGACGGCCAGGGCGATCTGACCGAAGCCGGGTCGGGTCAACCCGGCTTCGCGGATCTCCTCCCATCGGTAGCGGCGGGTGACCCGGCCGCGATGTCGGACCAGCAGTCCGGTGTGGTCGGCCAACACGGCGTCGCCCCGTTGCCACCACGCCACCAGCACCGTGGCGAGCAGGAGAGTGACCGGCACGAACGGAAAGGCGGGCGCCAGCCAGATGCCGGCGCCGACCAGCGCGGCGAGCGCACCGATCGGGACGAGCACCGCAGGCCACAGCCGCGAGGCGAGCAGCTCCTCCAGATCGCGCCTCTGATCGTCGGCCATGTGGTGTTCGTTCCCCGCTCGCAGTGGAACGACACCGGCCGATAGCAGTGAAAGGCGAGGCCGGTGGTCGGTTCCCCCCGGTTGGCGCTGCGGGCCGTCCTCTCCGACGTGGAAGTCCGGCGCCAGTGCAGCCTCTGGTTCGCCGAGAGGTAACGGCGGCGGTCAGGCCGCCGAGCGGTCCGGCAGACCGGTCGCCAGGCGCAGCTCGGCGAACGCGGCGCCCAGGGTCGCCGGCGTGAAGTGCGCGTTCAGCCCGCTGGGGTTGGGCAGCACCCACAGCCGCACCCCGGCCAGCGACTCCGGCTGCGGCCCGAAGGCGGCCTTCGGGCGACCGAAGCCGATCCGGTACGCGGTCACGCCCACCACCGCCACCCAGCGCGGCCGGTTCCGGGTGACCTTGTCGGTCAACAGCCGGGCACCGTCGAGCAACTCCTCGGTGGTCAGCTCGTCGGCGCGGGCGCTGGCCCGGGCGGCCATGTTGGTGATGCCGAGGCCGAGGGCGGGCAGCTCGTCCTGCTCGCTCGGGTGCAGCAGCCGTGGCGTGAAACCGCCCCGGTGCAGCGCCGGCCAGAACCGGTTGCCGGGTCGGGCGAAGTGCCAGCCGGTGGCGGCCGACCAGAGGCCGGGGTTGATGCCGACGAAGAGCACCGTCAACCCGGGCGCGAGAACGTCGGGGATGGTCCGGTCCGTGGCGGCGGCCAGCTCCGCCCGGGTCGGCCGGGGGTGCCCGGCGGCCTCGCTGGCGCGTCGGACCGGGTCGGGCGTCACAGCCCGCGCAGCGCGCCACCGTCGACCGGCACGGTGAGGCCGGTCAGGTAGCTCGCGGCGGGGGAGAGCACGAACGCGGCCACGCGACCGAACTCGGCCGGGTCACCGATGCGCCGCAGCGGGATGCTGGCCTCCGCCTCGGCGCGGGCGCGCTCCGGGTCGCCGGTGGCGGCGAAGAGTTCCCGGTTGCGGTCGGTCAGGATCCGGCCGGGCAGCAGGCCGACCACGCGTACGCCGCGCGGGCCGTAGTCGTCGGCGACGTCCTTGGCGACCCCGACCAGGCCGGGTCGCAGGCCGTTGGAGATGCCGAGCCCGGGCACCGGGCCGCGGGCCGAGGTGGAGAGCACCAGCCCGATCGCGCCACCCTCGGGCAGCGCGTCGGCGACCGTGCGGACCGCGCGGACGGTACCGAGGAAGACGGTCTCGAAGGAGTGCCGCCACTGCTCGTCGGTGACCGACGCGGCCTTGCCGGCCGGCGGGCCACCGACCGAGATCAGCGCGCCGTCGAGCCGACCGAAGTGTTCCCGGGCCGCCGCGACGAGCCGGCCGGGCGTCTCCGGGTCGGCCAGGTCCGCGGTCAGCCCGACGGCCCGCTCCGGTCCGCCGAGCGCCTGCGCGGCGGCAGCCACCGCGTCGGCGTCCCGGGCCGAGAGCACCACCCGGGCACCGTCGGCGACCAGGCACTGCGCCGTGGCGTAACCCAGGCCGCGGGAGGCACCGGTGAGCACGTACACCCGGTCGGTCAGTCCGAGATCCATGGCGCCGATCCTGCCGTATCCGCCACGCCGTCGCCACCGGCGGGCGGCGGCGCCGGTGGCCGCGGGGCGGGGCGCAGCAGGCGTACCCGACCGGCGATCTGCACCGCGACGGCGGCACCGGCGCGGGCCACCGCCGGCAGCCGACGCGGACGTGGCGCCGCGCGCCCGGCGTAGCGG
>NZ_QGKR01000337.1 GCF_003172955.1 Micromonospora acroterricola | reverse complement strand
CCCGCCAGACGCTCGACTGGGCAACCCCAGCCGAGCGCCTGGACCACCTCATCGCCGCCTGACGATTGCACTCACCACTTGACCCCAAGCGGCGTGTCGCGGCAATAACTTCATGATCAACCTGCGCTAGCGGCGCGGTTGTCCACAGGGTCGGTTTGGTTGTCCACAGGGGGGTGTATCGGGTTCCGGGGTCGGTCAGGGTGGCCGGGTGGACGCCTTGGATGTTGTGCGGCGGGTCGCGGCCGAGCGGGACGGGATTGTGACGCTCGGTCAGGCGCGAGCCGCCGGCTTGACTACGCATGAGGTGCAGCGGTTCTGCCGGGCCGGCCGCTGGCGGGTTGTGGCGCGGGGCAGCTATCTGGTGGACGCCGACCTGTACGACGCCGTGCCTCGACGGGCGCGGATCAGGGCCGCGGTCGCCTCCTTCGGTCCGGCGGCCACAGCGGTTCTCGCCACGGCCGCCGAGCTGCACGGACTGGCCGGAATGCGGGTCACCGAGCTGATTCATCTGTCGCTGCCGGGTCCCGTCGCCAGGCCGGCCCGGCTCGCCTACCCGGAGGTGGTGGTCCATCAGTTGGCCATCCCGCCAGAGCACCTCGTCCAGGTTGACGGGATCAGCGCCACTGGGCCGCTTCGGACCCTTGCCGACCTCACCCTGCGTGCTGATCGTTTCTCTGCGGTGAGCGTGCTGGATTCGGCGTTGAATCGTCACCTCGTGGCCGCCGATGACCTGCTCTCCATCCCGCGTCTCATTCGCGGGCGGCGCGGCGCGGTCGCCGCTCGTGGCTACCTCGGCGAGGCGGACGGGCGGGCGCAGTCGCCGCTCGAGACGCGCGCCCGGCTCCGCTGCGTCGATGGCCGGGTGCCGCCCGACGCGTTGCAGCTTGAGGTCCGCGATGACGACGGCTATCTGCTGGGGATCGGCGACCTCGGCTGGCGTGCCCCACGAGTGATCGCGGAAGCGGACGGCCGGGGCGCACACGGCACGCCGCAGGCCGCCTTCGCCGACCGTCGCCGCCAGAACCGCTTGGTCAACGCCGGCTGGACCGTCCTCCGCTTCACCTGGTCGGACACCCTCCAACCCGATTACATCCCGTGGACCGTCCGCCAGGCGATCGCCGGGGCGCGGCGGCGTTGACCATGAAGTTGTTGCCACGACACACCGAGGCGGGGTGCAACAACTTCATGATCAACAGGGACGGGGGTGGGGGACAGTAGGATCCTGGGTCGTGCGGGTTCTTCTGGTGGGTGGTGGGGGGCGGGAGCATGCGCTCGCGCTCGGGTTGGCCGGTGATCCGGCCGTTACCGCGCTGATCGCGGCACCCGGTAATCCGGGTATCGCGGGCGTGGCTGAGCTGCGGGCGGTGACTCCGACCGACCCGGCCGCGGTGGCGGCGCTGGCCGTGGAGACCGCTGCCGACCTGGTGGTGATCGGGCCGGAGGCGCCGCTGGTGGCCGGGGTCGCCGACGCGGTCCGCGCCAAGGGCATCGCCGTGTTCGGCCCGTCGGCCGAGGCTGCCCGGCTGGAGGGCTCCAAGGCCTTCGCCAAGGACATCATGACCGCCGCCGGTGTGCCGACCGCCCGGGCGTACGTCTGCGCGGACGAGGAGAGCACCGCGCGGGCGCTCGACGAGTTCGGCGCGCCGTACGTGGTGAAGGACGACGGGCTCGCCGCCGGCAAGGGCGTCGTGGTCACCGATGACCGGTCCGCCGCGCTGGCGCACGCACGCGAGTGTGGCCGGGTCGTGGTCGAGGAGTTCCTCGACGGCCCGGAGGTCAGCCTCTTCGTGGTCACGGACGGCGAGGCGGCGCTGCCGCTGCTGCCCGCGCAGGACTTCAAGCGGATCGGCGACGGTGACACCGGCCCGAACACCGGCGGTATGGGGGCGTACGCGCCGCTGCCCTGGGCGCCGGCCGGCCTGGTCGACGAGGTCATGCGCGACGTGGTCCACCCCACCCTGGCGGAGTTGCGGCGCCGGGGCACCCCGTTCGGCGGCCTCCTCTACGTCGGGCTCGCGATCACCGCCGCCGGTCCACGGGTGATCGAGTTCAACGCACGCTTCGGCGACCCGGAGACCCAGGTGGTGCTCGCTCTGCTGGAGACGCCGCTGGGCGGGCTGCTGCACGCGTCGGCCACCGGCACGCTGGCTGAGCATCCGCCGCTGCGTTGGCGGCCGGGGGCCGCGGTGACCGTAGTGCTCGCCGCGCAGGGCTATCCGGCGGCGCCACGCACCGGCGATGTGATCACCGGCGCCGACCGGCCGGGCATCATCCACGCCGGCACCGCGCGTCGGGCCAGCGACGGCGCGTTGCTCTCCGCGGGTGGTCGGGTGCTCTGCGGTACGGCCACCGGCGCCGACCTGGCCGCCGCGCGGGCTGCCGCGTACGCGCTGGTCGGCGGGGTGGAGTTGGCCGGCTCGCAGCACCGCACCGACATCGCCGCCGCCGCGGTCGACGGCCGGATCACGATTCCCGCCTGACCCCGGGCAACCTCCACCCGCCTCGCCGCCGTTTGACCGGCGAGATGAGGGGGTGGCGGGTTTGCCGGTCGACGTCGAGGGCTATCCCTGAGTGGTCGGTCAGCCGTAGTAGCGGCGCAGCTCGCGGCTGACCACCTTGCCGGTGGCGTTGCGGGGCAGGTACTTCACGAAGATCACGTCCCGGGGTACGGAGAAGCGGGCCAGGTAGTGCCGGACGTACTCGCGGACCGCCTCGGGGTCGAGCGTCTCGCCGGGGTGCAGGGCGAGGAACGCGGCCAGCCGCTGGCCGTACTCCGGGTCCGGCACACCGATCACGGCGGCCTCACGGACCTGCGGCAGCCGGGCGAGCAGGTCCTCCACCTCGGATGGGAAGACGTTCTCCCCACCGGAGACGATCATGTCGTCGGCGCGTCCGTCGACGAAGAGCAGGCCGTCGGCGTTGATCCGGCCGAGGTCGCCGGTGTCGAGCAGGCCGTCGTGGGTTTCCCGGGTCGCGCCGGAGGTGTAGCCCTCGAAGAGCATCTCGTTGCCGACGAGTATCCGGCCGACCCGGCCGCCGGGCACCGGCTCGCCGCTGTCGTCGAGGATCTCCAGCCGGGTGCCGTGCGGCGGCCGGCCGGCGGTGGTGGGTGCCTCCCGCAGGTCGGCCGGCCCGGCGATGGAGGCCCAGGAGACCTCGGTCGAGCCGTACAGGTTGTAGAGCACATCGCCGTAGGCGTCCATGAACGCCGGCGCGAGCCCACCGGGCAGCGCCGAGCCGCTGACCGCGACCACCTTCAGCGCGGGCCGCGGGTCCGGCGGCGGCTCCTCGAGCAGCCGCTGCAGCATCACCGGTACGGCGAAGAGGGCGTCACAGCCGTGCGTGGCGAGCGCGGCCAGCGTGGCGGCCGGGTCGAAGCGGCGGTGCAGCACGATGGTGGCCCGCAACGCGAAGGACACCTGCAGCGCCGCGAAGCCCCAGGTGTGGAAGATCGGTGCGGCGATCATCACCGTGTCCCGGGTGTGCAGCGGGATCCGGTCGATGATGGACACCAGTGGCCCGAAGCCGTTCGGGGTGGGCCGGCGGGCGCCCTTGGGGGAGCCGGTGGTGCCGGAGGTCAGCACGATGATCCGGCCGTCGCGCTCCGGTGGGCGCAGCTCGCCCGGCAGCGCCCCGGCGATCAGCTCGGCATGGGCGCGCTCGTCGACCCGGTGCAGCTCGGCCGGGAGCCCGAGAACCAGCTCGGCGAACTCGTCGTCGTGCACCAGCACCCGCAGTCGCTGCTCCTCGGCGACGGTGGCCAGTTGCGCGGCGGACAGGCCGGTGTTGACCAGGACCGCGTCCACGCCGAGCAGGGTGGCTGCCACGATCGTCTCGATCAGGCCGTGGTGGTTGCGACAGAGCACCCCGATCCGGTCGCCGGCCTGTACGCCGAGCGCGGCGCGCAGAGCGCGGGCCAGCCGCTCGGCCCGGTCGAGCAGCTCCTGGTAGGTCAGCGCGTTGCCGTGCTCGTCGAGCACCGCCGGCCGGCCGGGGTCCCGGGCGGCGGCCTGGCGCAGCTCGCCGGCGAGGCTCCAGCCCCAGGTACGCAGGGCGTTGAGCTGCGAGGCGACGCGGATGGGCCGGCCCGGGGTGAGCAGGCCGCGCCGGGTCAGCGTGGCGACGACGAACGGCAGGTCCATGCCCTTGGGCCTCCTTCGGGTGCACGGATGGGCCCCCGGAGGGGCCCATCCTCGGGCTCTGCTGTCGATCATGCACCGGATCCGCCGAGCTGCCCAACCGCTGTGATCAGCGGATCTGCATTCCGGAGATCGCCCGGGAGATCACCAACCGCTGGATCTCGGAGGTGCCCTCGAAGATGGTGTAGATCTTCGCGTCCCGGTACCAGCGCTCCACCGGGTGGTCGCGCAGGAAGCCGGCCCCGCCGAGCAACTGCACCGCCTTCTCGGTGACCGACACCGCGACCTCGCCGGCCTTGAGCTTGGACATCGACCCCTCGCCGGCGGTGAACGGGCGGTTGTTGCGGCCCATCCAGGAGGCCCGCCAGACCAGCAACCGCGCCGCGTCGATCTCCATCCGCATGTCGGCCAGCGCGAACGCGACCGCCTGGTTCTCGATGATCGGCCGTCCGAACTGGACCCGCTCCTTGGCGTACTCCAGGGCGTACTCGTAGGCGGCCCGGGCCACGCCGAGCGCCTGCGCGCCGACGGTGGGTCGGGACAGCTCGAAGGTGCGCATCGCGGCCTGCCCGGTGACCCGCTGCCCGGAGCGGGCCCGGTCCAGGCGTTCCAGCAGGGCGTCCCGGCCGCCGAGCAGGCAGCGCCCGGGCACGCGTACCCCGTCGAGGAAGACGTCGGCGGTGTGCGACGCGCGCAGACCCAGCTTGCGCAGCTTGCGGGTGGCGGCCAGGCCGGGGGTGCCCGGCGGTACGACGAACGCCGCCTGACCCCGGGAGCCGAGCGTCGGGTCGACCGAGGCGGTGACCACGTGCACCCCGGCGATCCCGCCGTTGGTGGCGTACGCCTTCTGCCCGGTCAGCACCCACTCGTCGGTGGCCTCGTCGTAGACGGCGCGGGTGCGCATCGCGCCGACGTCGGAGCCGGCCTCCGGCTCACTGGTGCAGAAGGCGGCGACGGCCGGCGAGTCGACGTCGCCGAAGCACTGCGGGACCCATTCGACCATCTGGTCGGGCGTGCCCGCGCCGTAGATGGCGGCGACGGCGAGGGAGGTGCCGAAGATGCTCAGCCCGATGCCGGCGTCACCCCAGAAGAGCTCCTCGCTGGCGATGGGCAGGGAGAGCCCGGTCGGGTCTGCCCAGCAGGTGGCGAGGAACTCGAAGCCGTAGAGGCCGACCTTGGCGGCCTCCTGGATCACCGGCCACGGGGTGTCCTCGCGCTCGTCCCACTCGGCGGCGGCCGGGCGCACGACCTCGGCGGCGAAGCCGTGCACCCAGTCGCGCAGGTCCCGCTGTTCCTCGGTCAGGTCGAGCGAGAACTCAGCCATGTCAGGCCTTGGGGATGTCGAACAGGTTGGCGATGTTGGCAGCGAGGCCCAGGTCGCCCTTCGCCTTGAGCTTGCCGGTCATGAACATCATCACCGGGTTGGCGCCACCGGAGACGATCTTCAGGAACTCCACCGGGCCCATGGTCAGGCTCAGCTTCGGGTCGTGCTGCGGGGTCTCGTTCACCTGGCACTTGCCGTCGGCGATGACCACCTCGTAGGTGTCGCTGCCGCCGTCCGGGCGACCGGTGATGACCCAGTGGATGACCGCGTTCGTGGAGCCGGCCCGGTCCGCGCGGAACAGTGACGGCATCCGGCCGAACACCTCGCCCAGGACCTTCCCACGCAGGTCACCGGACATCACCTGGGCGATCTTGTCGTCCGGGGTGGACTTGACCAGCTGGGCGAACTCCTTGGGGCCGACGTTGGCGAACGTGGCCGGGTCGAAGTCAGTCATGAGACGCGCCTTCCGAGAAGATTTGGCTACTCGCGCGTAACCCTACGCACGAGTAGGTATGCTCGCAAGGTGTCCACCGGTCCCGCCTTCAAGCGCCTGCCACGGGCCGTCCGTGAGCAGCAGATGCTCGACGCGGCCGTGAAGGTCTTCTCCCGACGTGGCTTCCACGCCGCCAGCATGGACGAGATCGCGGAGGACGCCGGCATCTCCAAGCCCATGGTCTACGCGTACCTGGGAACCAAGGAGGAGCTGTTCGTCGCCTGCCTGCACCGGGAGGGCACCCGGATGATGCAGGCCATCGCCGGCGCCGCCGCCCCCGACCTGCCGGCCGACGAACGGCTCTGGCGAGGGCTGAGGGCGTTCTTCGGCTTCGTCGGCGCGTACCGAGACGGGTGGGCCGTGCTCTACCGACAGGCCCGGGGCGAGCAGCCGTTCGCCACCGAGTTGGCCACCATGCGGGCCCGGCTGGTCGAGGTGGTCGCCGGAATGCTCGACCACGCGCTGCGCGCCGAGGGCCGCGAGGTGGCCGGCGCCGACCTGGAGGTGGTCGCGTACGCCCTCGTCGGCGCGACCGAGTCGTTGGCCGACTGGCTCGCGGACCACCCGGAGGCCGACGCGGAGAAGACCGCCACCCGGATGATGAACGTGGCCTGGCTCGGCGCCGGCCAACTTCTGAGCGGCGTCACCTGGTGCCCGCCCACCGACTGACGCCCCCGACCGCTTCCGCCGTCACCGGGCCGGTGTCCGGCTGACCGGCCGGGTCGCCGGCACCGACCTCGCGGAACGGCGGCGCCGGCCGAGCCAGCGGCCCACCTCGACGACCATGGTCACGGTCAGCGCGAGGCCGAGACCGAGCAGCAGGCCGCGCAGCGGGTCCTGCTCGAAGGCCAGCCCACCGAGGTAGCCGACCAGCGCCGAGTAGAGCGCCCACGAGCCGGCGGCAAGCGCGTCGAAGACCAGGAACCGTCGCCGGGGATAGTGGACCGCGCCCATGGTGAGGGTGACCGCGGTCCGGCCACCCGGCACGTAGCGGGCCACGGTGAGGATCAGGCCGCCCCGGGCCGCGATCCCCCGGCGGGCCCAGTCGACGGCGGTCCGGCGCCGGCCGCCGGTCGGAAGCCGGTCGAGCACCCGGGCGCCGCCGCTGCGCCCAATGGCGTACGAGACGTGGTCGCCCACGAAGGCCCCGGCGGCGGCCACCAGGATCACGGCGGGCAGGTCGGGCGCGCCGGAGGCGGCGAACACTCCGGCGGTGATCACGGCGGTCTCGCTCGGGACCACCGGGAAGAAGCCGTCGAGCACCGCGATCGCGAAGATCGCCAGGTACACCCACGGCGAGGACATCGTCTGGTGCAGAAGGTCGAGCAGATCCATGCCCCCGATGCTTGTTCCGCCAGCGGCTGTCGCCATCGGCCGGTGGTCGGCCGGGAGGCACGACTTAGGTAGCGTCCGGCCCGGACGGCGGGTAGGGGTCTTCCCCCACCACACCCGGGTCTGTCGTCTGCGGCCGGCCGGATCCGCCGGCGGAGCCCTACGCTCGCTGCGTGGCCTCCAGCGCCGTCGTGCTCCGGCGGGTCGTCGAGCGGTACGCCCCGCTGCTGCTCGCCGCGGTGGTGACCGCCGCCGTCTGGGCCAGCGCGACCGGCGCGGTCGGCGTTCGCTCCCCGCTTCCCGGCGTCGTCGCGCTGCTGCTCGCCGCCGCCTCGGGCTGGGCCGCCGGCCTGGTCCGGACCCGGCGCTGGCCGCTGTTCCTGGCCGCCGCGGTCAGCTGGTTGGTGCTCGCCGCCGCGGCACCCGGAGTGGTCGCCTCGTACCAGGCGGGCCTGCGGCTGCGGGGCCGCCGGCTCACCGGTTATCTCGTCGGGGTCGCCCTGGTGCTGACCAGTGGAGTGCTGGTCGGGCTGGCAGTGGGCGGGGCGCGTCGAGTCACGACCGCCACCGTCGGCAACGTGCTACTGCTGACCGCCTGCGTGGTCGGGCTTCCCCTGGTCGTCGGCCTCTGGGTGCGGGCGCGACGGGACACGCTCGCCGCCCTGCGGGACCGGGCCGAACGGCTGGAACGCGAGCAGGAAGCCCGGGCCGATCAGGTCCGCGCCGAGGAACGGACCCGTATCGCCCGGGAGATGCACGACGTGGTGGCGCACCGGGTGTCGTTGATGGTGGTGCACGCCGGGGCACTGGAGGTGACCGCCGCCGACCCGGAGATCGTCGAGGCCGCCGCGCTGATCCGCGAGACCGGTCGGCTGGCGCTCATCGACCTGCGCGAGGTGCTGGGCGTGCTGCGACAGGCCGGCCCGGCCGCGGTGCCGGAGCGGACGCTCGACGCCCTGGACGAGCTGATCGGGGAGTCCCGCGCCGCCGGGCTCCGCGTGTGCCGGCGGGACGAGGGCGTGGCCACGACGCTGCCGGCGACCGTGGGACGCACCGCGTACCGGGTGGTCCGGGAGGCGCTGACCAACGTCCGGAAGCACGCGGCCGACGCCGAGACGACCGTCTCCCTGCGCTATCTGCCCGGCGGACTGGAGGTGGTGGTTCACAACGGCCCGTCCGGCCCCGGGCCGACCCTGCCCGGGGCCGGGCACGGGCTGCTCGGGTTGCGCGAGCGGGTGGAGCTGCTCGGCGGCCGGCTGGAGGCGGCGCCGGTGGGCGATGGCTTCCTGGTGCGCGCCCTGATCCCGGTGGCCGGTGCGGCGTGATTCGGGTGGTGGTGGTCGACGACGAGCAACTGGTCCGCGCCGGGCTGCGGCTCATCCTCGAGGCGGCGCCGGACATCGCGGTGGTGGGCGAGGCGGCGGACGGTGCGGGCGCGCTGGAGCAGGCCCACCGGTTACGCCCCGACGTGATGCTGCTCGACGTGCGGATGCCGGTCGTCGACGGGCTGACCGCCGCAGCCGACGTGGTGGCCGCCGGCCCCAAGGTGATCATGCTGACGACCTTCGACCTCGACGAGTACGTGCACCGGGCGTTGCGGGCCGGCGCGGTGGGCTTCCTGCTCAAGGACACCCCGCCCCGGGAGCTGGCCGAGGCCGTCCGGACGGTGGCCGCCGGGAACGCGATGCTCGCCCCGACGGTGACCCGGCGGCTGATCAGCTCGTTCGCCGAGCGTGGCCCGGCCCGCCGGGACGCGGCGCGCCAGCGGCTCGCCCCGCTCACCGCGCGCGAGCTGGAGATTGTCCGGGAGGTGGCGCGCGGGCACGGCAACGCGGAGATCGCCCGCCGGTTGACCATGAGCGAGGCCACCGTGAAGGCGCACGTCAGCCGGGCGCTGGCGAAGCTTCAGGCGGGCAACCGGGTGCAACTGGCGATCCTGGTGCACGATGCCGACCTGCTGTGAACGGAGGCCGAGCGGCCCCGGTCAGCGGCGCCATGGGTCAGTGGTGGGCGGCGGCGCGGCGGCGCGCCCGGCTGCGCAGCCGACGGAAGCCCTCGATGCCGAACGTGACGGTCACCGCCAGCCCCACACCGACGAGGACGCCCCGCACCGGATCGCGCTCGAAGGCCAGCCCGCCGAAATAGCCGAGCAGGCCGCAGTACAGCGCCCAGGTGACCGTCGCGATGCTGTCGTAGAGCAGGAACGACCGGCGTGGGTAGCGCACCGCGCCCATGGTGAGGGTGACCGCGGTCCGGCCGCCCGGCAGGTACCGGGAGGTGGTCAGGATCAGCCCGCCGCGCCGGTCCACGGCGTGCCGGGCCCAGTCGGAGCTGGCCCGCCGACGGCTGCCGGCGGGCAGGCGCGCCAGCCGGTTGCCGCCGCCGCCCCGGCCGATGGCGTACGAGATGTGGTCGCCGACCAGCGCGCCGAGTGCGGCGGCGGCGATCACCGCGACCACGTTGGGGTGCCCACCGTCGGCGGCGAGGACCGCCGCGGTGATCACCGCCGCCTCGCCCGGCACCGCGGGAAAGAACGCGTCGACCGCGGTGAGCCCGAAGATCACCAGGTACACCCACGGTGAGGTGACCGTCCCCCGGAGCAGGTCGAGCAGGGCGTCCATGCCCCCAATGCTCGGCCGGCCGGCCGGCGGGGGGTGGCGCTTCACCGACAATTGCGCCGCCC
>NZ_QGKR01000335.1 GCF_003172955.1 Micromonospora acroterricola | reverse complement strand
GAGACAGGTCATGCCGCGGGCGTGGACGGGGTACGCCCGCGGCATGACCGTCCTGGCCCGGCGTCGGCCCGCCGCCCGACCCCGGCCCGCGCGGCCCGGCCCGTTGCGGCCGGGTGGCCCGGTGCCGCGACCCGTCGTTCGCCCGGGTGCGGCATGAGCGCCCCCGCGACCCGGTTCCCGTTCCGTTTCGACCCGGTGTTCCGCCCGGCACTGGCGCTGCTGGGCGTACGGCCGGCGACGGCCTGGGTCGCCGTGACCGACCGGAGTGTGCTGATCCGGTACGGCCCGTGGCGGCTGCACACCGACCGGGCCAACGTGACCGGCGTCGAGGTGAGCGGCCCGTACCGCTGGTGGAGGGCGATCGGCCCGCACCTGTCGCTGGCCGACGGCGGCGTGAGTTTCGGCAGCACCACGGCCGGTGGGCTCTGCCTGCGCTTCGGCGTACCGGTGCCGGCGCTGGCGCCCGGGAGGCGGCCCCGGCACCCGGCGGCCACGGTGACCGTCGTCGATCCACCCGCCCTGGCCCGGCTGCTCGCCGGCACGGACGTGCCCTGAGCGGGCGACCCGCCTGCCCCGTTCCGCCGGCCGGGGCGCGGGGCACCGCCTACCGTCGGATCAGGACCTGCGAGGGTGGGACGGGCGATGGCTGACGAGCACCGGGGGAAACCGCGACGCGGGAGCGGACGCCGCCACCCGCACACCGGCCCGGACCCCGCGCTGCGCGCCGCCCGCGATCCGGCCCGCCCGCACACGGGTGGCCGGCAGGGTGTGGTGATGCCCGAGCGGGTCGCCAGCCCGGTCCCCCCGGCGGCGCCGGCCAGTTCGCTGCGGCGGTGGCTCTTCGAGCACCGGGTGCAGCCGCCCGGCCCGGAGGCGACCGAGGGGCAGAGCCGGGCGCACGCGTGGTGGCAGGTGATGTGCCTGACCGGCGTGGACTACTTCTCCACCCTGTCGTACCTGCCGGGCATCGCGGCGGTGGCCGCCGGGGCGCTCTCCCCGCTGGCGACCCTGCTGATCGTCGCGCTCACCCTGTTCGGGATGCTGCCGATGTACCGGCGGGTCGCCCAGGAGAGCCCGCACGGGCAGGGCTCGGTGGCGATGCTGGAGCGGCTGCTGCCGTTCTGGCGGGGCAAGATCTTCGTGCTCGTGCTGCTCGGCTTCGTGGCCACCTCCTGGATCATCACGATCACGCTCTCCTCGGCCGACGCCACCGTGCACCTGCTGGAGAACCCGTACCTGCCGGAGGGTCTGCACGGCCGGTACGTCCCGGTGGTGGTGACCGTGGCGCTGCTGCTCATCCTCGGCGGGGTGTTCCTGCTCGGCTTCCGTGAGGCCGTGGTGGTGGCCATCCCGCTGGTCGCGGTGTTCCTGCTGCTCAACGCGGTGATCGTGGTGGTCGCGGTGACCCGGATCGTGACCGACCCGGGCATCGTGTCGGACTGGACCGCCGCGCTGACGACGCAGGGCGGTGGGCCGGGCCAGGTGCTCGTCACCGCCGTGCTGGCCTTCCCGCTGCTGGTGCTGGGCCTGTCCGGGTTCGAGACCGGGGTCAGCATGATGCCGCTGGTGGCGGCCCGCGGGCACGACGCGCAGGCCCGGCTGGCCGCCCGGGTCCGCAACACCCGCCGGCTGCTCACCACCGCCGCTCTGATCATGTCGGTGTACCTGATCTCGACCACCTTCGTGACCACGGCGCTCATCCCGGCCGAGGAGTTCCGGCCCGGCGGAGCCGCCAACGGCCGCGCGCTGGCCTTCCTGGCGCACACCCACCTGGGTGAGCTGTTCGGCACGGTGTACGACGTGAGCAGTGTGCTCATCCTGTGGTTCGCCGGCGCCTCGGCGATGGCCGGCCTGATCAACATCGTGCCCCGCTACCTGCCCTCGTACGGCATGGCGCCGGAGTGGGGGCGGGCGGTGCGCCCGGTGGTGATCGTCTACACCCTGGTCAGCATCGC
The DNA here is from genome assembly GCF_003172955.1 of Micromonospora acroterricola. GTDB lineage: Bacteria > Actinomycetota > Actinomycetes > Mycobacteriales > Micromonosporaceae > Micromonospora > Micromonospora acroterricola. The sequence continues at coordinate 8,070 of NZ_QGKR01000335.1, read as the reverse complement.
CATCACGATCGCCTTCCGAGCCGACGTCAACGCCCAGGCCGGGGCGTACGCCACGGGCATCCTGGCGATGATGGTCTCGGGCGCGGTGGCGGTGACCATCTCGGCGGCGCGCCGCCACCGGCGCGTCGCGGCCGTCGGGTTCACCGTGCTGACGCTGGTGCTGCTGTACGCGCTGCTGGAGAACGTCATCGAGCAGCCGGACGGGATCACCATCTCCGCGTTGTTCGTCCTGGGCATCATCATGGTCTCGCTGATCTCCCGGGTCACCCGGACGACCGAGCTGCGCGCCGAGCGGATCGAGTTCGACGAGCCGGCCCGCCGGTTCATCGCCGAGTCGCTGGCGCACGACGGGCAGCTGCACCTGATCGCGAACAAGCGGCAGAGCGGCTCGGTGAAGGAGTACACCGTCAAGGAACGGGCGCAGCGCGGGATGAACCCGGTGCCCGGCGCCGCCGACGTGCTGTTCCTGGAGATCGACGTGGTCGATCCGTCGGAGTTCAGCCAGGTGTTGCGGGTGCACGGGGTGGAGGTGGGCGGCTTCCGGGTGCTGCGGGCCAGCAGCCCGGCCGCGCCCAACGCGATCGCCGCGATCCTGCTCGCGCTGCGCGACGCCACCCGCGTACGGCCGCACGCGCACTTCGAGTGGTCGGAGGGGAGCCCGATCGCGCACCTGCTGCGGTACCTGATCCTCGGTCGTGGGGACACCCCGCCGGTGGTGCGGGAGATCATCCGCCGTACCGAGCCGGACCCGCTGCGCCGGCCCGGCATCCACGTCGGCGGGTGACCGGGGCGCGATCCCGGCGGGCCGCCCGGCGTGTTTGAAGATGAATGGCAGCAACCTTCACGTTCACACCTACCTGTCCGTATTGCGGCTTTATCGTGACTTTTGGCGGTCGGCGGCACGTCGATCCCCCGGCGCCCGGTTGGCGCGCCGTCACGTTCAGGCAGGCAGGAAGGCAGGCCCTTTGATGTCCACGTACCGAGGAGGAGATCGCCCGGCACGACCGCGACGGCGTTCCCGATGGTTCTTAGCCGGCGGGTTTCTCGCTGGGAGCCTGGTGGTGGGGGCGGCCGGCGTGGCCGGTGTCGCCGCCGCCGCCGACCGCGACATCGCCCTCCCGGGGCTGGGCCGGCTGAGCGCCGCGACCTGGGACGACGACCGGCATGTCGACGACCAGAGCGGGTCCGAGCGCCGCGGCGACGGCGGGCAGCGGGCTGTTCCCGAGACCGCGGGCACCGGCAAGCGGGATGTGGTGTCGGTGCCCTGCGACGCGGCGAAGCTGGTGGCCGCGCTGGTGACCGCCAACGCCGAGGGCGGCGCGGAACTGCGGCTCGCCCCGAAGTGCCGCTACACCCTCACCGAGGCGTTCCACGAGACCGACCAGTACGACGGCGGCATCCGCGACGCGCGGGAGGCGGCGGACGCCGCGGAGACCCCCGGGGACGCCGAGGCGCCGCCGCACAACCCGGCCGACGACACCGCCGGCCTGCCGGTGATCTACCAGCCCGTCACCATCGACGGGGCCGGCGCCACCATCGCTCGCGACGCCCAGGCCGCCCCGTTCCGCTTCTTCACCGTCCGTGACGGTGGTGAGCTGACCCTGCGCGACGTGGAGCTGCACAACGGGCGCTCGGCCATCGAGGGTGGCAGCGTGCACGTGGTGCACGGCGCGACCGCGGTGGTGGAGCGGGTCACCGTCACGCAGAGCACGTCCCTGTCCCCCGAGGGTGGCGGCGGTGGGATCTTCAACGACGGCAACATGGTGGTCACCGACTCCACCTTCATCGGCAACAGCGCCTCGGGCGCCGCGGGCAAGGGCGGGGGCCTGCTCAACGGCGGGGTGCTGACGCTGAAGCGCTCCGAGTTCCGCGGCAACTCAGCCAACGGCTACGGCGGCGGGCTCGGCAACTACCGGGGCGCGGCCGAGGTGGAGAGCACCACGTTCGCGCAGAACAGCGCCGCGCAGGGCGGCGGGCTGGCCAGCTTCTCGGCCCGGACCAAGGTGTACGACACCGAGCTGCTGCACAACACCGCGCAGATCGGCGGCGGCGCGGCGAACTCCGACGCGGTGCTGGTGATGCGCAAGATGACCATCCGCGGTAACACCTCCACCGTCAACGGTGGCGGCATCTCGACCGTGCAGGGCCTGCTGCCGCTCGACGACAGCGTGGTCGACGGCAACACCACCCACGGGATCGGCGCCGGCATCTACGCCGCCAAGTCGAACCTGCTGGTGCGTGGCAGCGACGTGACCGGCAACGAGGCGGTCGGCGCGACGTCCAAGGGCGGCGGCGTCTACGCCACCCAGGGCTCGGTGGCGATCTACACCAGCAAGGTCACCCGGAACGCGGCCACGGTGAAGCCGGGCGGCATTTTCGGGGAGCACGCCCAGGTCAAGATCGACGACGAGAGCGTGGTCGTCGAGAACGAGCCGACCAACTGCGAGGGCAGCGCCGTGCCGATCGCGCACTGCTTCCGCTGAGCGGCGACCCGCGCACCCATCCCGAGCGCGGCCGGCCGCCCGGACGATCGTGACGATCGTCCGGGCGGCCGGTGTCGTCGAGAGCGCCGGTGGCTCAGCTCAGTCCGCGCGCAGCCGGCCGGCCAGTTCCCCGGCGAAGAAGTCGAGGAAGCCGTCCGGGTCGGGGCCGGCGTTCTGCAGCACGATGTGGTCGAAGCCCGCCTCGACGTACGAGCGGACCTTGGCGACGTGCGGCTCGGCGTCGGGGCCGACGGCGAAGAGCTGGCGGATGTGCTTCTCCTCCACGTGCGAGCTGGCCGCGTCGAAGTTGACCGGGTTGGGCAGCTCGCTCATCACCTTCCAGCCGGTGACCATCCACCGGCTGGTCTGCAACACCGCCTGCACCGCCTGCTGCTCGTCGGTGGCCCAGGCCAACGGCACTTCCGCGTAGCGCGGGCCAGCCCCGCCGGCGCGCCGGTAGTGTTCGACGATCGACGCGTCCGGCTCGGTGGCGAACAGTCCGTCGCCCAGCTCGGCGGCGAGCCGGGCCGACGCCTCGCCGCTGGCCGCCACGGCGATCACCGGCGGCGAGTCCGGCAGGTCGAAGACCTGGGCGTCCTCCAGTTGCAGGTGTCGGCCCTCGTACGACTGGTAGCCGCCCTGCCACAGCAGCCGGATGATCTCCAAAGCCTCGCGCAGCCGCTCGTGCCGGCCCCGTACGCTCGGGAAGCCCTGCCCGACCACGTGCTCGTTGAGCCGTTCGCCGGCGCCCACGCCGAGGGTGAACCGCCCGTCGGAGATCAGCGCCATCGTCGCCGCGGCCTGCGCGATGATCGCCGGGTGGTAGCGCACGGTCGGGCAGGTGACGCCGGTGGCCAGGCGCAGGGTGCTGGTCCGCGCCGCGATCGCGCCGAGCACGCTCCAGGTGAACGAGGAGTGGCCCTGGGCGTCGAGCCAGGGGTGGTAGTGGTCGCTCATCTCGACGAAGTCGAAGCCGACCTGCTCGGCCCGGACGGCCTGCCGGATGATCTCCTGTGGCCCGTATCCCTCCGAGGCCAGCTTGTAGCCGATCTGCATGCCACGCTCCCGATTCCGTCCGGCGTCTGACGCCGGTCGGTTCCCGACCTCCGGGCCGGCAAACGCGGCCGCGACCGGCTAACCAGCCTCCTAGGATGCATTACGCGTTGTGCGGTGCTCCACCGCGTCCGCCACGACCGGCGGGGGAGGAGCAGCTGGACCGATGGGAGGCTCGGCGCCCCCAGCTGGGCCCGGACAGCGAAAGGCCCGCGCCCGGTCCGGGCGCGGGCCTGACGTCGGCGTCCTACTTGGACGGCTCGGGCAGCTCGCAGTCGACCTTCGGGTTGGCGCCGATGTAGTTCAGGGGCCCGGCCACGATGGTGACCAGGATCGTGCCGGCTTCGGCGCAGTTGGTGTCGTCGTTGCCGTAGTAGCCACGCTGGCCGGCGGCGATCGCGCCGATCACCAGCCAGATCACGACGATGACTCCGAGTATCGAGGTGCCGCGCATCGCTGCCTCCTGGGGGAATGTGGTGGATCGAGGTGCAGGCGATGTACCCAATCGGGTCGAGCGGCTAACTGCTGCCCGCGGTGCCCGCGGATCGTCCGTCCGGCCGACGCCACCCACCATCGGTACGGCCCGGGCATCGGCCGCCCGCACCGGGTCGGGCGTGTCCGCTATCGGATCGACGACCAACCCGGCCGCCGTCCGGGTCGCCGGACGTAGAACTGCCTCACGGCCCCCGCCGAGGAGGACTCCATGGACGCCCCGACACCGCCCCTGTACATCGACCGCCCGGACGACATCGCGACCGCGGCTCGCGCGCTCGCCGGCGGCGCGGTCGTCGCGGCGGCCTTCGCCAACTTCTACGTCATCGTCACCCGCCCGGACGCGGCCACCGTGGCCCGCGTCAACCTGGCCAAGGGCCGGCCGATCCACCAGGTCGGCAGCATCACCACCGCGGTCGGCCGGATCCCGGCCATGTTCGACTGGTCCCGGATCTCGCCGCGGTTGCCGGTCGGCCGGGTCCGGGCGCTGATGGACGCGCTCTACGGCGCCGGGCCGTTCGGCTTCCGGGGCCCGGCGGCGGACCCGCTGCCCGAGCACCTCACCCAGGTCGACAGGGGGCTGCGCACCACCCAGGTGATCGCGCCCGGTCTGACCTGCCCGTCCAACGCGTTCTTCGAGCGGGCGCTCGCGGAGACCGGGTCGGACCACCTCTACATCACCTCGGCGAACCGGTCCCGACACCTCACCGGCGCCGCCGAGGAGCCCGCGCACTGGAAGATCGGCGGTCTCACCGCCGACTTCGCCCACCTCGACGACCTGGTGGTGCTCGCACACCGGGACGAGGCGGCGGCCCGCGCCGCCTACCCGGGGTACCTCACGACCTCGGTCACCCTGCTCTCCTTCCACGCACCCGTTGGCGAGCTGGAGGAGCCGCCGGTGCTCACCGTCGACCGACACGGCTCGCTGCACCTGGACGAGGTACGCCGGGCCGCCGCGCCGCTCGGCCTCCAGGTGCGCCTCGGCTGCTCCGCCGGGCAGCGGCTGCGGGTTCGGGGGTACGCCGGGGCGCTGGTGTGAGCGACTACCGGATCGGCCTGGTGGTGCCCAGCTCGAACACCACCATGGAGACGGAGATCCCGGCGATGCTGCGCCGGCGCGAGACCGTCGACCCGACGGTGCGCCGCCGAGCGCGCCGACGCCCGCTGCGACGTGCTCGCGTACGCCTGGCTGGTGGCCGTGGTGTGCGAGGGCGCAGGCGCGCACGAGCGGGCCGAACGGCGGCTGGGCCGCGCGGCCCGCCGCGCCGGGCACGGCATGCCGGTGGTGACCAGTGCGGGCGCGCTGGGCGCCCGCCGGGTCGCGCTGATCGCGGTCGGCGGCTTCAGTGTGGCGGGGCGGGAGCTTCCGGGGGCTTGCCGCGGCTGCGCCGGAAGTCCGCGTAGGCGACGCCGGCAAGCACCAGCATCGCCCCGAGGGACGAGAAGACCGGCGGCAGGTACAGCGCCGCCGGCGCGATGGTCAGCAGCGCCAGCAGTCCGCCGGGGCGGGACAGCGACACCCGGCTGAACACCTCGTACTCAAAGGCGGCCCGCCCGGCCAGGAACAGCGCCGGGCCGCCGAGGATCACCGCCAGCCAGGCCGGCGGCGTCCACCCCTTCGGCTCGTGCAGCACCAGGTGGAACCCGGACGCCGTGGTGACCACCCCCGCGACCATCAGCAGGTGGGTGTACGGGGCGGTGAACAGGAACTTGCTCGGCTCCTTGGCCGCCTGGATGGCCAACGGCAGCAGCTCGCCGGACTTGTGCACGTAGATCCGCCAGAGCAGCAGGGTGGTCAGGAACGCCACCGCGAAGGCCACGATGTTCTCCGCCTCGGAGTGCGCCAGGCTGAACATGGTGCCGATGGTCAGGATGGCGTCGCCGAGGGCGATGATGAAAAACTGCTGGTAGCGCTCGGAGAGATGCTCGGCGGTCACATTGCGCTGCTTCTCCGGCACCACCCCGAGGCCGGGCACCGGGTACGCGAGCCGGAAACCGCTGTAGTCGATGGCGAGCGCGAGGGTCCAGCACAGGATCCGGGCGTTGTCGCTGACATACGCGCCGACGATCCAGGGGATCGCCGACACGGCGAACCAGACGAAGATCCGCGCGGCCCGACGCTGGGTCTGCGTCTCGTGCCGCACGATGGGCATCAGGAACAGCCCACGGCCGAGGTGGATCGCCACGTAGGTGGCGGCGAAGACGAGCCCCCGGGCGCCGAACGCCTCCGGGATCGCGGTGGTCATCAGCAGGGCGCCGAACATCACCGCGGTGATCAGCAACTTGATCTCGTTGCGTTCCGGGTCGTACATGTCGGTGACCAGGGTGGTGATCGCCCACGTCCACCAGACGGCGGCCAGCAGGATCAGCGCCTCCGCGGCCCGCTGCCAGTCGAGGCCGACCACCATGCTCCGGGAGATCAGCGCCAGCGCAACCACGTACACGAGGTCGAAGAAGAGCTCGAGCAGTGTCACCCGGCGGGGGGCCTCCGGGTCGCGCACCGGGGGGCGGGATCCGGGCCCCGGCGCGGCGAAGTGCACGGGCTGCTCCTGCGGTGCCGGGTTGAGGCGGCGGACCGTCCGGTCCACCTCGATCGACGGTAGCGAGAAAGCCGACGGCGCTACGGCGGATTCGTGGGGTTGTCCCCTGGTGGGGTCCGTGATCGACTCGGTTTCCCGGAAGGCGGGGCCGCCTGGTGCGCGGATGGCCCGGTTGCCGGGAAGCCGAGTCCGATCACCGCGCGGTGGTGGCCTTCTCCGCGGACGTTCCGCCGAACGGCCGAGCCCCCGGCGGGACCGTCGCGTGGACGGTCCCGCCGGGGGCTCGAAGCCGTACGTCAGGCCTGGCTGCCGCCCGGCAGCACGGCGGCCACCTCGTCGCCGGCGCCGGCCAGCACCCGGGCCTGCTGGGGCCAGCTCGCCAGCCCCGGGGCCGCGCGCAGGCCGGCGGCGCGGATCAGGTCGCGGAGCGCGGCCTCGTCCAGCTCGCCGAGCTGGCCGTACGTGCGTACACCGGCGGCCTGCAACGCGGCCGCCATCTTCGGCCCGACACCCTGGATCCGGCGGAAGTCGTCGGCCGGGCCCTGCGAGCCGGTGTCCGTACCGTTCAACGTGGTGTCGGCGGCCGGGCGGACCGGCGGAGTGGCGGTCGGCCGGACCGGCGGGGTGGCCCGCACCGGCTCCGCGGCCTCGCCGTTCGCCGCCGCACCGGTCACCGGCGCCGCGTCGGCTTCCGTGGCCTCGACCGGCGTCGCCTCTGCTCGCGCGGCGTCACCATCCGTGGTCCCGGCCGGCGTGGTGTCGACCGGCGTGGTGGTGTCGGCGGGCCGGACCTCGGCCGCCGCGGTCTCGACCGGCGTCGCCTCCGCTCGCGCGGCGTCGGCTTCCGTGCTCTCGACCGGCGTCGTGTCGGCCGGCGGAACCTCGATCGCGGAGGATTCGGTCGGTGCGATGTCGGCGTGCGGGGCGTCGGTGGACGTGAGGTCGTCCGCCGGCCGGCGGGGGGCGATCACCGGAGCGGACCGCTCGTCGACCGCGGCGGGCTCCCGCTCGGGCTGCGCGGCGGGCTCGGGCCGGAGGTCGGCGTCGTCGGGGCCGGCCGGCGGGGCGTCGGTCAACGCCATGTCGGCCGGGTCGACGGCGCTCGGGGCGTCCGCCGGAGCGGAACCGTCCGGAGTGGTCACCGCGGCCGGTGCGCTCACCGTGTCCACCGGGGTCGGCTCGTCGGCGACCGCGGCGGGCGCCGAGTCGACGGTGGCCGCCGGTCGGGCCTCGTCCGTGGTGGCCGCCGGCGTCGGCGTGGCGACCACGGCCAGGCCGGCGACGGGGTCACCCTCCACGACCGACGGACCCTGCCCGCTGACCCGTGCGCCCTGTCGGCCGCGCAGCAACCACCCGGCGGCCAGGCCCAGCAGCAGTGCCAGTACCACTATCAGCGAGTGTCCGATAGACCACTCCACGGCGAACCTCCCTCTCACCTCGTCGGAAAAGTCACGAGAAAAACTCGCCGCAGCTTTGCACATGCGCGTTGGCGACGACAGGGA
>NZ_QGKR01000210.1 GCF_003172955.1 Micromonospora acroterricola | reverse complement strand
GGGTGACGGGGGTGGTGTCCGCGTCCGCGGTGGTCGAGACGACCGGGACGGGGGTGGTTGGGGAGTCGGACTGCACGCGCTCGTCGCGCGGCAGCTCGGCGGTGGGGTGCGACGGCTCGGCGTCGGTGGGGGCCGGCCGGCGCTGCGGGTCGGACTCGAACTCGGTCATGGAACTACCTTCTCCCCGGCCACTGCGACCAACCTGGAACCGTCCTGGAAGTTGCCTGACAGTCATTCTCCCGCGTCGTCGACCTGAGGCACCTGCGGCAGCCGGACCCGGAAGGTGGCGCCGCCGCCCGGGGTCTCGACCACCTCGACCGTGCCGTGGTGCGCGGCGACCAGCGCCGCCACGATGGCCAGGCCGAGACCGGTGCCGGTGTTGCCGTCGGCTCGCCGGGTCCGCGCCGCGTCGGCCCGGTAGAACCGCTCGAAGACCCTTTCCGCCTGCTCCGGGGAGAGCCCGGGGCCGGTGTCGGCCACCTCCACCACGGCGAGGTTTCCCGGCTCGCCGCGCAGCCGCAGGCTGACCTCCGCGTCCGGCGGGGTGTGGGTCAGCGCGTTGGTGACCAGGTTGCCGATCACCTGACGCAACCGCGCGTCGTCGGCGAAGACGACGAGGGGGCCCGAGCCGGGCTCGATCTCCAGCTCGATACGCCGGTCCGGGGCCATCGCGCGGGCGGCCTGCACCGCGTCGGACGCGAGCACCGGCAGCTCCACCGGCGCCAGCGAGAGCGGCCGTTCCCGGTCCAGCCGGGCGAGCAGCAGGAGGTCCTCCACCAGCAGCCCCATCCGGGCCGCCTCGTCCTCGATCCGGCGCAGCAGGCCGGCTGTCTGCTCCGGCGCCCGCGCCGCGCCCTGCCGGTACAGCTCGGCGAAGCCGCGAATCGTCGTCAGCGGCGTACGCAGCTCGTGCGACGCGTCCGCGACGAACTGCCGCATCCGCTCCTCGGAGCGCCGGGCGCGGGCCTCGGACGCCTGGGCGGCGGCGGCCGCGTCCCGGGCGCCGCTCTCGGCGGAGCGCGCCGCGGTCTCCGAGGCGGCCCGGGCGGTGAACGCCGCCTCGATCTGGGTGAGCATCGCGTTCAGCGCGCGGGAGAGCCGTCCCAGCTCGGAGGTGGGATGCTCCTGCCCCTCTTCCGGGTCGGGCACCCGACGGGTCAGATCGCCCCCGGCGATGGCGGCGGCGGTCCGTTCGATCTCGACCAGCGGCTTGAGGCTGGTCCGGACGATCGCCGCGCCCACCGAGGCGAGCAGGATCAGCACCGCGCCGCCGACCAGCAGGTCGATCCAGGCCAGCCGCTTGACGGCGAGGTCGACGTCGGTCAGGTGCTCGCCGATCGCGGCCATCTGGCCGCTGGGCAGCTCGGTGTAGAGCATCCGCCAGCGCACCGAGCTGTCCCGGGCGCGGACGGTGAACGGGTCGCCCTCCTGGGCCTCCTCCTGCGCTTCGAACCCGGCCGCGTCGCTCGGCCACGGCGGCAGGTCGGTCTCCTTGAAGCGGGAACTGTCGTACGCGAACTGCACCTTGCCGGTGGTCGGGCTGGCCAGCACCACCACATAGTCGCTGGGTAGCGAGACGCCGTTCGACGGCATGATGGACTGGATCCGGTCAGCCGACTCGCGCAACTCAAGGTCGATCTGGTCGACCAGGTAGTTGTGCAGGAAGTACGCGGTCGAGACACTGATCACCACCAGGGCGCCGAAGACCAGCGCCAGCACCGACGCGACCAGCTTGACCCGCAGTGGTACGCCCCGCAGCCGTCCCTTCGCCTGCTCGACCGCGTTCACGCCGCCGGCTTGCGCAGGACGTACCCGACGCCACGCAGGGTGTGGATCAGCCGGGGCTGGCTGGTGTCGACCTTGCGCCGCAGATAGGAGATGTAGGACTCGACGATGTTGTCGTCGCCGCGGAAGTCGTAGTTCCAGACGTGGTCGAGGATCTGCGCCTTGGACAGCACGCGGTTGGCGTTGAGCATCAGGTAGCGCAGCAGCTTGAACTCGGTCGGCGAGAGCTGCACCCGCTGCCCGGCGCGGTGCACCTCGTGGGTCTCCTCGTCCAGCTCCAGGTCGGCGAAGGTGAGCCGGGACGGCGCCTGCTCGCCGGTGGTGGTGCGGCGCAGCACGGCGCGGATCCGGGCGGTCAGCTCCTCCAGGCTGAAGGGCTTGGTGACGTAGTCGTCGCCGCCGAGGGTCAGCCCGCGGATCTTGTCGTCGGTGGCGTCCCGCGCGGTCAGGAAGACCACCGGGGTACGCGTGCCGCCCTCGCGGAGCATGCGGATGACCTCGAAGCCGTCGAGGTCAGGGAGCATCACGTCGAGCACCACCAGGTCGGGCCGGTGGTCCTTGGCGGCGTTCAGAGCCGCGCTCCCGCTGGTCGCGGTTGCCACGTCGAAGCCCGCGAACCGCAGGCTCGCGGACAACAGTTCGAGGATGTTCGGGTCGTCCTCGACGACGAGCAGTCGCGCCTCGGTCTGGGTAGCGGGCATGCGCCCATCATCGGTGACCTCACTGCGTCGGCGCTGGACGCTTCCTGCAAAAATCCTGTGAGTCGCCGGCCCCTCCGGCCGGTGGCGCCGGTCAGCGCAGCAGCCGGCGCAGCCCGTCCAGCGCGCCGTCGAGCAACCGGATCGCGGTGCGCAGCTGGGTGTCGCTGAACCGCCGGGCCCGAGCCAACCGGCCGACCTCCGCGGTGAACGCGGCCAGCCGCTGGTCGAACTCGTCGAGCAGCTCCCCGCGGGGCCCGCTGGCCGGCGCCGGACGGGGCGGCGGAGCGGGGGGCTCCCACCGGGTGCGCCGGGTCTGCCGGGCGGCCTCGCTCAGCTCCCGCTTGAGATCACGCACCGAACCGCTCACCTCGCTGCGGATCTCGCCGGCAAGCGTGGAGAGGTCCGCGACCGAGGCGGCGATGTCCGCCTCCAGGGTGGCCAGCTCACCGGCCCGCTGGCGCAGCTCGTCGCGGCCGGCGTCGGTGATGCCGTACGTCTTGCGCCCCCCGGCCGCGGTGTGGCTGACCAGCCCCTCCGCCTCCAGCCGTTGCAGGCGGGGGTAGATGGTGCCGGCGCTGGGTGCGTAGAGGCCGAGGAAACGGTCCTCCAGCAGGCGGATCAACTCGTAGCCGTGCTTCGGGCCGTCGTCGAGGAGTTTCAGCAGGTAGAGCCGGAGCCGGCCGTGGCTGAACACGGCGGTCACGGCAGCTCCTCCTCGTTGTCGTCCACCGGCCGGGCGAGCAGGGCGATGCTCCCCGAGGTCGCGGACGCCCAGAGCTTACCCTCGCCGGCTCCGAGCACTCCCTCGCTGTTCGCCAGGGGGAACGTCGAGGTGCGCACCTGGGGGAACCCGCTGGTGATCCGGCCCGAGGCGGTGTTGAGCCGGACGGAGAGGTCGCTGTCCTCCCGGATCCGGACGGTGATGCTGCCGGAGATGGTGGTCAGCCGGATCTCGCTGCCCCGGGGATTGTCCAGATCGCAGGTGATGGCTCCAGAGACGGTCTGCGCCTGCACCCGGTCGGCGGCGCTCTGGGCGACGATCACCTCGCCGGAGACCGTCTCCAGAGTGAGCTCGCCGCGCACGCCGAGCGCCTCCACCGGGCCGGACGTGATCCGCGCGGAGGTGCTGCCCCGCAGCCCCATCAGGGTGATCCGGCCGGCGGTCACGTCGGCGGTGGTGTTCCGGCGCAGCCCGGAGACGACCAGCGAGCCCGCGACCAGGCGCAGGTCGGCGAGGACGTCGGCGGGGACCGCGACGGAGACGTCCACCCGCGGATACCGGTGCACCGACCGGAGCCACCGCAGGGCGTCGGCCCAGCCCCGGCCGCGCTCCTGCCGGATGGTGAGCCGGCCGTCGGAGTGGTCGATGAGGACCCGCCGGCGGCCGACCCGGGTGACGTCGATGCGGGCCGGGCCGTCGGCGGCGACGACGTTGAGCTGCCCGCTCACCAGGCGGACGTCCAGCCGGGTGACCGGGTCGTCCACGGTGAGCCGCTGCGGGCTGTCGACCGTCCATCCGGTCATGGCGTCCTCCCCTCGACGGCGCGCCGACGCGCGTCCGACGAGGAGACCGTAACGCGATACATCGCGACACACAAGACGGCGGTTCGGTCTGGGATGCGCGCCCGCCGCTTCCAGCCGTGTGCGCCGGTACTCGTGATACCTCTGAGTCATATCTATGCCCTGGAGGTATCACGCTCACGAGGTAGCCACGGCCCGGTGGTGCGGCTGAACTGTCGCGGGCAGAGCGGACGGATGTCCCGGCCGTGGGTCTCCGCGCCCGGTCAGGCCGCCAGGTCCAGCTCCCGGCCGGCATCCGACGTCGGCGCGGCCACCGTGGGTGCGTCGGCCACGGCCACGGTGGGCACCGGGCGCAGCCGGCCCCGCGCCGCCGCCCCCGTCGAGGGCAGCAGGTGTACGGCCGACTCGGCGGCCCGGGCCAGCAACCGCCGGTCGGCGTCGCGGGCCGGGTGCAGGGCTGCCGCGATCGTCACCGAGACCACCAGTTCCCGCGCCGCGGCCACCCGGGCCACCGAGCGCAGCAGGGTGTCCGCACCGAGGAACGCGGCGGCGGTGGTGGCCGCCCCGGTCGCCTCGCACCGGTAGGCCAGTCGCAGCGGCACGACGGGGCTGCCCGTGTCGATGGCCGCCTGGAACATGGCGGGCCGGAACCCGCCGCCCGGGCGGCAGTCGCTCACGCCGTCCCTGGCGCACCAGGTCGTACCCTCCGGAAAGACCGCGACGGACCGACCCGCGCGGAGCGTTCCGGCGAGCCGGCGCACGGTGTCCGGCAGCGCCCGCGGCCGGGACCGGTCCACGAAGACCGTGCCCGCCGCCGCGGCCAGCAGGCCCACCACCGGCCAGGCGCGGACCTCCCGCTTCGCCACCATCCGGGTCGGCGCGACCGCCAGCACCGCGAGGATGTCCAGCCACGACACGTGGTTGGCGACCAGCAGCGCGCGCCGCCGGGGCAGTCGACCCTTGATCACCAGCCGGACGCCGAACGCCCGCGCGGCGGCCCGGGCCCACCCGCGTACCGCCGCCTGCCGCTCACGCGCCGGCAGCACGGGCAGCAGCACGGCCAGGCACACCCCGGCCAGCAGCATCCCCGCCCCCGCGCCCAGCCGGAGCACCCGGCGGGCCACCGGCACGGTGGGGACCTCGCCAGCTGCCGGAAGGCACTCCTCGTCACAGCCGGACGAGGGCCGCCAGAGGTCGTGCGGTACGGCGGTCACCGCTCCGCCCCGCCCAGGAAGTGCCGCAGGTAGCGCGGGTTCATCCGGTCCAGGGAGAAGAGCACGTAGAAGTCCGCGACCCCGAAGTCGGGGTCGTACGACGGCTCGCCACAGATCCACGCACCGAGCCGGAGGTAGCCGCGCAGCAGCGGCGGCACCGCGACCCGGCCGGCCGGGTCGGCGGCCGGCTCGGCGGTGGCGGCCGGCTCGGCGGTGGCGGCCGGCTCGGCGAACCACGGTCGCAGGGGGCGGACCCGCAGCGGCGGCGGCGCCAGGTGCCGCGCCTGGGCCTGCGCCCACACCCCGGCGACCGTCCGACCGCCGTCGGCCACCGGCACCGAGGCGCAGCCGCCGAGCCAGCGGGAACCGCGCAGGTGCAGGTACCGGGTGATGCCGGCCCACATCAGGTTGATCACCGCGCCGGAGCGGTGGTCCGGGTGCACGCAGGACCGGCCCGCCTCGACCAGGTCGTCGCGGAGCGGGTCGAGCGCGGCGAGATCGAACTCGTCCTCCGCGTACCGCCGGTCGGTGCGGCCGGGCGGCAGCAGCCGGTACGTGCCGACCACCTCGCCGGTGTTCTCCTGGCGGACGATCAGGTGGTCACAGTGGGCGTCGAACGGGTCCACGTCCAGCCCGGCCTCGCCAGGGCGGAGGGTGGCGCCGAGTTCGGTGGCGAACACCTCGTGACGCAGGCGTTGCGCGGCCGCGACCTGGGTCGGGTCGTCGGCGATCAGCAGGGTGTATCCGCTGGTCGTCAGGGGTGCGCCAGCGGCATGCAGAACGGCCATGGGATCTGTGTAGGTGCCCCGGGTTGCCATCCCCGGTGTCCACCGGTGTCGATCGGGTGAACGACGGCCGGCGGCCCGTGAGCGGAGGGCCGGGCGGCGACCGGCCGGCGGCGACGGCGTGACGTTCCGGCGTCCGGGCAGGGCGTGCGGTGGCCCGCCGGCGCGCCCTGCGGCAGCCGTGCGAGGCTGCCGGACGGACCCGGCGTCGGCGCCGGCAGCCCCACCGGAGGTCGACGATGCGCATCGAGTCCCGCTACAACGGGCCGTCCGGCTCCGGCAACGGCGGCTGGAGCGCGGGCGTCTTCGCCGCCGCGGCGGGCGATCCCGGGCCGCTCGAGGTGACGCTGCGCAGGCCCCCACCGCTGGAGACCGTGCTGACGTTGGTCGACGGCGAGGTCCGTGACCCGGCCGGCGAGCTGGTGGCCGAGGTCCGCCCGGCCGGGGTGGTGGACGCCGTCGTACCCCCGGTCGACCGGGACGTGGCGGCGGACGCCGCGATCCGCTATCCCGGCCTCGTCGAGCACCCGTTCCCCGACTGCTACGTCTGCGGTCCGCGGCGGGCCGACGGGCTGCGGATCTTCCCTGGCCCGCTGGAGGACGGCCGGACGGCCGCGCCGTTCCGGGCGCCGGAGCAGGTCAGCGAGCCCACCGTGTGGGCGGCGCTGGACTGTCCGGGCGGCTGGGCGGTGCTCGCGCCGGGCCGCCCGTACCTGCTGGGCCGGATCGCCGCCGTGGTCACCGCGCTGCCGGCGCCCGGCGACGAGTGCGTGGTGACCGGGGCGTTGATCCGGGCCGAGGGCCGCAAGGCGCTCGTGCACACCAGCCTGTACGGACCGGACGGCGCCCTGCTCGGCGCGGCCCGGGCCACCTGGATCGGCCGCTGACCCACGCCGTCCTCCGCAGGGAGGAGTCACCTCCACCTCGAGACGGACCGCGTCGTACGGACCGCGCCTGATTGACCTTGTTGCCTGGGACCGTCACGCTGTGCCACGGCGTACCTCGACGCCACACACGGGAGGAGAACGATGACTGACGGGCAGCGAAGCCCCACCAGTGACGGTCAGATCGTGGTGTCCGGCCTGACGAAGCAGTACAAGAACGTCCGGGCGGTGAACAACCTGTCCTTCACGGTCGCGCCGGGGCGGGTGACCGGCTTCCTCGGCCCGAACGGCGCCGGCAAGACCACCACGCTGCGCATGCTGCTGAACCTGGTCACGCCCACCGCCGGGACGGCCACCATCAGCGGCCACCGGTACGCCGACCTCGCCGACCCGCTGCGGCACGTCGGCGCGATCCTGGAGGCGTCCAGCGCGCACAAGGGCCGCACCGGCATCAACCACCTGCGGGTGATCTGCGCGGCGGCCGGGCTGCCGAAGCAGCGGGCCGACGAGGCGCTGGCCCTGGTCGGGTTGACCCCGGCGGCGAAGCGCAAGTTCAAGGGCTACTCGCTGGGTATGAAGCAGCGGCTCGGCATCGCCGCCGCGATGCTCGGTGACCCCCGGGTGCTGATCCTCGACGAGCCGGCCAACGGGCTCGACCCGGAGGGCATCCGGTGGATGCGTGGGTTCCTCAAGAACCTCGCCCACGAGGGTCGCACGGTGCTGGTCTCCAGCCACCTGCTGTCCGAGATGCAGTTGCTCGCCGACGACGTGGTGATCATCGCGGCGGGGCAGCTGATCCGGCAGGGACCGGTCGACCAGGTCCTCGGGTCGATGGCGCAGGGCGCCCGGGTCCGGGTCCGCACCCCGCAGACCGAGGCGCTGACCGCCGCGCTGAAGGCGCAGTCGGCCACCGTCGACACCGACGAGCAGGGCGTCATGCTGGTCGGCGGGGTGGACGCCCCGACGATCGGCCGGGCCGCCCTGGCCGCCGGGGTGGAGCTGCACGAACTGACCACCGAACGGCCCGACCTGGAACGGGTCTTCCTGGAGCTGACGGCCGGAAAGGCGGGCATCCGATGAACCTGGTCCGAGCCGAACTGCTCAAGATCCGTACCACCAACACCTGGTGGATCTTCGCGCTCATCAGCCTGCCGCTCTGGGCGCTCACCCTGCTCATCAACTGGTTGCAGGCCGACGCCCTGACCAGCAACGCCGTCACCGACCTGTCGTCCGAGCAGGCGGCCCAGTTCGAGGCGGCGGCCAGCCCGGACGCGCTCTCGTCGAACCTGTTCACCACCGGGCAGTTCTTCGGCCTGCTGATCGTGATGCTGCTCGGCATCATCGTGGTGACCAGCGAGTTCTTCCACCAGACGGTGACCACCACGTTCCTCACCACGCCGCACCGCACCGCGGTGATGAGCGCCAAGCTCGCCGCGGCGAGTGTGCTGGCGCTGCTGTTCTGGCTGGTCACCACCGCGTTCAACCTGATCGCCGGTGCGGCGGTGCTGAACGCGGTCGGAGTGGGCTCGCAACTCGGCAACGACGCGGCCTGGCGGGCGATCGGGTTGAACCTGCTCGCGTACCTGCTGTGGGCGGTGTTCGGCGTCGGCATCGGAGTGCTGATCCGCAGCCAGATCGGCGCGACCGTGACCGGCATCCTGCTCTACCTGGGTGGCTCGATCGGCGCCATCGTGGTGATCAGCATCCTGGCCGCCAGGTGGGGTGACTGGATCAACAACCTGCAACTGCTGGTGCCGTCGCTCGCCTCGTCGCTGATGGTCACCGGGGCGGACATCCCCGGCAACCCGCCGCGCTGGGCCGGCGCCGTCGTGCTGATCGGGTACGCGGTGATCACCGGCCTGGTCGGCACCCTGCTGATGCGCCGGCGCGACATCTCCTGACCCGGACCGTCCCGGGGTGGTGGCGGCACGGCCGCCGCCCCGGGGCGCCGCGCTCCCCCGGTGGCGGCGGCACGGCCGCCACCGGGGGTCCGGCTCCGAGCCCCGTGCCCGCTCAGCCGCCTGGACAGCCCCGGCCTCCGCTGACCGGGACGCAGTGGCTGACCGGCGGGTCCGGCTCCTGGTCGGCCGGGCTGTGGCCGATCAGTGGACTGGTCGCCATGCCGTCGATGAGCGCGAACGCCAGGTACAGCAGCACCATCCCGCCGAGTGCCCAGCCGAAGTGCCGGCGCCAACCCGCATCCCCGGCCAGCCCGGCGAGCAGCAGGCCGGCCAGCGGAAGCACCGCGTTGAGCACGAGCCCGGCGGTCAGCAGGGCGTCCGTGGTCGCGCCGAACGCCCGCGCCGCCTCGTCGGTCGGCGTGTACGGCGTGGACACCCGCCGGATCAGGCCCACCACGAGCAGGAACGGCACCCCGTAGAGCCAGGCGAAGAAGAGCCCGCCGAGGCCGAGCCGCTTCACGACCGGCCGCCCAGGTACGCGGCGGCCACGACGGCGCAGACCGCGAAGCTGACCGCCACGGACAGGGTGCCGGCCAGCACCACCGAGGAGACCCGGCGGACGACCAGCGCGTCGACGACCGCCGTGATGACCAGCAGCGCCACGAGCACCGGCCCGCCCCAGAACACCCCGGCCAGCACCAGCGACTCCAGCGGGGAGAGGCAGCTGAACATCGCCGAACAGTCCACCTCTGGCGCGCTCGGCACGCTCGCCGTGCCCACCACCACCGCCGCGATCGCGGTGGCGTACCAGCCGACGGCGACGGCCATGCTGCGGCCGTACTTCTCCCGTGTCCCCGTGCGATCCATGCGGCCGATCCTCGTCGGCCTCGCTTCGACGGACATCCGTACGGATACTCAGCCGTGCCTGCCAGGTCACCGTCCTACCAGTCGTCGATCAACCGCGCAGGCGTTGCTGAACTTCTGGCATCTTCTGTGAAACGGACCACGCGACCGAGGCGGAAATGCCTGCGGGATCTGTACGGCGTAGCCTGGGAGCCGTCCTGTCCGTGCTCCGAATTGGGCGCGCCGGACACCGCGTGACACACAAACCCGCGTGAAAGAGGCGATTACCGGCCGTGTCGACCCAGCAGACTTCGCAGGAGAACCCACTGGCGGGTTTCGGCCCGAACGAGTGGATCGTCGAGGACATGTACCAGCGCTACCTCGCCGACCCAACGAGCGTCGATTCGGCCTGGCACGACTTCTTCGCCGACTACCGACCAGCCCCGGGCGCCGCCACCCCGCGCGGCGGTGAGTCGACGGGCACGCCGGCCGCCGCGCCGGAGCCGGACGGCCAGCCGGAAGCGGCCGTCGAGG
>NZ_QGKR01000311.1 GCF_003172955.1 Micromonospora acroterricola | reverse complement strand
GCGCGGTGCCGGCGAGGTGCGGTCGGCCGGTGCGGGGGTCGTGCAGGGCGAAGTCCCAGCCGTCGTCGGCGGGGTTCGCCGAGAAGCCGACCACGCCGGGCAGCGCCACCGGCAGCTTGAACGCCACCTCGACGGTGCCGGCGTCCGGCAGTCGGTTGTCCAGGGCGGCCAGGCAGCGGGCCTTGGTCCACATGCCGTGCGCGATGGGCCGGGGGAAGCCGAACAGCCGGGCGCCCAGCCGGGAGGTGTGGATCGGGTTGTGGTCGCCGGAGACGCGGGCGTAGTCCGTACCGACGCGGGTGCCGACCCGCCACTGGGCGGTGGCGGCCGGCGTCGCGGCCCGGTCACCCCGGTCACGCCGGGCGCCGCCACCGTCGCCGCGCTCCCGACTGAGGTACGTGGCGACGCCGCGCCAGACCTCCGTCCCGCCGGTGGAGGCGACCAGCACCACGTCGAGCTGCCGGCCCCGCTCGTGGGGACGCAGGTGCTCGGCGTACGCGGTGAGGTCCAGCGGCTCGCCGGCGAGCACCGGGCGGTGCACGGTGATCCGGTTGGCCACGTGCACCAGGCCGGTCACCGGGAACGGGAACTCCGGCGCGGTCATCAGCCGCAGCGCCAGCGGGAAGCCGAGTACGTGCGGGTACGTCACCGGCAGCCGCTCGGTGAGCGGAAACCCGCAGACCCGGTCGTACTCGGCGAGGTGTGCCCGGTCGACCTGGACACCGGCCACGGTCAGCGCGACCGCGGGCACGGGCCGGTCGCGCCGGCCACCGGGCAGCGCGCCCCGCAGCGCCCGCCGGTACAGGGGGCCGGTGGCAGGCAGCCGGGGCAGCTCGACGGTGGCCCGGTCCGGCCGGTCGTCCGTGCCGCCCATCACGCCCCCAGCAGGCTCTGGCCGCAGACCCGGACCACGTTGCCGCTGACCGCGCCGCTGGCCGGCCAGGCCAGCCAGCCGATCGTCTCGGCCACGTCGACCGGCAACCCGCCCTGGGCCAGGCTGTTCATCCGTCGGCCCGCCTCGCGGACCACCAGTGGGATGCGCGCGGTCAGCCGGGTCTCGATGAAGCCGGGGGCCACCGCGTTGACGCTGATCCCCCGGTCACGCAGGGCCGGGGCGAGCGAGTCGACCAACCCGATCACGCCGGCCTTGCTGGTGGCGTAGTTGGTCTGCCCCCGGTTGCCGGCGATCCCGGCGATCGAGGAGACCGACACGATCCGTCCGCCGGCCGGGATCAGGTCCCGCTCCAGCAGCACGTCGTTGATCCGCTCCTGACTGGAGAGGTTGACGTCGATCACCTGGTCCCACCGGTCGGCGTCCATCCGGCCGAGCGTCTTGTCCCGGGTGATGCCGGCGTTGTGCACCACCACGTCGACCCGGCCGTGCCGGCTCGCCAGATGGTCGGCGAGCCGGGCCGGCGCGTCGGGCGCGGTCAGGTCGAGTTGGAGAGCGGTGCCGCCGATGTCGTTCGCCACCGCCGCCAACGCGTCCCCGGCGGCCGGGATGTCCAGCGCCACCACCCGGGCGCCGTCGCGGGCGAGGACCCGGGCCAGCGCCGCACCGATGCCCCGGGCGGCGCCGGTGACCAGCACGACCTGCCCGTCGAGCGGGCGGTCCCAGTCCGCCGGGATGCTCGCGTCGCCGGCGCCGACCCGGATGACCTGCCCCGAGACGTACGCGGACCGGCCGGACAGGACGAACCGGAGGGTTGCTTCCAGGCTCGTTCGGGTGCCGGCCGAGTGGTCCGGGCCGGCCGTGGTGGCGTCGCCGTCGCGGGTGACCTGGACGAGTTGTGCGGTGATGCCCCGCCCGAACTCCTTGCCGATGCTGCGGACCAGCCCCTCCAGGGCTCGCTGGGCGGTCGCCTCGCGCGGTGTCGGGCACTCCTGCGGCGGGGTGCCCAGCACGATCACCCGACCGCTGGGCAGCACGGCCCGGGCCTGCGGGTGGAAGAAGTCGTAGAGCTGGCGCAGGTTGGTTGAGTCGGTGATCCCGGTGGCGTCGAAGAGCAGTGCGCCGTACCGCTGGGGGCTGTCGGCGGAGACGGCGGCGGCCGGATCGGCCAGCTCGACCCCGGCGGCGGTCAGGATCTCGGCGACCGGCTCGGCGAGCCGGCCGCCGGTGGCCGCGCCGAGCAGTGCCGGCCCGGGGAGCAGCGGGTCGCCGGGGTGGTGTCGGCGCAGTCGCGGCGGATCGGGCAGCCCGAGGCGCTTGACCAGCGCGCGACCGGCGGCCGATTGGACGAAGCTCGCGTACCTGTCGGTCATGGGCGTAGCCTACTGGCGAGTAGGGTTCGAGCAACACATCTCGAGGAGGCGGATCGTGCAGAGCATCCGGCGGGTCGCGGTCATCGGGGGCAACCGGATCCCCTTTGCCCGCTCCAACTCCCGCTACGCGGACGCGTCCAACGCCGACCTGCTCGGCGCGGCGCTGGACGGCCTGATCGCCCGGTACGGGCTGGCGGGGCAGCGGGTCGGTGAGGTCGTGGCCGGGGCGGTGCTCAAGCACTCCCGCGACTTCAACCTCACCCGCGAGGTGGTGCTCGGCTCCCGGCTCGACCCGCACACCCCGGCGTACGACATCCAGCAGGCCTGCGGCACCGGCCTGGAGGCGGCGATCCTGGTCGCCAACAAGATCGCCCTCGGGCAGCTCGACATGGGCATCGCCGGTGGCGTCGACACCACCTCCGACGCGCCGCTCGCGGTCAACGAGGAGATGCGCCGGACGCTGCTCAAGCTCAACTCCGCCCGCACACTGGGCGAGCGGCTCAAGATTGCCGCGAAGCTGCGCCCGCTCCAGCCGTTCACGCCGGAGATCCCGCGCAACGCCGAACCGCGTACCGGCCTGTCCATGGGCGACCACGCCGCCCGCACCGCACTGCGCTGGCAGATCGACCGGCGGTCCCAGGACGAGCTGGCGCTGCGCTCGCACCAGCGGCTGGCCGCCGCGTACGACCGGGGCTTCTTCGACGACCTGATGACGCCGTACCTGGGGCTGACCCGCGACCAGAACCTGCGCCCCGACACCAGCCTGGAGAAGCTCGGCTCACTCAAGCCGGTCTTCGGCACCCGCGGCCCCGACGCCGAGCAGGCCACCATGACCGCCGGGAACTCCTCGCCGCTCACCGACGGCGCGTCCACCGTGCTGCTCGCCAGCGAGGAGTGGGCGAGCGCGCACAACCTGCCGGTGCTGGCCTGGTTCAGCTGGTCCGAGACGGCGGCGGTGGACTTCGTGCACGGCGACGAGGGGCTGTTGATGGCTCCCGCGTACGCGGTGCCGCGGATGCTGGCCCGAGCCGGCCTGACGTTGCAGGATTTCGACTACTACGAGATCCACGAGGCGTTCGCGTCGCAGGTGCTGGCCACCCTCGCCGCCTGGGAGTCGCCGGAGTTCTGCAAGGACCGGCTCGGCCTGGACGCGCCGCTGGGCGCGATCGACCGGGACCGGATCAACGTGAACGGCTCGTCGCTGGCCGCCGGGCACCCGTTCGCCGCCACCGGCGGGCGGATCGTGGCCACCCTCGCCAAGCTGCTGGCCGAGCGGGGCGGCGGACGCGGGCTGATCTCGATCTGCGCGGCCGGCGGTCAGGGCGTGACGGCGATCCTGGAGCGCTGAGCGCTCGACCGTCATTGGCGCTGCCCGCCGGGAACGGCGACGCCCGCCGGACCCGAGGGTCCGGCGGGCGTCGACGCGTTGGCCCCACTCAGCCGAGGGTGAACTTCTCCCAGGTGCTGATCGCGGGGCCGTTGGCGATCAGCGGTTTCGCCCCGGCGCCGTCGGCGCTGACGTAGCGGCCGTTGACGGCGGCCTTGAAGCTGACCGTGCCGTCGCTGTTGCGCACCAGGGTGAACCGTTCCCAGAGGCTCGCCGCCGGGGCGGACGCGATCAGCGGCTTCGCCCCCGCGCCATCAGCGGAGACGAAGCGCCTGTTGATGTGGGCGAAGAGGGCGACCTGCCCGCTGCCGAGATCCACCACATCGAACCGCTCCCAGAGGCTGACCGCCGGACCGTTGGCGATCAGCGGCTTCGACCCGGCGCCGTCGGCACTGACGTAACGGCCGTTCACCTTGGCCTTCAGCGACCTGTTCGCATCGGCGACCGGAACCTGGTGGAACTTCTCCCAGGTGCCGATCGTCGGCCGGCTGGCGGACAGCGGGACGCTGCCTCCGGGATCGGCCGTGACGTACTGGCCGTTGTCGGCCTTGAGGCTGATGCTGCCGTCGCTGTTCCGGTTGAGGCTGAACCGCTCCGGAGCGGCCACCACCTGGGCCATGGCGTGCAGCCAGTCCGGGCCGCCGCCGACGGAGTTCCGGCTGACGTACCGCCCGGTGACGTGGGAGAAGAGCGCGACCTGGCCACCGCCGGCGTCGGCGAGGTCGAACTGCGCGGCGAGGCCCAGCTCGGGCCCGCTCGGCACGAGACCGGTCGGGACGCCAGCCCCGTCGACGTAGCGGCGGTTGGAGAGGGCGAGCAGGCCCACCGTCGCGGTCCGCCGTAGGACGCTGACCTGCTGGGTGCTGGTGTCCGTCCGGCCGTCGGTCCCGATCGCCTTGACGCTGACGCTGTAGGTGCCCGGGTTCGCGTACGTGTGCGAGGCCACCGGCGTGCTCTGGGTGACCCCG
Organism: Micromonospora acroterricola; assembly: GCF_003172955.1. Taxonomy (GTDB): domain Bacteria; phylum Actinomycetota; class Actinomycetes; order Mycobacteriales; family Micromonosporaceae; genus Micromonospora; species Micromonospora acroterricola. Next base: position 5,554 of record NZ_QGKR01000311.1, on the reverse strand, counting down.
GACCCGTCCCCGAACTCGAACCGGTAGGACTCGATCGGATGGAGGCCCGGCTTGGAGGCGGAGGCGTCCAGCTTCACCGAGCGCGCTCCGAGATCCAGGGTGACGTCGAACGACACCGCTGGAGGTCGGATCGTCTCCACCGCGCCACGGTCGGCGTAGGTGATCGGGCCGGCACCGGTGTTCGAGACGGCCGGGTCGTCCATGCGCGGGGTGCCGCTGCGGTCCAGTGCCTGGAAACCGGGGGCCGCGGAGTTCGCCGAGTCGATATCCTCCCGCGGATTTCCCGTCTCCCGGTCGTGGGCGGCCTGCCTGGACGCCGCCCGGAACTGGGCGAGGTTCATCCGGGTGTTCCAGGCGTAGATCACCGGCGAGTCGGCGTAGTAGTGATCAGCGTTGTTGTAGTCGACAACCGTCTTTCCGACGGCACCGCCGTAGACCCCGATCTCGACGCCGTCCACGCCCGAGCCGCAGAAGCCCTGGCCGAAGTGGCCGTTCAGCCTGAGGATGTTGTTCTGGACGGAGACCCCCGACGATGCGCCGTCGACGCGGATGCCGTCGAGGCAGCGGTCCCGGATGGTGTTGTTGGTGATCGCCGTGTTGGCGGCACCGTTGTTGTGCACGCCGTGGCCGGCCCCACCGTTGATCAGATTGTTGGCCACCACCGTGCCGGCCGCACCCGGCCCGAGCGCGACCGCCGCGCTGGTGAAGCCGTCGATGCGGCCGCCTACGTACGTGTTGCCGGGCCCGTCGATCCGGACGCCGACGGTGCGGTCGGCGAGGCTCTGGTTGGTGTAGCCGCTCACGCTCGTGGCCGAGATGTCGACGTCGCTGCTCGCGGCGTCCAGCGTGATGCCGACGGCGGCCGTCGGCCCGGTGACGGTCGTCTGCGACACGCTCGAATTGGTGACCCCGGCGAATCGGATCACCGGTGCGGTCGAGGGGTTGTGCACCCCGTAGCCGCCGCCCCGGATGGTGATGCCCGAGGAGTTGCGGACGTCGAGAGCAGGCAGGTCGTCACCGTCATCCGACCCGACGACCCGAAGGTTCTGAAGCACGACGTCGTGCTGACCGTCGATGACGAAACCGGCGGTCGCCCCGACCAGGTTCCCGGAGGTGGATCTGCTCACGAACACGACCGGCTGCTGCGGGGTGCCGGACGTGGTGATGGTGACGCGCTCGCGGTAGTTGCCGCCGCCGATGTCGACGATCTGCCCGCTGGTGACTATCGCCGCCGCGGCGCTGATCGAGCAGAACGGCAGCGCCAGTGTGCCGGGATTCTGGTCGGAGCAGCCGGTGGGCGTGTTCTGCCGGACGTAGAGGGTGCCCGGCTCGGCCGCCTGGACGGGAGCGGTCGTGCCCAGCAGGGCCCCGCCCGTCAGGACTGCGGTGAGCAGGCCGGCGAGGGAAGATGTGCGCATGAGTGTCCTCAGGAGAGGAGGATCCGGCGGCCCGCCGGAAGTGAGATGGGGACAAGTCTCCCTGACCGCCAGATCCGACGTTGACCCGCGCGACAAAGCGGAAACGGTGGGCGTGATCCGCCGGACCTGCGGTTTGAGGCGGCGCGCCACGAGCTGCTGACCCTGTCATCGGCGAGCCCGGACGGCGACGCCCGCCCGACCCGAGGGTCCGGCGGGCGTCGACGCGTTGGCCCCACTCAGCCGAGGGTGAACTTCTCCCAGGTGCTGATCGCGGGGCCGTTGGCGATCAGTGGCTTCGCCCCGGCGCCGTCGGCGCTGACGTAGCGGCCGTTGACGGCGGCCTTGAAGCTGACCGTGCCGTCACTGTTGCGCACCAGGGTGAACCGCTCCCAGAGGCTGACCGTGGGCCGGGTCGCGATCAGCGGGTTCGCGCCAGCACCGTCGGCCGTGACGAAGCGGTTGTTGGCGCGGGCGAAGAGGGCGACCTGCCCGCTGCCGAGGTCGACGATGTCGAACCGCTCCCAGGTCCCGACGGTCGGCCGGCTCGCGATCAGCGGCTTCACCCCGGCGCCGTCGGCGCTGACGTAGAGGCCGTTCACCTTGGCCCTCAGCGACCTGTTCGCATCGGCGACCGGAACCTGGTGGAACTTCTCCCAGGTGCTGATGGTGGGCCGGCTGGCCGACAGCGTGACAGCTCCGCTGGGGTCGGCGGTGGCGTACAGGTTGTTGCCCGCCTTGAGACTGACGGTTCCGTCGCTGTTGCGGACGACGGTGAACTTCTCCGCGGTGCCGACGGTCTGGCTGGACGCGTTCAGCGGCGCGTCCGGGGTGGCGACCTGGGTGACGTAGAGACCGCTGGCCCGGGACACGAGGGCGACCTGGCCGTTGCCGGCGTCCGCCATGTCGTACTGCGCGGCGGCGGTCAACCCCACCTGGTTCGGTAGGAGAACCGGTGCAGAGGTGCCCACGTAGCGGAGGTTGGACAGGGCGAGCAGGCCCACGGTCGCCGTCCGCAGCAGCACACTGACCTGCTCGGTGCTGCTGCCCTGCAGGTCGTCGGTCCCCCGGACGGTGACGGTGACGTCATAGGCGCCCGGAGTGGCGTACCTGTGTGTGGCGCGCGGGGCGGACTGGGTGACGGCGGTGCCGTCGCCGAAGTTGAACACGTACTCCTTGATGGGGACGAAGCCGGGCCGGGAGGCGGAGGCGTCCACGGTGACCGCGCTGGCGGCGAGGTCCAGGGTGGCGTCGAAGGACGCAATCGGTGTCCGGACGAACTCCACCGGGCCACGGTCGGCGTAGGCGACCGGGCCGGCGCCGGTGTTCGGCACCCCCGGGTCGTCACGACGGGACCAACCTCGGCTGTCCCGGTTCTGGTAGCCGGGGGCGGCAGAGTTCGCCGAGTCGATCCGGTCGGAGGATTGTGCGGTGTCCCGATCGTGGACGGCCTGGCCGGAGACGGCGCGGAACTGGGCCAGGCCCATCACCGTCCCGTTCCAGGAGTAGATGCTCGCGGACGGGGACGACCATCCGTTGTGCAAGTTGTTGTAGTCGACCACCGTTCCGCTCAGCGCCTGGTCGTGGATTCCGACCTGGACTCCGCCCACGGCCTGCGGGTCGCAGTAGCTCTCCGGGCGACCGTTGCCGGACAGCTTGTTGTTCTGCACGGAGACGCCGGTGGAGGCCCCGTCGACCCGGACACCGTCGAGGCAGCGGCCCTGGACGGCGTTGTTGACGATCGCGGTCGCGTCGGCCCCGCGGTTGTGGATGCCGTGGCCGGCCCCGGGGTTGATCTGGTTGTTGGCCACCACCGTGCCGGAGGCAGTCGGACCGACCGCGATGGCCGCGCCCGTGTAACCACCGATGACACTGTCGAGGATGGTGGTGCGGGCTCCGTCGGTGCGGATGCCGGCGCTCGGGTCGGCGCTGCCGTTGGTGGCGCCGCCAATCAGGGTCGCGCGTTCGACCGTCACATCGCTGGACGTCGCGTCCACGGTCAGCCCGTCGACGGGCGAAAAGCCGCTGCCGACGACGTCTCTCACGCTCGCCATCGTCACGCCGACGAGCCGCACGGCGGGTGCCGTCGCGGCACTGGCCATCGTGAAGTTGCCGCCCGCGACCTCGATGTTCGAGGAGTTGCGGATGTCGAGGGCGGGCGTGTCGACCGCCCCACTGACCTTGAATTCCTGGAGGCCGATGTCGTGCTGGCCGTCGATGACCAGGCCGGCGTTCGGCCCGACGAGCCTGACCGCCCGGCCGTTGGCCTGGAAGCCGATCGGCGCATCGGGAGTTCCGGAGCGGGTGAGGGTGACACGCTCGGGATAGTCGCCGTCGTACACGTAGACCGTCTGGCCGGCGGTGACCACCGCCGCGGCCGCGCCGATCGTGCAGAACGGCTGTGCCCCGGTGCCGGGCCCCTGGTCGGAGCAATTGGCGGCGGCCCCCTTGACGTACAGGGCCGTCGGTTCGGCCGCTTGGGTGGACCCGCCGGTGGCCAACAGGGTGCCGCCGGTCACCGCGATCGCGGTGAGACCGGCGAGGGATGTTCTACGCATGCATGCCCTCGGTGGAGGAGGAGGATCCGGCTGTTGCCGGAAGTCAGATGAGGTCATGATCCGGTACCGGCCGGTAGGAGCGCCGGCCCGTGCGACAAAACGGTCGAACGTTGGCGGCGGAGACGTCTCTGACCTCGTACCGGGGGCGATCGCCGGGTAGGAGAGAATGCGGTACGTGACGACGATCCCGAACGTGCTCGCCAACCGGTACGCCTCGCCCGAACTGGTCGCCCTCTGGTCACCGGAGGAGAAGGTCCGGATGGAGCGGCGGCTCTGGCTCGCCGTGCTCCGCGCTCAGCGCGACCTCGGCGTGTCCGTGCCGGACGGCGTGGTCGAGGCGTACGAGCGGGTGCTCGACCAGGTCGACCTCGCCTCGATCGCGGAGCGGGAGCGGGTCACCCGGCACGACGTGAAGGCGCGGATCGAGGAGTTCAGCGCGCTCGCCGGGTTCGAGCACGTGCACAAGGGGATGACCTCCCGCGATCTCACCGAGAACGTCGAGCAGCTCCAGGTGCGTGCCTCGCTGGAGCTGATCCGTGATCGGGTGGTCGCCACCCTGGCCCGGCTGGCCTGGCTCGCGCACGAGCACTCCGAGCTGGTGATGACCGGTCGTTCGCACAACGTGGCGGCGCAGGCCACCACGCTCGGCAAGCGCTTCGCCTCGGCGGCGGAGGAACTGCTGATCGCGTACGAGCGGCTGGAGGACCTGATCGCCCGCTACCCGCTGCGCGGGATCAAGGGACCGGTCGGCACGGCCGCCGACCAGCTCGACCTCTTCGACGGCGACGCCGACAAGGTGGCCGAGCTGGAGCGCCGGGTCGCCGGGCACCTGGGCTTCTCGCGGGTGCTGGACAGCGTCGGGCAGGTCTACCCGCGGTCGCTGGACTTCGACGTGCTGGCCGCGCTGGCGCAGACCGCCGCCGCGCCGTCGTCGCTGGCCACCACGATCCGGCTGATGGTCGGCCAGGAGCTGGTCACCGAGGGCTTCAAGCCGGGTCAGGTCGGCTCCAGCGCGATGCCGCACAAGATGAACACCCGTTCGTCCGAGCGGGTGAACGGCTTCGCCGTGATCATCCGGGGCTACCTGTCGATGGTCGGCGAGCTGGCCGGTGACCAGTGGAACGAGGGGGACGTGTCCTGCTCGGTGGTCCGCCGGGTGGCTCTGCCGGACGCCTTCTTCGCCGCAGACGGCCTGTTCCAGACCTTCCTCACCGTGCTCGACGAGTTCGGCGCGTACCCGGCGGTGATCAACCGGGAGCTGGAGCGGTTCCTGCCCTTCCTGGCCACCACGAAGATCCTGGTCGCGGCGGTCCGGCGTGGCGTCGGCCGGGAGGTCGCGCACGAGGTGATCAAGGAGCACGCGGTGGCAGTGGCGCTGGCGATGCGGGAGAAGGGCTCGCCGGAGAACGACCTGTTCGACAGGCTGGCGGCGGACGGCCGTCTCGGCCTGTCCCGCGCCGACATCGACACCCTGGTCGCCGATCGCACCGCCTTCGTCGGCGCCGCCCCGGCCCAGGTAGCAGCGGTCACCCGTCGCATCACCGAGGTGGTGACCGCCCACCCCGACGCAGCCACCTACTC
>NZ_QGKR01000158.1 GCF_003172955.1 Micromonospora acroterricola | reverse complement strand
CCGTTGTCGCCGTGCCGCTGCACACCGGCCACCGTGCCCGCCCAGGTGTTGCGCGGGCTGCCCTCCGGTCGCGCCGGGTGCAGGGCCACCGCCGCCGGCCGGAACGCCACGAACGCCTCGCCGTCCAGCCGGTCGGCGACGGTGAGGGTCAGCTCCGGCGCGACCCGTACCCCGTGCCCGTCGGCCCGCCCCCGGTAGAGGTTGAGCCCGACCAGCCGGGCCACGTAGTCGGTGCGGGGGCGGGCTGTCACGCTCGGGCCGTCGCCCTCCTGCACCACGCGGCCGTCCTCCACGATGACCAGCCGGTCGGCCAGCGCCAGCGCGTCCAGCGGATCGTGGGTGACGAGCACCGTCGCGCCCGGGTGCGCGGACAGGTGGCGGTACAGCTCGGCGCGGGTGTCCAACCGGGTACGGGCGTCCAGCGCGGCGAGCGGCTCGTCCAGCAGCAACAGCGACGGCGTGACGGCCAGCGCGCGGGCCAGCGCCACCCGCTGCGCCTGGCCGCCGGAGAGCTGCCGGGGTCGGCGGTGCGCGTGCTCGGCCAGCCCCACCCGGCCCAGCCAGCCCCGGGCCGTGGCCCGCGCCGCCCGCCGGTCGACGCCGTGCCGGCGCGGCCCGAAGGCCACGTTGTCCAACGCGCTCAGGTGCGGAAAGAGCAGGTAGTCCTGGAAGACCACGCCGATCGGCCGCCGCTCGGTGGGCACCCAGCCTCCGTTCGCCGGCCGGTCCAGGTCCACGCCGTCGAGGCTGACGTGCCCGGCGGTGAGCGGGTGCAGCCCCGCCAGGGCGCGCAGCGCAGTGGTCTTGCCGGCGCCGTTCGGCCCGAGCAGCGCGACCACCTCGCCCGGCGCGACCCGCAGCGGCACGTCCAGCCGGAAGGCGCCCCGGTCGACGACGAGCCGGGCGTCGAGCAGCGACGCGGTCACGGGCCGGCCATCCAGCGGTCCCGCAGGGCGACCAGGATGCCCACCGAGACGGCGAGCAGCACCAGGCTGAGCACGATCGCGGATTCCAGGTCGGTCTCCAACGCCAGGTAGACGGCGAGCGGCATGGTCTGCGTCCGGCCCGGATAGTTGCCGGCGAAGGTGATGGTGGCACCGAACTCCCCGAGCGCCCGGGCCCAGCAGAGCACCGCCCCGGCGGCCAGCCCCGGCGCCACCAGCGGCAGCGTGACGTGGGTGAACGTGGTCCACCGGCCGGCGCCCAGCGTCGCGGCGGCCTCCTCGTAGCGGTGGTCGGCGGCGCGCAGCGCACCCTCCACGGCAATGACCAGGAACGGCATGGCGACGAACGACTCGGCCAGCACGACGCCCGCGGTGGTGAACGGCAGCGTGACGCCGAACGTGGCGTCGAGCCAGCCGCCGAGCAGCCCACGGCGGCCGAAGACCAGCAACAGCGCCACCCCGCCGACCACCGGCGGCAGCACCAGCGGCACGGTGACCAGCGCGCGGACGAGTCGGCGGCCGGGGAACTCCACCCGGGCCAGCAGCCACGCCAACGGCACCCCGAGCAGCAGGCACAGCACGGTGGCGAGGGTCGCGGTCTGCACCGACAGCCGCAGCGCGGTCAGCGCCCCCGGCTCGGTGAGCCGCTGCGGCAGCGTCGTCCACGGCGCCCGGAGGACCAGCCCGGCCAGCGGCAGGACGAGGAAGATCAGCCCCAGCCCGGCCGGGATCAGCAGCGCCGCCGGCACCCGGCCGCGCCGCCGGGGCGCGGCGATGTCGAGGGCCCGGCTCACGGCGCCTGGAACCCCGCCTCGGCGAGGACCGCCTGCGCCGGCGCCGAGTGGACGTACGCGACGAAGGCCCGCGCGCCAGCCTGGTTGGGGGCGTCCTTGAGCGCGACGATCGGGTAGCCGTTGACCGCCCGCGCCGACTCGGGAAACTCGACGCCGGTCACGTCGGCCGCCGCCGCGCGGGCGTCGGTGCGGTAGACCAGGGCCGCGTCGACCTCGCCGAGCTTCACCTTGGCCAGGGCGCCCTTCACGTCCTGCTCCAGGGTGACCGGCGTCAGCGCGACGCCGGCGGCGTCCAGGGCGGTGCGGGCGGCCGCGCCACAGGGCACCTGGTCGGCGCAGAGCGCCACCTTCGCGCCCGGCCGCGTCAGGTCGGCCAGCCCGGTCACGCCCTTCGGGTTGCCCCGGGGCACCGCGATCACCAGCTGGTTGCGGGCGAAGATGCTCGGCATGCCGTCGGCGTTGCCGGCCTCGGTCACCGTGGTCATGTTGCGGGGGGCGGCCGAGGCGAACACGTCCGCCGGCGCGCCCTGGTTGATCTGGTTGGCCAGGGCGGAGCTGCCCGCCAGGTTGAGGGTGACGGTGCTGCCCGGGTTCGCGGCCTCGAAGTCCCGCCCGATGCGGGTGAACGACTCGGTCAGCGAGGCGGCGGCGAAGACCGTCACCGTGCCGGTGACCCGGCCGTCCGCGCCGCCGCCCGTCGCCGGGTCGTCGCCCCCGCCGCAGCCGGCCGCCGCCAGTGCGGCCACCACCACCAGCGCGGCAGCCGTCGTACGCGGCCCTCGCCCGTTCATCCGCCGGCCCTCGCCCTCGACGGGGTGGCGGGTGCGGCGCGTTCCACCACCACCGTGGTCGATTTGATCACCGCGACGGCCACCGAGCCGACCCGCAGGCCGAGCTCGTCGACCGCTTCCCGGCTCATCAGCGACACGACCCGGAACGGGCCCGCCTGGATGTCGACCTGCGCCATCACCGTGTCCTTGCGCACGTCGACGACGATGCCGCGCAGCCGGTTGCGGGCGGAGGAGCGCTCGGCGCCCGCGTCCGGGTCGGCGGCCTGGGCGCGCGCGAAGCCGGCCAGGTCGACGCCGTCGATGACCCGGTGGCCGTGCTCGTCCCGCCCGGCGGCCAGCCGCCCGGCGTCCACCCAGCGGCGCATCGTGTCGGCGCTGACGCCGAGCAGGTCGGCCGCCTCACCGATCCGGAACATCGTCACCGGCTCACCCTAGCGGCCGCATCTGCCAGCGCGAAAGGACCGAGAGGCCAGCTTCTACGTACTCGAAGCGCTCTTCGGGGCCGCAGGTGCGATCTGCGGCGACCGCCTCCGAGGCCCGCGGCCGCGTCGATGGCACTCTCCCTGTGGTCGCCCAGACCGTGGGCCCGCCCCACCCGGGCACGGCCGCGGATGGGGCGGGCTCATCGCGGGGGTTCAGCAGTTGCGCAGCTCGGGCGACTGGTTGAGCAGTTGACCGCGCGGTGAGACGAAGCGGCGGTAGGCCGGCCCGTCCACCGTGTCGGGGCGGAAGGCCGCCACCCGGTGGCAGTTCTGGAAGGCCAGGCGAACCCCGAAGTGCCGCTCCAGGCCGGCCCGGATCGCGTCGCTCGCCAGCGCCCGGAGCAGTTGCCCCCGGTCGGCGTCGGTCGGGGGTGGGATGAGGTTGTCGGCGCGGTCGGCCCCGCTGGACTCCAGTTCGGCGACCACCCGGCTGACGGTGGCCCAGGCGTACGGCAGTGAGTCGCGGACGCAGGCGATGAAGGCGTCGTCATCGACGGGGCCACGTTCGGCGGCGTCGAGCAGGGCGGGCGAGACGGTGAGCGACATGGTTCTCCTTCGCTTTGGCAATGAAAGCCGTTGTCGTTAACGGCGCGCACTGAGCACACCACGTCCTCTGGACGACGTCAACGATGTCCGGGCGCGCCACACCGCCGTCCCGCGGTTTCCGGGCGATCAGGCGAAGGTCAGGCGCGGCGGGGGTGGCCCTTGAGGTGTCGGCCCAGCTCGCGGGCGATCTCGCGGTTCGCGTCCCGCTCGGCCAGCGACTGCCGTTTGTCGTAGGTGCGCTTGCCCTTGGCGAGGGCCAGCTCGACCTTGGCCCAGCCGTTGTCGAAGTACATCGACAACGGCACCAGGGTCACCCCGCCCTCGCGGACCTTCTCCAGGATCCGGTCGATCTCGGCCCGGCGCAGCAGCAGCTTCCGGTTGCGCCGGGGGGCGTGGTTGGTCCACGTGCCGTACGCGTACTCCGCGATGTGCAGGCCGTACAGCATGAGCTCGCCGTCGCGCTCGTGGGCGAACGCGTCCACCAGCGACGCCCGCCCCTCGCGCAGCGACTTCACCTCGGTGCCGACCAGCACGATGCCCGCCTCGTACGTGCGCAGCACGGTGTAGTCGTGCCGGGCCTTCTTGTTCGAGGCGATCAGTCGGCGTTCGGGCTGCCTGGACGGGGTCACCCGGCGACGATATCCGGCCGGCGGCTCAGCCGGACCGCCGCCGGTCCGCGCGCAGCCGCTCCGTCAGGTCCCGCTCCGCCGCCGTGAACGCCTCGTCCGACTCGCACGGCAGGTGCGACACGATCGGCGGCGGCACACTGTCGTACGGCGGCGTCACCACGTCGCGCGGGTCGGTCAGCCGGCGGTCCACCGTCGCCTCCGGCCCGGTCGGCGTCTCGCGACTCCCGGGCCGGTGCGCAGCGAAGATCCAGCCGCCGAGCTGGTCGGTGTCGCGCCACAGGTTCCTCCAGCGCCAGCCGACCCGCTCGCCGATCTCGCGCAACACCTCGTCGTCGACGTAGGCGGGGAACAGCCGCGAGTACATCCGATGCAGCGGCGACCCGTAGGTCAGCAGGGCCAGCCGGTCGGTGACCCGGGACGGCAGTTGCAGCACCGTGGCGGCGAGCAGCACCGAGCCGTGGCTGTGTCCGGCCAGCAGCACGGACTCGCCCTGATCGACCAGGTAGGTGATTCGCCGGGTCAGCTCCGGCACGGCCCGCTCCGCGTAGCAGGGCGGGGCGAAGGGGTGCGCCGCCCGGGGCCAGAAGGTGCCCAGGTCCCACAGCACGCCCACGTACCGGCGGAACTGCGCCGTCCGGTACGCAAAGATGCCGCCGATCACCAGCCCGAGGATGATCACGGCGATCGCGTAGCTGCCCATTCCGATCAGGAAGTTGACCATGTCGGCGGGCACCCCGACGTAGCGCTGGATGACGTCGCCGGGGTAGAGCTGGAGCAGGCCGAGCACGCTCGTGGCCAGGCCGAGCGCGGCCAGTCCGGCGTAGGCGATGGCGAGCGGCTCCAGTCGTTCGGTGAACCGGGCGCGGGCCACCGACCGCTCGACCTGGCGCAGCCGGGCCGACGCCTCCGGCGGCGCGTGCGGGAAGTCGGCGGCCACGATCGCCCGCGCGGCCCGCCACCGCCGCCGCCGGGTCAGCACCGTGACCACGCCGCCGACGAGCACCGCGGTCAGCACCGCGATGAAGAACCCGAAGATCGCCCACTTGTACGGCAGGGGCGGGCTGGTGGCCAGCCGGTCCGCGGTCGCCCCGTTCCGGTCCAGCAGGTCCGCAACCCGGTAGTCCAGCTCGGCGGAGAACGCCACGGCGAGCCCGGCGGCGATCGTGACGAACACCGGCGCGCCGAGCGCGCGCAGCGGGGAGCTGCCCGGCGGCCCACCGCGTCGCCAGATCACCACCGCGGCGAGTACGGCCAGCAGCGCGGTCTGGCTGACGAAGAGCCAGGCCACGATGGCGCCGTAGCCGGGCAGCTCCCCGCCCTGCGGCCACGGTTTCGGACTTCTGATGGTGTGCACCACCACCAGGATGGTCAGACCGCAGGTGAGCGTGCGCAGTCCCCGGGTGACCTGGTCCACCCGGGTCCCCTGACCGGGCCGGTCGAGGGTCCGCACCGTGGCGAGCAGGACGAGGCAGGCGAGCAGTACCGCCCCGGTGGCCACGAGCAGCACCACCATCTCCCACGAGGGGCCCTGGCTGGCTCGGGCGGCGAGCAGGCTGCCGTCCAGGGTGGCGAACGCGGCGGCGACGTGCACCGAGCGCAGCCTGCCCACCAGGGGCGCGGCGTCCCACTGGCCGACGCCGCTCAACCGGTGCTCCGAGGCCGCCGGCGCCGGGTTCCGGAACGCCTCGAACGGGCGGCCCGGACGTGCCCCCAGCCACCACACGAGCCCGACGGCGCCGGCCGGCACCAGCGACATCACGCCCAGGCGCAGGCCCGGCGAGCGCCCTCCGAGCCAGGACAACCAGCTCCGCCCCGCCATGCAGGACGGGCTGCCCATGCACCGCCAGGCGATCAGGTCCAGCGCCACCCCGACGATGGAGAGCACGTACAGCATGGTGAGGGTGAGCGCGAGCAGCCGGCACAGCGCGACGATGCCGTGCTTCGAGGCGTGGGTCGCCGGGCGCATCCAGAGCGCCACGTTGCAGAGCATGAACGGCAGCAGGAACACCAGCGACAGCGTCCGCACGGCCGTGCCGGACGGCAGGTCGCTCCAGCGGTACGCCTCCAGCGTCACCCCGGCCGTCCCCGTTTCGCCGGGATAGCCCGGCCGCGTGCGGTAGAACCCGCCGTTGCGGTCCCCGGCGACCTGTTCGACGTGCGGCCGGTCCAGCACCTGGTCGGCCCCCGCGCCGGAGACGCCGTGCACCCGCAGCTCCACGACCCGGTCCGTGGTCGGTCCGGTCGGCGACGCGTCCGCCATGGGCCCCCCGAGTGTGCGCGGCAGTCCGGCGGGTCGTCGATGTCTGGCCAGCCCGCGCGGCGACCCGGCTTACCCGTCCCGTGGCCAACCAACCCCGCCCCGGCGCGCTGGCCGCCCCTGCCCCGTGCGGCCGAACCCGGGCAGGTGGTTTCATGGGCGCCATGGCGAACCCGGTGATCCTGACCGTCGACGACGACCCGGTGGTCTCCCGGGCGGTGGCACGGGACATCCGCCGCCGCTACGGCGACCGCTACCGGGTGCTGCGGGCCTCCTCGGGGCCGGAGGCGCTGGACGCCCTGCGCGAGGTCAAGCTGCGCGGCGAGCAGGTGGCGTTGCTGCTGGCCGACCACCGGATGCCGGAGATGACCGGTGTCGAGTTCCTCGAGGCGGCGATGGACATCTTCCCGGCCGCGCGCCGGGTGCTGCTCACCGCCTACGCCGACACCGACGCCGCGATCGAGGCGATCAACGTGGTCGACCTGGACCACTACCTGCTCAAGCCCTGGCACCCGCCGGAGGAGAAGCTGTACCCGGTGGTGGACGGCCTGCTGGAGGCGTGGGCGGTCACGCCGGACGCGGCGAGCACCGAGATCCGGGTCGTCGGGCACCGCTGGTCGGCGCCGTCGTTCAAGGTCCGTGACTTCCTGGCCCGCAACCTGGTGCCGTACCGCTGGTTGCTCGCCGACGACCCGGAGGGCGCCCGGCTGCTCGACGCGGCGGGGGCCACCGAGGCGGACGTACCGCTCGTGGTGACCGCCGAGGGCAAGGCGCTGATCGCTCCGAGCGAGGCCGAGCTGGCCGGGCTGGCCGGGTTGACGGTCGTGCCGGCGTCCGACTTCTACGACCTGGTGGTGATCGGCGGCGGCCCGGCCGGCCTCGGCTCGGCGGTGTACGGCGCCTCCGAGGGGCTGCGCACCGTGCTGGTCGAGCGGCGGGCGACCGGCGGGCAGGCCGGGCAGAGCAGCCGCATCGAGAACTACCTGGGCTTTCCCGACGGCGTCTCCGGCGCCCAGCTGACCGACCGTGCCCGGCGGCAGGCGGTGAAGTTCGGCGCCGAGCTGCTCAGCGCCCGCGAGGTCGTCGGGTTGAGCGAGGCCGGCGGCGCCCGGCTGCTGCGCTTCGGCGACGGCACCGAGATCGCCGCGCACACGGTGGTGCTGGCCACCGGGGTCTCCTACCGGGTGCTCGACGCCCCCGGGCTGGCCGACTTCACCGGCCGGGGGGTGTTCTACGGCTCCACGGCCACCGAGGCGCCGAGCTGCGTCGACCAGGACGTCTACATCGTCGGCGGGGCCAACTCGGCCGGCCAGGCCGCCGTGCACTTCTCCCGGTACGCGGCCCGGGTGCACCTGTTGATCCGGGGCGCCGACCTGACCGCCTCGATGTCGCGATACCTGATCGACCAGTTGGAGCGCATCGACCGGATCACGGTCCACCCGCACACCGCTGTGGTCGGCGGCGCCGGGCAGGACCACCTGCAACGCCTCACCCTCTGCGACACTCGCACGGGGGAGGCCCGCTCGGTGGACACCTCCTGGCTGTTCATCTTCATCGGCGCCGAGCCGCGGACCGACTGGCTGGACGGGGTGCTGGTCCGCGACGGGCGCGGCTTCATCGTCACCGGCCCGGATCTGATCAGCGGCGGGCGGCGGCCGGCCGGCTGGTCCCTGTCGCGCGACCCGTACCACCTGGAGACCAGCCTGCCGGGGGTGTTCGCCGCCGGCGACGTACGCGCCGAATCGGTCAAACGGGTCGCGTCGGCCGTCGGCGAGGGCGCCATGGCCGTGTCGCTCGTGCACCGCTACCTGGAGGCCCAGTGACCACCGATCGGCTGACAGCCGCGCAGCTGCGCACCCTGTTCCTGTTCGAGGCCCTCGACGACGGGCAGCTGGACTGGCTGGCCGAGCACGGCCGGGTCGAGCAGCGCGCGGGCGGCACCCTGGTGTACGGCGAGGGCGAGGCCGCGACCTGCTTCTTCGTGCTGCTGCGGGGCGCGGTGGCGTTGAGCCGGCAGGTGCGCGGCGACGACGTCGAGGTCAGCCGGACCGACCAGCGTGGGGTGTACGGCGGCGCCACGCAGGCGTACCTCGGAGACCAGGTCGAGCAGACGTACCGCAACAGCCTGCGGGCGGTGACCGACGCGGACTTCTTCGTGCTGCCGGCGGAGGACTTCGCGCACGCCCTGCGGACCTGGTTCCCGATGCCCATGCACCTGCTGGAGGGGCTGTTCTTTGGGATGCGGGACAGCCAGACCATCGTCGGCGAACGGGAGCGGCTGCTGGCCCTCGGCTCGCTCTCGGCGGGGCTGACCCACGAGCTGAACAACCCGGCCGCGGCGGCGGTACGGGCCACCTCGGTGCTGCGCGACCGGGTCGCCGGGATGCGGCACAAGCTCGCCATGATCGCCGACGGTCGGCTGGACGGTCGGGCGCTGCACGGACTCGTCGCGTTGCAGGAGGAGGCCGTCGCCCGGGTGGCCACCGCGCCGAAGCTGACCCCGATGGCCACGGCCGACGCCGAGGACACCCTCACCGACTGGCTGGAGGAGCACGGCGTGGGCGGCGCCTGGGACCTGGCGCCCATCCTGGTGGGCGGCGGCCTCGACGCGGCCTGGCTGGGGCGGGTGAAGGAGGCGGTCGGCCCGGCGGACCTGGAGGCGGCGGTGCGCTGGCTCACCTACACCGTCGACACCGAGCTGCTGATGCGCGAGATCGGCGACGCGGTGACCCGGATCTCCGGGCTGGTCGGCGCTGCCAAGCAGTACTCCCAGCTGGACCGGGCGCCGCACCGCGTGGTGGACGTGCACGACCTGCTCGACGCCACGCTGGTGATGTTCAAGGGGAAGATCCCCGCCGAGGTCAAGCTGGTCCGCGAGTACGACCGCGGCCTCCCACCGGTCCCGGCGTACGCCGCCGAGCTGAACCAGGTGTGGACGAACCTGATCGACAACGCGCTGGGCGCCATGGGGGAGAAGGGCGTGCTGACCGTCCGCACCGGGCGCGTCGGCGAGCTGCTGGCGGTCGAGATCACCGACACCGGTCCCGGCATCCCCCCGGAGGTACGTCCGCGCATCTTCGAGCCGTTCTTCACCACCAAGCCGGTGGGCGCGGGCACCGGGCTGGGGCTGGACATCTCGTACCGGATCGTGGTGCACAAGCACCACGGCGACATCCGGGTGGAGACGGAGCCCGGCCGGACCACCTTCCGGGTGCTGCTGCCGGTCGCCGAAGGCCAGGAGCCGTCCTGACGCCGGGTTCTGCCCAGCCGTTCTGGCGGCCGGTGCCGTGACCGTCGCCCTGACCGTGGTGGCGTCGCGACGCGCCGATTACGTGCAGACACCGGCCGGTCGCGGCAAGTATTGTCGGGCGGCGTCCGTGCATCCGTCCCGGAGGAGGGCCCGTGGAGTCCATGGCCCGCCAGCGCACCGCTGCCCAGGCCGACGACCAGCCGGGCGAGCCCAGCTCCGGCACGATGCTGCCGGAGCTCGAGGACCCGGTCTGAATGCACCACGCGAGGCAGTTCGCGCACACCAGCTTCTGGGCGGTGGCCCGCCGGCTGCCCCGGCTGGTGCGCGAGGCGGTGTCGCTCGCCTGGGCCACCAGCCGCCGGGACACCGTCGCCTCCATCGGCCTGAACGTCGCCGCCGGCGTGATGACCACCTTCGGCCTGCTCGCCACGACCAGCGTGCTGCGCGAGCTGTTCGCCGGTGGTCCCACCCCGGACCGGATCCGGTCGGCCCTGCCGGCGCTGATCGTGGCCGCCGCGGCGGTGTCGGCACGGGGCGGCCTGACGATCGCGGCCGGCTGGGCCCAGGCCCGGTTGATTCCGCAGATCAACTACCAGGTGGAGCTGCGGCTGTTCGAGGCGACCACCGCGGTCGACCTGGCCGCGTTCGACGACGCCGGGTTCGCCGAGGAGATGGACCGGGTGCGCGACCGGGGGATGGGCGAGGCGGCGTACATCGTCGACCACACCGTCAACCTCGTCACCGGCGTGGTCGGCATGCTCGCCACCGCGGTCGCGGTGACCGTCATCCAGCCGTTGCTGCTGCCGTTCCTGCTGCTCGCGGCGGTGCCGCAGGCGGCCACCGCGGTTCGGATCGCCCGCCGGGAGTATCTGGCGATGCTCGCCCGGATCACCCGGCAGCGTCGGATGTGGATGCTCGCCCACCTGATGGCCAACCGGCACACCGCCGCCGAGGTCCGCGCGTACCAGATGCGTGGCTTCCTGCTGGCCGAGTACCGGGCGGTGATGGCCGTGGAGACCCGCGCCCAGCTCCGGCTGGTCCGCGCGCAGACCGGCACGCGGGTCGTGGGCGCGTCCGTCGCGGGCCTGGCCACCTTCGGGGTGTACGCGGTCCTCGGCGGCCTGCTGCTGGGCGGCATGGTGGCCCTCGCCGCCGCGGCGACCGCGATGCTGGCCCTGCAGTCCGCGCGGACCAGCCTGGGCGTGGCGGTCGTCGCCACCAACTCGCTGTACGAGGATGCCCTCTACTACCAGGACTACCGGGACTTCCTGGAGCGCGCCCGGACCCGGGCGTCGATCGGCGGCGACCAGACGGTCGACGGTGTCGACGTGATCGAGCTGGACGAGGTGAGCCTGCGCTACCCGGACACCGACGCGCCGGCGGTGGACCGGGTCAGCCTTTCCGTCCGGCGGGGCGAGGTGATCGCGCTCGTCGGCGAGAACGGCTCCGGCAAGACCACCCTCGCCAAGCTGATCGCGGGGCTGTACCGGCCGACCGGCGGGGTGATCCGTTGGGACGGTGTCGACGCCGCCGAGCTGGACCCGCGTGCCGTCGGCGCGCAGGTGGCCGTGATGACGCAGGAGTGGTGGAAGTTTCCGTTCACCGCCGGGCAGAACATCCGCGTTGGCCGGCACGACCGCCCGCCGGAGCGGTCCGGTCCCAGTGTGCAGGACGCGGCCGCGGCGGCCGCCGCCCACGACATGATCGCCGGCCTTCCGCACGGCTACGAGACCCTGCTCGACCGGGAGTTCAAGGACGGCCACGAGTTGTCCGGGGGGCAGTGGCAGCGGCTGGTCGCCGCCCGCGGCCTCTACCGCGACGCCGCCCTGCTGATCTGTGACGAGCCGTCAGCGGCTCTGGACGCCCGCGCGGAACACGCCCTGTTCCAGCATCTGCGCCGCCGACCGGACCGGGCGGTCGTCCTGATCACCCACCGGCTGGCCAACGTCCGGCACGCCGACCGGATCTTCGTCCTGGAGCGGGGTCGGCTCGTCCAGCACGGCGCCCATGACGACCTGATGGCCGCCGGCGGCCTCTACCGGGAGCTGTTCGAGCTCCAGGCCGCCGGTTACCTCGCCGGCGCCGACGACGCCGTAGCACCCTGACCGGTCCGGGGCGCCGCGCATGTCTCGGTTGTTGTCGCGATACCTCACAGGCATAAAGATGCCTGTGAGGTATCAGGCTGATTGTCGACCTCGGCCCGGGAGCGCCATCTCGCGGTGGTCGACTCGGTTCCCGTGAAGTCGCGGTGTCCCGGGGCGGGGGATACCCGGCTTTCAGGGATACCGAGTCGATCAGGCCCCGCCGCCTGGTGTCGCGTCGCGACCGGGGGTGGCCCGGTTGTGATTGCGGGTACGCAGGATGTCGATCAGCGCGGCGATCAGCGCGAGCGCGATGATCGCGGCGGCGAGCGTGAGTGACTGTTCGAAGGCCCTGGTCCAGTTGCCGTGGTTGTCGGCCAGCGAGGAGAAGAACATCGAGCCGACGGCGGCGATGCCGGCGGCGGCCCCGATTCGCTGACCGGTCTGGAGCATGCCGGCGCCGCTGCCCGCCTGCGGAATGGGCACCTCCGCGAGGGTGAGCGTCTGGTTGGGGGCGATCACCAGCCCGCTGCCGATGCCGGCGACGAGCAGAGGGCCGGCGGTGACCCAGGGCGCTGGAACGTCCGGGGCGAGGCGCAGCGCGACCACTGTTCCGGCCAGACCGATGACCACGGCGAGCAGGCCGACGGCGACCAGCGGCCGGCCGAAGCGGTTGACGATCCGTCCGCCCAGTACGGAGGCGGCGGCCGAGCCCAGGGCGAACGGGGTGACGGCCAGGCCGGCGACGAGCGCGCTGTAGCCGAGGCCGTTCTGCAGGAACAGCGTGAAGATGAAGAAGATCGCGGTGAAGCCGCCGAAGTAGACCAGCGCGATGAGCGACCCCAGGGTGTACGACTGGAACGTGAAGAGCCGCAGGTCGAACAGCGGTTCGTTGTGTCGCCCGTACCACCGCTCCCAGAGCCCGAAGGCGACCAGCACCGCCAGGCCGGCGGGGATCAGCGCCCACTTCCACGGGGTCCGCCACTGCTGCTCCTGCACCAGCGGCAGCAGGATCAGCACCACACCCACGCCGAGCAGCAGGACGCCCATCGGGTCGAGCCGGCGTTGGTCTGGACGGCCCTCGGGGCGGCCGGGCAGCAGCCGCCAGCCGAGGATCGCCGCGAGGATGCCCACCGGCACGTTGACGAAGAAGACCCACCGCCACCCGTGCTCCTCGCCGCCGATGGCGATGAGCAGACCGCCGAGCAGCGGCCCGATGGCGGTGGAGATGCCGATGGTGGCGCCGAGCAGCCCGAACGGGCGGGCCCGCTCCGGCCCGCGGAACAGTTGCTGGATCAGCCCGATCACCTGGGGGTTGACCACGCCGGCGGCGGCGCCCTGAAGCAGGCGGGCGGCGACCAGCCACGTGGGGGAGCTGGCCAGACCGGCGAGCGCGCTGGTCACGGTGAACAGCGCGATGCCGAAGACGAAGGCGTTGCGCCGGCCACGCGCGTCGCCGAAGCGACCCGCCGGCACCAGCGCCAGGCCGAACGTCAGCGCGTACCCCGAGAGGATCCACTGCAGATCGCTCGGTGAGGCGTGCAGCGCACGGTCGATGGACGGCACGGCGACGTTGACGATGCTCACGTCCAGCAGCGTCATGAACGCGGCGACCAGCCCGACGCCGACGGCCTGCCAGCGTCGCCGGTTCTCCGCCGCGTCAACCGGCTGCGACGAGCGCGCCGCACTCATCGTGCCCCCCGTTGACCGTCGATCATCATGTCTGACCGCTACCCCGGCCGCCGGGAGGCGAATCGTCGCGCGTCGTGCCGCGCGTCACGCCATCTGGCGGGCGCAGAACCGGGGACCGAAGTCGAGGCCCGCCATCGGCGAGTCTTCGCGGTGCAGCAGGCCCTTCTCGGTGAGCAGGTGCAGCGGGGCGTCCATCTGCTCCTCGGTCAGCCCGGACTCTTCCGCGATCACGTCGGGATACGGCACCTGTCCGCGTGCTTCGAGCGCGGTGACCGCCTGGTACACCCGTTGCTCGACCTCCGACAGTTGCACCTGCTGCATGACGTCCTCCTTCGCTCGTCCGCCTCCACGCAGGCGGCTGCGCTGCGCCGGTTACCCCCTGTGTGACCGAAGATGCCCACCCGATCGGGGGGTCGAGCAGGCCCGGAGCACGCGTCGCGACAGGGCCGGCGGCCGGGCGGTGCCCTAGGCTGCACCAGTGATCGTCTGGGATCTCGTCGTCGTCGGCGCCGGCCCCGCCGGGCTCTCCGCCGCACACGCCGCCGCCAGTGCCGGCGTCCGCACCCTCGTCGTCGAGCGGGCCGAGCACCCGCGTTACAAGACCTGCGGCGGTGGTCTGATCGGCACCTCGCTGGCCGCCGTGCGGGACCGGATCGAGGTGCCCGCGCACGACCGGGTGAACCGGGTGACGTTCACCCGGGACGGGCGCCGTGAGTTCACCCGCCGGCACGACAGTCCGGTGGTGACCATGGTGCGCCGCGAGGAGTTCGACGATCGGCTGCGCGCGGCGGCGGTCGCCGCCGGCGCGCGGATGCGCGAGCGGGTCGCGGTCCGCGCGATCGAACAGGATCCCGAGGGGGTACGCCTGCGGCTGGCCGACGGTACGACGCTCACCGCCCGCGCGGTGATCGGCGCGGACGGCTCCTCGGGGGTGACGGCCCGGCACGTGGGTGTCCGGTACCGGCAGGTGGACCTGGGGTTGGAGCTGGAGGTGCCGGTGCCGCCCGCCGAGCAGGAGCGTTGGCGGGGGCGGCTGCTGCTGGACTGGGGCGCCATGCCTGGCTCCTACGCGTGGGTCTTCCCGAAGGGCGACCGGTTGACCGTCGGCGTGATCGCCGGCCGGGGCGCGGGGGAGGGGACGCGGGACTACCTGCGGCGTTTCGTCGACCGGTTGGGACTCAGCGGGCTGCCGGCGGAGCACGACTCGGGTCACCTGACCCGCTGCCGCGAGGAGGATTCGCCGTTGCGGCACGGGCGGGTGCTGGTCGTGGGGGACGCGGCCGGCCTGCTGGAGCCGTGGAGCCGGGAGGGCATCAGCTTCGCGCTGCGCTCCGGTGAGCTGGCCGGGGCGGCGGTCGCCGACGGCGACCTGGCCGGGTACGAGCGGGCGGTGGCCGAGCGTCTGGTGCCGTCGATGCGGGCGGGATATCGGCTGCTCGACGTGTTCAGCCGCCGCCCCGAGGCCTTCCATGCCCTGTTGGCGACCCCGCTCGGGTGGCGGATGTTCGTCCAGTTCTGCCAGGGCCGGGCGAGCTTCGACGAGATGCTGTCGCGGCGAGTGATCCGGGCGGCGCTCGCGGTGCTGAATAGGCTGCCCGACCCCCGCCGGTAGCCCACCCCGACCCGCGTCGGAGCTTGCGGTCCAGCCCCGATCTTTCTTTCGCCCAGGATCCTAGGATGCTCTACGCGACGTGACGTCCGCACGAAACGAGAACGCCGCACCGGACCGGTGGCGCTCGGTGGCCCGGTCGTCGGACAATGAGGGGGAGCAGGGGGTGAGCCGATGGCCGAGCAGCCGTTCACCGATGACGAGTACGCGTTCCTGCGCCACATCCGGTTCGGGGAGTTGCCGACCGCCGTCCCTCCCGAGGAGCGGGTCGAGCTGACCGAGACCGACCCGGGGCGTGACCGCCCGGAGAAGGTTGAGGATCCGGTCCGCTGGAACGTTCAGGGCTGAGAACGCGGAACGGGCCGCGGGTGTCGCCACCCACGGCCCGTCCCGGTACGGGCCGGTCCGCTGACCGGCACCCGTCGGTCAGAAGACCGGCACGCCCTCGCGCACCAACCGCCAGTTGGGCTGGAAGAAGTCGGCCGGGTTGATCGTCCCCTTGGCCTGCGCCCAGTCGATGAGCAGCTGGCGGATCTCCTGCTGCTCGTTGTAGACCTGCGTCTTCACGATGCCGGGGAAGTTGCCGCCGCCGCTGCGCCGGTAGTTGTTCACCGCCACCACGAACTGCGCGTTGTCCGCGACCGGCGTGTCGGTGCCCGGCAGGACCAGCCGGGTGATCCGCTGCCCCACCGGCTTGGAGATGTCGATGTCGTAGTCCAGGCCGGAGATCGCGTCGTAGTTGTAGTCCGGCACCGACGGGTCGCTGATCTGCTCCGGGTCCACCGGGGCGCCCGGCGCGAGGGTGCGGAAGTACTTCGCCGAGTACTCCAGGTACGCGCGCACCTCGGCGCCGCTGAGCACGACCGCCTCGAGGGTGTTGTCGAACACGTACAGCCCGGCCACGTCGCGGATCTTCACGTCCCCGGCGGGGAAGACGGCGGTACGGCTGAACGGCGAGGCCTGCGACAGCACCGGGAGGTCGGCGTACTGCGTGCCGGCCAGCGCCGTGGTGACCACCTCGGCCTGGACGTGGTTGATGAAGTCCAGGATCGGGGTGTCCTTGTACCGCGACTCGACGGTGGACATCTCCTCGGTGGCCTGGGCCACGATCTGGTTGACGTACGCCACGGTCTTCTGGTGCTGGGCCCGGACGGCGGCGAGCACCTTCGGGTCCTCGACCACCGTGTTGGTGTTCAGCATGCTGGCGGCCTTCTTGGTGATGGTCCACCGGCCGTGCTCCCGGGCGAGGGTGAAGTCCATCCGGGTGAGCCGCTGGCCCCACTTCGACGGCTCGGAGAGCAGCACCTGCGCGCCGGTCCGCTCGTTGGTGACGAACCGCTCGACCACCTCGTTGTGCGCGTGGCCGAACAGGATCGCGTCGATCCCCGGCACCTGCTGGGCGATGAGCGTCACCGGGTTCTCGTTGGGCAGCTCCGGGCCGTAGCTGGAGGTGCCGCTGTCCCCGCCGTGCGCGGAGATCAGCACGATGTCGGCGCCGCGCGCCCGCATGATCGGCACCCACTTCGCGGCGGTGGCGACCATGTCGTCGAAGCGCAGCCGGCCCTCGACGTTGCCCTTGTCCCAGATGGCCACGCCGGGGTTGGTCAGGCCGAGGATGCCGACCCGCAGGGTCGGCGCGGCGAAGCCGAGGGAGACCTTCTTGATGACGTACGGCAGGAAGGCCGGCTTGCCGGTCTTCGCGTTGATGGCGTTGGCGGCCAGCGCGGGGAAGCCGAGCTGGCGGATCCACAGGTCCAGCAGCGGCAGCCCGTAGTTGAACTCGTGGTTGCCGAGCGTCACGGCGTCGTAGTCGATGACGTTCATCGCCCGCGCCATCGGGTGCTTCTCCCCGGTTGCGGTGATCGGCTCCTGCTTGGCGTAGTACGTGGCCAGGGGCGTGCCCTGGATGGTGTCGCCGGCGTCGAGCACCAGCGTCGCCTTGCCACGCCGCTCGGCGCGGATCTGGTTGATCAGGGTGGCCAGCTTCGCGACGCCGATGTCGTTGTGCTTGCTGTCGTCGTACTCGGCGTCCCGGTAGTAGTCCCAGTTGTAGACGTTGCCGTGGGTGTCCGACGTGCCCAGGAGGGTGAGGTCCCAGGTGCGTGACCGGGCCGCGCCGGCCGCCTGCGCGGGAGCGGCGGCGATCAGCGGGGCGGTCGCCGCCGCGGCCGCGGCGACGAGCACCTGACGACGCGACGGGCCGGAGGGAGAGGTCATGACGTGCCTTTCCATGGGGGTGGACGCACCTCGTGGGCGCTCGCGCACCATAACCACCTAACGTCACGCCTGCCACGCCAGCCCCGGAGGTTCCGCTCCGCACCGGTCGACCCGCGCGCTCAGCGGACGGGTCAGCGCGGCCAGGTCGCCAGGCGCTGGCGGACCCGGGCGACGTCGACGGGGCTCAGTCCGTAGCGGCCGAAGCGCTGGTCGGACAGCCGGTCCAGGTACCGCCCGGCGGCCCGCACGTCCGCCGGATCCAGGGCGGGATCGACCTGCCGGGCCAGCTCCAGCAGTTCGGTCACGTCGTAGTGCTCCAGGGCTGCCGCCACGTCGATGAAGTCCCGAACCTCCCGCCGGTTGACCAGCGCCGCGACCTTGTTGGCCACGAGGTCACGCACGTCCATCACCGGGCCGAGGTCCATCACCACCGGGCTCTGCTGCCGGTCCAGCCGGGCCAGGCTGAGCCGGATCAGCCGCCCGTCGCGGCTCACCACGAAGTCCTTCATGTCCCGGCCGTACCCGTCGAACAGGTCGGCGAGGTCGTTGTCCGGGTCCGCGTCCGTGACGGTGAACCCGGCGCGCTCCAACGCGACGCGTACCCCGGTCGAAGCCGCCGCGGCGGCACCCTCCACGTCGGCGAAAAGGTCCACATCCTCGGTGGGGCGGGCGACCAACCCGTGCGCGGCCCACGCCACCCCGCCGCCCAGCACGAACCGGTACGGCCCGGCCGCGCCGAGCGCCACCCGCGCCACCTCGCGGTAGAACTCGTGCAGGTGCGGTGCCGTCACGCCGCGCGCAGGCCCCGGTGCCGGCTCTCCCACGCCTGGCGTACGCCCCGAGGCAGGTTCAGCAGCCGCCACACTCGGCGCAACGTCCGCCCGTTGATCAGGGCGCGCAGATCCTCGGCGCGATTCGTCTCCCGCAGCACGTTCTCGTACATCCAGAGCAGCTGATCGGGGTCACCGAGGTCGAAGGTGCGCTCGGCGTTCCACATCAGCCGTACCGGCAGCTCCACGACGCCCCGGGTGGGGCCGGCCAGCTCGGCGAGCGTCCGCGCCACCACGGCAGGACGACCCGGGCGGGCCAGGAAAGCCACGCCGGTCGTGCTGGGGGAGACGGCCTGCATGGTGTCAGGGTAACTCCCGCCGGTGCCGGTGTCGCTCACTGCGTTCCCTCCGGCTCTGCGGCGGGCCGCCTTCGATGCTGTTGTTGCTTCCTTTGGTGGGGTTCGTTGGTGCCGTCCGGTCGGGTGGCGGGCTGCTGCGCGGGCCCTCGAAGGGTCGAGCGCGACCATCGACGCGACGTCGGCGCGCCCGGGTCGTTGGGTTTGCGGGGTTCGGTTCGGGGGTTCCTGCGGGGTGGGGTCGGCCGTGCCCGGCTCCGGGCGCTCCTGTGCCGTGCCGGCAAGGGTTCGCTCCCGCCTGACCCGACTGACCGGTGCCGAGGTGCTGGGCATGTTCCGGTTGTTGTTGTGATACCTGTGAGGCATAAATATGCCTGTGAGGTATCGGGCGGTTGTCGACCTCGGGCCCGGAGTACCTGTTCGCGGTGATCGACGCGGTTTCCGTGAAGTCGCGGTGTCCCCGGGCGTCGGGGGATACCCCGCAGGGATACCGAGTCGATCGCCGCCGAGCCGGCTAGGTGTCGCATCGGGACCGGGGGCGGTCCGGCCCATGATGTCCGGTATTGCTGCCCGGTGTCCGGTGTCCGGTGTCCGGTGTCCGCTGCCCGGTGCCCGGTGCCCGCTGCCCGCTGCCCGCTGCCCGGTGTCCGGTGTCCGGTGTCCGCTGCCCGCTGCCCGCTGCCCGGTGACCGGTATCGGCGGTCGGTCCGTCGTCCGGCGGTCCGGCCGTCCCGGTCCGTGATCGCTGGCCGGTGATCGGTGATCGCTGACCGGTCCCGTGATCGGTGACCGGTGTCTGGTATCGGTGTTCTTGGCCTGTGACTGGCTGCACCCCTGCGGTGGAATCGTGGCCGGCGCGGGGTCGTTACATACCCTGACGATCGCAGGACCACGGCGCCTCGCCAGCCGCCCCCCAGGGTTGCAATGCGAGCCGCACACGGTCGTTGCAGATCCCCGAACGACCGCACAAGGGCCGATCCCGGAATGACCCCGGCCGCCCGGTCGGTGCAGATCCCTGACCGACCGCACCAGCAGCCGCCCGACGGGTGCTGATGACGGGCTGACCCCCGGAATGACCCCGGCCCGGCGGTCGTTGCAGATCCCTGACCGACCGCGCCAACGCCCGCTCGACCGGCTGCCGATGGACGGGCCAACCCCGGAATGAGCCCGGCCCGCAGGTCGTTACACATGGACCCGGCGCCACGAGGCCCCCGCCCGTAGGCCGCCGACCCCGAAGACTTTCCCTTTTGTTTGGAAGCGCCGGACGAGGTGCTCACATCCGCGACGCCGTTCCCCTGAACAGGCGTGTGGGTGTCTACCCCCGAAGGAGCAACCCCCATGAACACGTTTATTCGTAAGAGCATGCTGTCTGTTGCTGGTCTGGCGTTCGCCGGTGGTGTCTTCGCCGGTCCGGTCGCCGCCCACGCCGCCACCCCTACGGTCGAGGGCAAGCCCGTCGCCGTGGCGGTGCAGGCTGACAAACCGGACATGGGCAAGCTGATTCCGCACGGCACGCAGGGTGCGCAGTCGCACATCGACCTCAACGACGAGCAGACCGCGAATGTCAAGGCGATCATCGCCGCGACGAAGAAGGCCGGCCTGCCCGAGCGGGCCGCGGTGATCTCGATCGCGACGAGCCTGCAGGAGTCGAAGCTGGAGAACCTGGGCCACCTCGGCGACAGCAACGACCACGACTCGCTGGGCCTGTTCCAGCAGCGGCCGAGTTCGGGTTGGGGTACGCCGGAGCAGATCACCGACCCCGAGTACTCGACGACCGCGTTCCTCAAGGGCCTGAAGCAGGTTGACGGGTGGCAGGACATGGCCCTGACCGACGCCGCGCAGACCGTGCAGGTCTCGGCCTACCCCGACGCCTACGCCCAGTGGGAGCAGCAGGCTGCCGACCTCGTCGCCCAGCACTGGAACAGCTGACCCACAAAAACCGCAGCACAGCCACTGGCCGGCACCCCTCACCCGGGGTGCCGGCCAGCGGCATATTTGGCGAGATCGGCCGGCGGGCCGCTCGCCAGCGGATTCTCAGACGCGGAAGCCGGCGGCCCGGGCTGCCTCGCGTTCCCGGCGACGTTCGGAGCGCCGGCGCAGGAACCAGTACACGAACACCACCAGGCCGACCAGGAAGGCGAGCACCAGCACCGGCAGGATGATCGCCGCCAGGGAGACCACCACGCTGGTGGCGTCCTCGGCGGTGCTGGCCACCGGGGCGCCGAACCCGGCGGTGGTGGCGTTGATGACAGGCCGCGCGGCGGACTTGAGCAGGTGTACGCCGAAGGCCAGGAGAACGCCGGCGACCACCGGCACCCACTGGTGGGACGAGAAGAAGCTTCCTGGGTCGCTGACCGTGACCGTCTCGGACGACGATCCAGCGCCGAAGGCCAGCCCTCCGGCGGTCGGTCGGACCACGGTCTGCACCATGTCGTTGATGTGGTCGACGACCGGCACCTTGTCGGCCACCATCTCGACGGCGAGCAGCACGGCCAGGATGGCGATGATCCAGCCGTTGCCGAGCCACGTCCAGCCGCCGGGCAGGTCGATCAGGTCGGTGTAGCGGGCGAGCAGACCGAGGGTGAGCAGGGGTATGTAGGCGTTCAGGCCCGCCGAGGCGGCGAGACCCGTGCCGGTGAGGACTTCGAACACCGTCTCAGCATCGCATCGACGCGCCAGTGCCGCTCGCTGGCCAGCGGTGGGTGCTCGGCTACCCTCGTCGGGTGCGGTTGGTCATTGCGAAGTGCTCGGTGGACTATGTCGGACGGCTCTCGGCTCACCTGCCGCCGGCCACCCGGTTGTTGATGGTGAAGGCGGACGGGTCGGTGTCCATTCATGCCGACGACCGGGCGTACAAGCCGTTGAACTGGATGAGCCCGCCGTGTCGGCTGGAGGAGGCCCCCGGCGTGTGGCGGGTGGTCAACAAGGCTGGCGAGGAGCTGCGGATCACCCTGGAGGAGATCTTCCAGGACACCTCGTACGAGCTGGGTGTGGATCCCGGCCTGCGCAAGGACGGGGTGGAGGCGCACCTCCAGGAGTTGCTGGCGGCCAACCCGGGCGTCCTGGGTGACGGGTACACGCTGGTCCGCCGTGAGTACATGACGGCGATCGGCCCGGTCGACCTGCTCTGCCGGGACGCGAACGCCGGCGCGGTGGCGGTCGAGGTCAAGCGCCGCGGTGAGATCGACGGGGTGGAGCAGCTCACCCGCTATCTCGAGCTGATGAACCGTGACCCGCTGCTCAGCCCGGTCACCGGCGTCTTCGCCGCGCAGGAGATCAAGCCGCAGGCCCGGGTGCTCGCCGCCGACCGGGGCATCCGGTGCGTGGTCGTGGACTACGACAAGCTGCGCGGCATCGAGAAGGACGAGCTGACCCTCTTCTGACGGTTCACGCCCCGGTCCGCACCGCGATCAGCGACTTGGGCAGGCCGGCCACCCGCTCGATGAGCATCCGCGAGTCGGGGAAGTAGTGGCGCATCTGCGAGCGGTCCAGCAGTTCGGTCCAGAGCACCTGGTGGATGGCGGCGTCGTGGCTGCGGGTCGGTTTGTGGCCCAGCGGCCAGCGCCGGGCGAGCGCGGTGCGGAGCCGGACCGGCAGGAACTGCATTCCGGGCGCGATCCAGTGTGGCTCGATGGGGAAGTAGCGGTAGGGCGTCTGCACCCAGTGCCGGTCGGCCAGCGAGCGGACGGAGGCGGCGAAGCGCAGCCGGCGTTCGTGCCCGCCCACGTGCTCCAGCACCGAGTTGGAGAAGACCAGGTCGTAGTCACCCTTGACGATGTGCGGCGGCAGGTCGCAGGCGTCGGCCCGTTCGACGCGTGCCCAGTCCGGCACGACGGCGGGCGGCTGCTCCAGGTTGACGACGGTCACCCGGGCGGGGCGGATGGTGGCGCGGGTCCAGGTGCCGAGGCGGCCGCCGAGGTCGACCACGTGCATGCCCCCGATCTCGGGGAACGTGCTGGCCAGCCAGTCGGAGCGACGCCGCCGCTGCCGAGCGCTCCACGACTGGTCACTGTCGACAAGCCGGTAGCGCAATCGATTAGGGCCCATTTAACGCAATGTACCGCCGCGAACACTGCGTATAAACATGTGGATGCGCCTATCCGCCTGGAGATCGGTTATCCGACACTCACCTTCCGTACATGACCTTGATGGCCTTCACGAGCCGGGCGACGTCGGCCGGGGTCCGCTCGAAGGTCATCGACGGCAGCAGCGACCGGGCCCGCCGGCGGGTGATCGCCTTGGACCGGGCGAACTCGCGCAAGCCGTCCTCGCCGTGGATCCGCCCGAAGCCGGAGTCGCCCACCCCGCCGAACGGCAGGGTCGACATCCCGGCGAAGGTCAGGGTGGAGTTGACCGAGGTCATCCCGGAGCGGAGCCGCCGGGCGATGGCCACTGCACGTCGCCGGCCGAAGACCGAACCACCCAGGCCGTACGACAGCGCGTTGGCGCGGGCGACGGCCTCGTCGGCGTCGCGGACCCGGCTGATGGTCAGCGTCGGCCCGAAGGTCTCCTCGCGGACGGCGGCCGACTCCTCCGGTACGTCCACCAGCACGGTCGGGTGCACGTAGGGCGGCTGCACCGCGCCGGGGCCACCGAGCACGGCGCGCCCGCCGGAGCTGACCGCGGCCTCGATGTGGCGGCGGATCACGTCGACCTGGCCGGGCATGGTGATGGGGCCGATGTCGGCGCCCTCCGCCCCGACGGTCAGCCGGCCGGCGCGAGCCACCACCCTGTCGACGAACGCGTCGAAGACCGGCTCGACGGCGTACACCCGCTCGATGCCGATGCAGGTCTGGCCGGCGTTGGTCATGCCGCCCCAGACGCACGCCTCGGCGGCGGCGTCCAGGTCCGCGTCGCTGTCGACGATCATGGCGTCCTTGCCGCCGCCCTCGATCAGCACCGGGGTCAGCGTCTCGGCGCAGGCGGCCATCACCTTGCGGGCGGTGGCGGTGGAGCCCGTGAAGGCCAGCTTGTTCACCCCGGAACGGCACAGCGCCGCGCCCACGTCGCCCAGCCCGTGCACGGCGGTGAACACCGGGTGCTCGGGTACGACCTCGGCGAAGCTGTCCACCAGCCACTGGCCGACCGCGGGCGTGTACTCGCTGGGCTTGAGCACGACGGCGTTGCCGGCGGCCAGCGCGTACGCGACGGAGCCGATCGGGGTGAAGACCGGATAGTTCCACGGCCCGATCACGCCGACGACGCCGTACGGCTGGTATTCGAGGTTCGCGGAGAACTCGGCGAGGATGAGCCGGGACCGCACCCGGCGGGGGCCGAGCACCCGGCCGGCGTTGCGGGCTGCCCAGTCGATGTGCTCGATCGCGGTGACGATCTCGACGATGGCGTCGGCGACCGGCTTGCCGCCCTCGACGTGCACCAGCTCGGCGAGCTGCTCGATCCGCTTGGCGAGCAGGGCCCGCCAGCGCAGGAGCCGCGCGCGACGGCCGGTAAAGCCGAGCCCGGCCCACCACTCGCCGGCGGCGCGGGCGGTGTCGACGGCCTGCCGTACGTCGGCGTCGGTGGCGATCGGGAGGCGACCGGCCTCGGCGCCGGTGGCCGGGCTGGTGGACACCAGTCGGCCCGCCTCGATGATCGGGTTGCCCGGGACATGCACAGCCGTCATGGCGGAAGTCTAGACCCGAAGATTACTCGCCGGTAGGGAGCTATTCGGGCCGCCAGGACGGAAGTCGCTCCGGCCCGCCCACTCGTTGATCAGGGCAGGTCAGGGCTCTGCGCCGGATTCCGTCCGCCCGAACCGTCGAACGGGAGGTGGCCGGGAGGTGGCGAGGAGCTGACCGGCCGGTCGGTATTGACGATTACCGTCTGATGGCAGGCTGACGCGCGGAGTGACGGTGTGGGGTGGAGGGGCGACTGTCCATGGAGGAACATCCGGAACTGATGCCGCTGTTGACGGTCGCGGGTGGGCCGATGCGCGGAGCGAGCTTTCGGCTGCGGGCCGAGCCGCAGGTGATCGGCAGGGCGCCGACCGGCCACGTGGTCATCAACGACCCGCATCTGAGCCGGCAGCACGCGGAGGTGTGGCTGGCACCGGAGGGCGCGTCGCTGCGCGATCTGGGCTCGACCAACGGCACGTGGCTCAACGACCGCCGCATCATCGAGGTGGAACGGCTCTCCGACGGTGACGTGATCCGCCTCGGCCGTACCGAGCTGCGCCTGTTCGACCCCGGGTTGGCCCACACCGACCCGGTCGGGCTCCTTTTCGGCCCGTCCCGGCGTGACGTCCGGCCGACGCTGCCGCTGCCGCTGGCCACGCCGCCCACCGCGCGGCGCTGACCCACCGCCGGCGTCCGGCAGGTGGCCGGGCGCCGGACGCGGGGACAGATCTCCTGGCGGTCGACCACATCGGGCCTCACACCGGGTGGCTGCCGGGCACCTGGACCGGCGCGGCCCGGCGTGGCAGCATGCCGCGGATGGAGACCGAGCAGCGCACGGTGACGGCGAACGGCATCACCCAGGGGGTACGGGTGGCCGGCCCGCCGGACGGCACTCCGGTGCTGCTGATCCACGGCAACTGCTCGTCCGCGCTGTTCTGGGAGCCGCTGGTCCGGCGGCTGCCGCCGACGCTGCGGGTGATCGCCCCGGATCTGCGCGGCTACGGCGCCTCCGAAGCCGCCCCGGTGGACGCGACCCGGGGCCTTCGGGACTTCTCCGACGACGTGGCCGCCCTCCTGGACGACCCGACACTCTTCGGCGCCGCCGACGCCCGCCCGGTGGTGGTGGGGCACTCCCTCGGCGGGGGTGTGGCGATGCGACTGCTGGTCGACCACCCGCACCGGGTGGGTGCGCTGTTGCTCGCCGCGCCGGTCTCCCCGTACGGCTTCGGCGGCACCCGCGACCTCGCCGGTACGCCGACGACGCCCGACTTCGCCGGCACCGGCGCCGGCACGGCCAACCCGGACTTCGTCGCCCGGCTCGCCGCCGGTGACCGCGGCAGCGATGCGCAGACCAGCCCGCGCGCCGTCCTGCGGGCGGCCTATGTGGCCGATCCGGCCTCGCTGAGCGAGGACGAGGAGCTGCTGCTGGACAGCCTGCTCTCCACGGCCACCGGGGACGACAACTACCCGGGCACCGCCACGTCCTCGCCGAACTGGCCGGGCATGGCGCCGGGGGAGCGGGGAGTGCTCAACGCGCTCGCGCCGACGTGGTTCCGGCTCGCCGACGAGCTGGTGGCCGTCGCCGACAAGCCCCCGGTCACCTGGGTACGCGGCGACGCCGACGTGATCGTGTCGGACACCTCGCTGTTCGACCTGGCGTACCTGGGCTCGTTGGGTGTCGTGCCGGGATGGCCCGGCGAGGCGGACTGCCCGCCACAGCCGATGGTCGGCCAGACCCGGGCGGTGCTGGAGCGGTACGCGGAGGCCGGCGGCGCGTACCACGAGGTGGTGCTGCCCGGCTGCGGGCACAGCCCGCACCTGGAGCGCCCGGCGGAGTTCGTCGCGGAGCTGCTGGCCCTGACCACCGTCCCGGCCAGCTGACCGGCGGGCTTGGCCAGCCCGGCACCCGGCGGCGTCGTGGGTGAAATATGCCACGGCGTCTCGACAACCGAACGTCACGTGGCAGACTCGCGCGCATAACCTTAGCGGCCGTTCAGTGGCCGTGCGGAGTGTCTGGGGAGGCCGGTCGTGGCGCGCGAGTTCAGCACCGTGGGTGTGGTGGGGCTGGGCACCATGGGTGCCGGCATCGTGGAGGTCTTCGCCCGCAACGGCATCGACGTGGTGGCGGTCGAGATCTCCGAGCCGGCCGTGGAGCGCGGACGGGTGACCCTGACCGGCTCCACCGACCGGGCGGTCGCCAAGGGCAAGCTCGACCCGGCGGACCGCGACGCGCTGCTCAGCCGGGTGCACTTCGCGGTCGGGCTCGACGCCCTGCACTCGGTCGACCTGGTGATCGAGGCGGTGCCCGAGCACCTGGACCTGAAGCAGCGGATCTTCGCCGAGCTCGACCGGGTCTGCAAGCCCGAGGCGATCCTGGCCACCAACACCTCGTCGCTGAGCGTCACCGAGATCTCGGTGGCCACGCACCGGCCCAACCAGGTGATCGGCATCCACTTCTTCAATCCGGCGCCGGTGATGAAGCTGGTCGAGGTGGTCCGCACCGTGGTCACCGCCCCCGAGGTGGTCGCCGACGTGGAGGCGCTCTGCGCCCGGCTCGGCAAGGTCGACGTCACCATCAACGACCGGGCCGGCTTCATCGCCAACGCGCTGCTCTTCGGCTACCTCAACCACGCGGTCGGCATGTTCGAGTCGCACTACGCGACCCGGGAGGACATCGACGCCGCCATGAAGCTCGGCTGTGGCCTGCCGATGGGCCCGCTGGCGCTGATGGACCTGATCGGCCTGGACACCGCGTACGAGATCCTGGACACCATGTACCGGCGCGGCGGGCGGGACCGCCGGCACGCGCCGGTGCCGCTGCTCAAGCAGATGGTGACGGCGGGGCTGCTCGGCCGGAAGTCCGGTCGGGGTTTCTACACCTACGAGCGGCCGGGTTCCCCGGTGGTCGTACCGGATGAGGCGACGCCGCTGGCCACGGAGGCTGCGCTCGCCGACGGCGCGCGGGCCATCGCGAAGGTCGGCGTGGTCGGCTCCGGGACGATGGCCACCGGGATCATCGAGGTCTTCGCGAAGGCCGGCTACGAGGTCGTCTCGGTGACCCGGGGCGCGGAGAAGTCCGCGAAGGTCTGCGAGGCGGTGAAGACCTCGCTGAACAAGGGCGTGGTGCGCGGCAAGCTCGCCGAGGCCGACCGGGACGCCGCGCTGGGCCGGATCAGCTGGTCGGCCACGCTCGACCACCTCGCCGACGTCGACCTGGTGGTCGAGGCGGTCGTCGAGGAGCTGAGCGTGAAGAAGGCCCTCTTCGCCAGCCTCGACGAGATCTGCAAGCCGGGCGTGGTGCTGGCGACCACCACCTCGTCGCTGCCGGTGATCGACGTGGCGATGGCCACCCAGCGGCCGGCCGACGTGGTGGGACTGCACTTCTTCAACCCCGCGCCGATCATGCCGTTGGTCGAGGTGGTGCGCACCATCCGCACCTCCCCGGAGACCACCGCGACCGCCCGGGCGGTCTGCGCCGCGCTGGGCAAGACCGGCGTGGTCTGCGGCGACCGGTCGGGGTTCATCGTCAACGCGCTGCTCTTCCCGTACCTGAACGACGCGGTGAAGATGCTGGAGGCCAGTTACTCCACGGCCGACGACATCGACCACGCGATGAAGCTGGGCTGCGGCTACCCGATGGGCCCGTTCGAGCTGCTCGACGTCGTCGGGTTGGACGTCGCGCTGGCCATCCAGCGGGAGCTGTACCTGGAGCTGCGCGAGCCGGGCTTCGCGCCCGCGCCGCTGCTGGAGCACCTGGTCACCGCCGGCTACCTGGGCCGCAAGACCCGCCGGGGCTTCCGCGACCACTCGCACCGCTGACCGGTCAACGCCGGAGGGTGCCGACGGCGTCTGCATCTCCTGGCGGCGCCCCGGTCGAACCGGGAACTGGCCACCGACAACGTCGCCGACCGGCCGCACCGGGGCGGTCCTCGTGCTGCGCTGGTGACCGCCCCGGCCCGTCCCGCCCGGCGGACCGTACGCTTGGTGACTGTGAGCCCCCGTCGTAACCGCCCTCGCCGGGACGAGAACGCCAACCTGGACGCCGACCGGGTCCGGCAGGGCGTCGCCTCGGTGCAGCAGTGGACCGACGGCGCCTGGCAGGTACGCGGGATCGGCGCGGGCGCGTCGGTCAAGACGTACCGCTGCCCGGGTTGTGACCAGGAGATCCGGCCCGGGGTGGCGCACCTGGTGGCCTGGCCGGCGGACGGCCTGGGCGACCTGACCGACCGGCGGCACTGGCACAGCGGCTGCTGGCGCGCCCGGGAGCGGCGCGGCCCGGCGGTGCAGCGCGGCCGGGGCGCCCCGCGGCACGGCTGAGCGACCTGGATCACGCTGTTCGCGCCCGGGCGGGCGGCGGCGGCGACTTCGGGACAGACTTGAGGGGTGAGCACACCGATCCGCGCGTCGTCGATCCTGCCCGGTCGCCGGGAGGACATCGAGCTGCACACCGCCGACGGTCTGCGGCTGGTCGGCGAGCTGGCCCTGCCGGCCGACCGGCCGCCGGTGGCCACCCTGGTCTGCCTGCACCCGCTGCCCACCCACGGCGGGATGATGGACAGCCACGTGTTCCGCAAGGCGGCCTGGCGGCTGCCGGCGCTGGCCGACCTGGCCGTGCTCCGGTTCAACACCCGGGGGACCAGCAGCCTGCGCGGCACCAGCGAGGGCGCCTTCGACGCGGCCGTCGGCGAACGCTACGACGTGGCCGCCGCCATCGAGTACGCGGAGTTCGCCGAGCTGCCCAACATCTGGCTGGTCGGCTGGTCCTTCGGCACCGACCTGGCGCTCAAGTACGGCTGCGACCCGGCCATCGCCGGCGCGATCCTGCTCTCCCCGCCGCTGCGCTTCTCGGCGCCGGAGGACCTGGCCACCTGGGCCGGCTCCGGTCGCCCGCTGGTGGCGCTGGTGCCGGAGTTCGACGACTACCTGCGCCCGGCCGAGGCCCGGGAGCGCTTCGCCGCGGTGCCGCAGGCCGAGGTGGTGGGTGTGCCGGACGCCAAGCACCTCTGGGTGGGCGACGCGGAGACGGTGCTCGACGAGATCGTCCGCCGGGTGAACCCGACCGTCACGGTGCCGCTGCCGACGACCTGGGACGGCCCGATGGAGACCGGTGACGTCAGCGCGTACGCCGACCGGACGGTGGCGTCGTTCGCTGACACACCCGTCCCCGGCCCGCTCGCCGGCCAGGCCGACTGACCCGAGGGGCGGTCAGCGGGTCTCCTGGCGGGGCAGCACCACCTCGCGCAGGATCAGTTGCAGCGCGGCGACCGTGGGGATCGCGATCAGCGCGCCCACCACGCCCAGCAGCGCCACCCCGAGCAGCGCGGCCAGCAGGGCGGCCACCTCGTTGACCTCGACGGAGCGCCGCATCACCTTCGGGTAGATCAGGTAGTTCTCCACCTGCTGGTAGATGAGGAAGAAGACCGCGCAGGCGATGCCGGTGGGCAGGTCGGTGGCGAAGCCGACCAGACTCACGACCACCGCGCCCAGGGTGGCGCCGATCTGCGGGATCAGGTCGGTCACCGCGACCACCACGGCCAGCGCGAACGGGTACGGCAGCCCGACGATCAGCGCGAAGACGAACGTGGTCGCGCCGGCCAGCACCGCGATGCTCAGCGCGCCCACCATGTACGCCCCGACCTTCGCCAGGATCTCGTCGCCGATCAGCTGCACCCGCTCGCGCCGCGACCGCGGCACCAGGGCGTAGCCCAGGGAGCGCAATCGGTTGAAGTAGGCCAGGAAGTAGATGGTCAGCACCAGCACGGTCAGCGTCCGGAACACCGTGCCGAAGATCAGTTGGGCGCCGCCGAGCACCCCACCGAGCGCCCGGCCCACGGTGTCGGCGTTGGCCGCCCCCTGCGCCCGTTCCACCAGGTCGTACCGCTCCACCAGGTCGTTGACCGTCGGGTTGCGTTGCAGCTCCTCGACGTAGCGGGGCAGCTGGTCGACGAACTCCCCGGACTGGGTCACGATCGGCGGGACCAGCGCCACCACGCCGCCGCAGAGCAGCAGCACCACGGTCAGCGCCACGACCGCCACCGCCAGGCCGTGGGGCAGCCCCCAGCGGCGCAGCCGGGCCACCGCCGGGTAGAGGCCGACCGCGAGGAAGAGCGCGATCACCACCAGCACCAGGATGCCGCCGGCGTTGCGAATCCCCAGATAGAGGGTGTACGCCAGCAGCACGCCGAGCGCGCCGGTGAAGCCGAGCAGGAAGCTGCTGCGCCGCAGTGGACGCCCCGGCGTGCCGAACTTCCCGGACGGGACGGCCGGCGGCTCGTCCGGGTCGACGTCCGCGTCCGGGATCGGCACGGGGCGTGGCGTCTCGGCTGGTGGCGTCTCGGCTGGCCGGGGATCGGTCGGTGGGGGATCGGTCGGCGGGGGACCCGTTGTCGCGTCCGGGTCGTCGGCCGGCGGGCCCTGCTGCGGCACCAGGGACCTCCCGGCTCAGGCGGTGGGTCGACGGGCGACGGCGACGAACGCCCGCCAGGCGGCCGGCGCGAAGACCAGCACCGGGCCGGTCGCATCCTTGCTGTCCCGCACGCCCACCACCCCGGGCAGATTGTCCGCCACCTCGACACACTCCCCGTTGCCACTGCGGCTGGACGTGCGCCAACGAGCACCGGTCAGGTCCATGAGGTCACAACTTCCTTCATCAGCTCGGTCGACTGCCGGCGGGACAGGGCGCCATTCCTGATCATCTCCCAGCGAGCCAGCAGCGTGGCCACCTCATGGTCGCCATCGACTACGAGGCCGTCAATCTGGTGCTCCATGTGCCCCACCCAACCGCCGTCCGCACCCCGGGCGAGATTGAACGGCCCCGACAGGCCGACGTGCAGCCCGACCTCGGCCGGAATGACGTGCAAGCTGACGTGCGGCCGTTCCAGGCTGGCGACCAGGTGGGTGATCTGCTCGACCATCAGGCCCCGGACGTCTTCCGCGGCCCGCCGTAGCACCAACTCGTCGACGACCGCGACGAACTGCGGCGGATCCGGCTGGGCCAGCAGCGACTGTCGGTCCAGCCGGGCGTGTACGCGGCGCTCCACCTCGTCGTCGCTCAGCATGTCGTCGCAGCGGATGACCGCGCGGGCGTAGTTCTCGGTCTGGAGCAGGCCGGGGATCAGCGTGGGCTGGAAGCAGCGCAGTTGGCGGGCGCTGCGCTCGGCGTCGAGCCAGGGCCGGAACCAGCTCGGTTGGCCGTCCCGCTCGGCGAGCCTGAGCAGGTGGACCAGCAGACCGCCGGTGGTCAGCACCTCGTCGGCGCGGGCCAGGAAGAGCCGGTCCAGTGGGCGCTGCCCCAGCTCCAGCGCGGAAACCATGGAGCCGGAGTAGTGCACCAGCCGGCCGAACTCCTCCTGGCTCATCCCGGCGGCGGTCCGCAACCGGCGTAGCTGGGCGCGGATCATGTCGGCCGTCGGCGCGGCGTCGCCTTCCACAGTGCCTCCGCAGATCGGGATTCGTCTCCACCGGCCGGCCCGGCGGGTCGGGCCACCAACGCAGCCACGCCGCCATACGCGCCGACGCCTTCCGACCGTAGTGGTGACTTCAGCAGACTGTCACGTACCGGGTCCGTGGCCGGTTGTTCCGGTCCACGCGCCCGTCCCGCCGTCACCCGGCGTGCGCCCGTTTCCCGTCGAGGAGGTAACCCATGCCCAGCTCCAGCCGTGCCGGCCGCCGGTCGTCCCTGGTTGTCGGGTCGCCGCCGAGGTCGTCCACCGGCTGCTCACCGGGCGCCAGTCCACCCGGGCGGGCGCGTACTCCATGGTCCGGGCTGCCGCAGCCGCGGCTCGGGCCGTACCCCGCGCATCCCCGACCCTGTGGTGACCGGACGCCGCACACCCCGCTGCGGCCGATGTGGTGCTGCCGGGCGGACGGCCGGCCGTGGCCGTGCGCGGAGGCCCGGCTGCTGCTGAAGGCGGAGTTCGACGCGGACCCGGCGGCGCTCACCATCTACCTCGCCGGGTTGTACCACGAGGCGGCGCACGACCTGTACCAGCTCAACCCCTATGACGGGCCGACGCCCCGGGAGCTGTTCGAACGCTTCGTGGCGTGGGGTCCGTTCCGCCGCCCGATCATCGACCCGCCCCCACCGTGACCCGTGACGTCGCGCGGCACTGAGAATCTTGGACAGTTGCCGTCACCGGCGAACGGAAACTGTCCAAGATTGCTGTGGCTCGTGCGCGCGGGCCGGCGCCGGTGCCGTCATTCCTTCTCGACGGTGACCTTGCTGGGCTTGGCGCTGCGCTCGTCGGTGGTCGGCTTGGTGGGCCGCTTACCGCTCTCGCCGGTGCTGGTGATCTTGGTCGGCTTGGCCCCCCGGCCACCCTCGCCCGGAACGGCGGCCACGGTCGGCTCACCGTCCACCCCGGCACTGGCCGTCCCGCCGTCGACAGTGGTCACCCGCTCGGCGACCGGCCGGGTCGTCGGCTGGCCGGCGCCCTCCGCCTCGGCGTTCGCCGGCTGCGGGGCGTCGGCGGGGCGTGCCTTGAGGCCGGTCGCCGCGCCCGCGCCGGCAGCCGCCGTATCCTCCTCGGAGGTCGCCTCGGCAGGCGCGGTCGGGCCGTCGGCCCCCGCGGCCGGCGCGCTCGCCGCCGGGCCGCCGTCAGCGACCGGCGCGCTGACGGTCGGGCCAGCGGTGCTCTGCAACCGCAGCTCGGCCATCTGCCGCTGGAGCTCGTCGGACTCCTGCCGCGACTTCCAGGTCTCCTGCCGCAGGTCGGCGAGCTGCTGCTGGGCCTGGGCGATCTCCAGCATCACCTGGGCGAGTTGCTGCCGGCCGGCCGCCGCCTCCTGCTGGGTGGCCGCCAGGTGCTGCTGGGTCGTGGCGAGGTGCTGCTGGGTGGTGGCCGCGTACTCCTCGAACTGGCGGCGGGAAGCCGCCACGTGCTCGTCGGCCTTGCGGCGCTTGTCGCCCGACTCGGTCTCGGCCCGGCTCAGCAGCTCGGCGGCCTCCTCCTCGGCCAGCCGTCGCATGGTCAGCGCGTCCTGCTCGGCCGCCTGGCGAATCGCTTCGGCGCCCTGCTCGATCTCGGTCTTGCGGGTCGTGTACTCGGTCTCCAGCTCGTTCTTGCGAGTGGTGTACTCGCTCTCCAACTGGTCGCGGCGCGAGGTGAAGCCCGTCTCCAACTCCTGCTGGCGACCGCTGAAGGTGCTCTCCAGCTCCTCCTGACGGCTGGTGAACCCGGTCTCCAACTCCTGCAGGCGGGCCTTGTACTGCTTCTCCAGCTCGTCGCGGCGCTTGGCGAACTCCTGCTCGGCGGCGGACCGCCGCTGGGCCAGCTCCCGGTCGGCCGTCTCCCGACGGGAGTTGACCTCCTGCTCGACCCCGGCCCGCCACGCGCCCAGCTCCTGCTGGGTCTGCGCCCGCGCGTGCTGCACGTACGCCTCGGTCTCGCTGCGCATCCGCTGCACGTACGACTCGGTCTCGGCGCGGTTGCGCTTGGCGGACTCGGCGGCCTGCGTGGCCAGCCGCTCCGCCTCCTGCTGTGCCTTGGCGCGGGTGGCCCGGCCCGCCATCGACGCGTCGTCGATGATCTGCTTGGCCTCCTGCTGCGCCTTGGCGTGCGTGGCCCGGCCCGCCTCGGTCGCGGTGTCGGTGAGCCGCTTGGCCTCCTGGAGGGCCTTGGCGTGCACCTCCTTGGCGGCCTCGCGCAGCTCGCCGGCCTCCTGCCGGGCGGTGGCCAGCGCCTCGCGGGCCGACTCGCGCAGCTTGGTGGACTCCTGCTGGGCCCGGGTGTGGATCTCCTTGGCGGTGTCCCGCAGCTGGGTGGCCTCCTGCTGGGCCCTCTCCAGCGCGTCCTGCGCCGTCTTGCGCAGCTTCGCCGACTCTTCCTTGGCCGACCGCAGCGCCGCTTCCGCCTCGGCGCGCCGGGCGGTGGTGTGCCGCTCCTCCTCCGCGCGCCGCGCGGCGAGGGCGATCTCGAAGTCCTTCAGTGCCCGGGCGGCCTGCTCCCGCGCCTCCTCGATGATGTGCTCGGCGGCGGCGCGACGGGCGTCGATCTCCTCGTTGGCGGCGGAGACGATCTGCTCGGCCTGCTCCTCGGCGAGGGTGAGGATCGACTCGACCCGCGGGCCGAGGTGCCGGAACGAGGCCCGGTCGACCACGTTCATCTGCTTGCGCACCTGGGCGAGGTCGCGCTGGAGCACCTCGACCTGACCCGCGAGCTTGTGGATCTGTGTGTAGGCCTGCTCTCGTTCGGCGGCGAGGGTGGCGATCTCGTGCTCGGCACGCGCCACGTACCGGTCGACCTGTCGTTTCTCGTAACCCCGCAGAGCGGACTCGAAGCTGGGCTCCGTGGTCACGTCCCCGCCGAGTGCGAACAGTTCCTCGCCGTGCGACATGCCCCCATCCTCACACGCATCGGCCCCTGCTGGGGCGATACGGACGCCCCTTGTGGGACCTACTTCACTCGGTTTGGAACACCGGATGTCACGAGGTGGGAAACGCATACGGCGCGAGGTCACACCGGTCACCCGGTGTCACCTCGCGCCGTCGATGCCCCGACCTGACGCCTCGCGTCAGCCGGCGGTCTCCGCGGTCACCCGCTCCTGACCGCCGTCGGCCTTCTTGGCCTCCGGCTTGGTCTCCGACTTCGCTGCCGCCGGAACGCCGGGGACGATGCCGGCGAGCCCGGAGAGCATCTGACCGAGCTGCGAGGTGACCGCGTCCTTCTGCCGAGTGAGGTCCTCGACCTCGCGGCGGGCGGCCTGGGTGGTCAGCTCCGCCTCGGTGCGGGCCTCGGTGAGCAGGCGCTGCGACTCGGCCTTGGCCTCGTGGAGCGTCTTCTCCGACAGGGCCTTGGCCTTGTCGATCGTCTCGTTGGCGCTGCGCTCCGACTCGACCCGGCGGGCCTCGGCGCGCTGCTCGATCTCCTTGGCGCGCTCCTGCGCGGCGCGGGCCCGCTGCTCGGCCTCGCTGACCATCTTCTGGGTCTGCGCCACCTGGGCGGCGTGCCGCTCGGACTCCTCGCGCTCGGACTTCTCGCGCCGCTCGGCCAGCTGGAGCTCCAGGGCCTGGAGGTCCTTGTCGCGCTTGTCCCGCGCGTCGGTGAGCAGCTTGGTCGCCTCGGCGCGCTTCTCCTCGGCCTCACGGGCCGCCTTGGCCCGCTGCTGGGTGATCTCCCGCTCGGCGGTGGCCCGGAGGGTGGCCACCTCCCGCTCCACGGTCGACTTCAGCTCGGCCACCTCGTGCGCGGTGACGGTACGCAGCTGCTTGGTCTCGCGGTCGGCGTCGGCGCGCAGCGTGTCGGCCTCGCGGCGGGCCTGCACCCGGACCTCGGCGGCCTCGCGCTCGGCGGCGGTGCGCAGGTTGCCGGCCTCGCGCTCGGCGCTGGCCTTCATCGCGGCGGCCTCGGCGCGGGCCTTGTCGGTGATCTCACGGGCCTCGAGGCGGGCGGCGGAGAGGATGCCCTCCGACTCGCGCTTGGCCTCGTTGCGGTGGTCGTTGGCCTGCTCCTCGGCGAGCCGGAGGATCTGCTCGACGCGGGTGCCGAGCCCCGAGAGGGTGGGCCGGCTGTTCTCCTCGAGCTGCTTGTTCGTGTCGGTGAGCTTCTGCTCCAGCGCACTCATGCGCTGTTCTGCCTGGCGGAGCCGACGCTGGGCGTCGTTCATCCGCTGCTCGGCCTCGGCACGGGCCTGCTCGGACTGGGTCAGCGCGGCCGTCATCCGGCCGATGAAGTCATCGACCTGGTGGGTGTTGTATCCGCGCAGGCCAACGGTGAAATCTGGCTGCGAGTTCGCGTTATCGAAGAACGCGAGAGGGGAGGACTGCTGCTGGGGCATTGGGACATACTGGCAGACGCCCCAGGGTGCTTCGCAAGAGCGGTACGAAGCTTTCGTGTCCTCTTTACATGGTCAACTCCCGCTCTCGGCGAGGCCGGACCAATCGGCGATCTTGGCAGGTCCCGGGCGGGTCGGACGCCACGCAGCGTGACGCGGAAAAGGGCCACGGGACGCGCCCGTGGCCCTTTGTTCGATCCTGGTGGGTATCCCGCAATTGGCGTCGGAAGAAGAATGGCCGTTCACCGCATTGGCCGTCCGAGGCTCGCCCGTCCGGCCGGCGGCCCGGTCAGTGCCCCCGGAACCGGTTGATCGCGTCCTCGTGCCGGGCCCGCAACTCCCCGTCACGTACGCCCAGACCGTCGGTCGGGGCGAGGCAGCGCACCCCGACCTTGCCCTGGTGGGCGTTGCGGTGCACCTCGTACGCGGCCTGCCCGGTCTGCTCCAGCGGGTAGGTGCGCGACACCGTCGGGTGCACCTTGCCGAGCGCGACCAGACGGTTGGCCTGCCACGCCTCGTGGTAGTTGGCGAAGTGGCTGCCGACGATCCGCTTGAGGTGCATCCACAGGTAGCGGTTGTCGTACTGGTGCTGGAAACCACTCGTGGACGCGCAGGTGACGATGGTGCCGCCGCGCCGCGCCACGTAGACGCTCGCGCCGAACGTCTCCCGCCCCGGGTGCTCGAAGACGATGTCCGGGTCCTCGCCACCGGTCAGCTCGCGGATCCGCTCGCCGAAGCGCTTCCACTCGTCCGGGTCCTGGGTCTCCTCGTCCTTCCAGAACCGGAAGCCCTCCGCCGCCCGGTCGATGACCAGCTCCGCGCCCATCCGGCGGCACAGCTCGGCCTTCTCGGGGGAGGACACGACGCAGACCGGGATCGCGCCGCCGTTCAGCGCCATCTGGGTGGCGTACCCGCCGAGGCCACCCGACGCGCCCCAGATCAGCACCACGTCGCCCTGCTTCATGTTGGCGCCGTGGTGCGAGACGAGCTGCCGGTACGCGGTGGAGTTGACCAGCCCCGGGCTGGCCGCCTCCTCCCAGGTCAGGTGCCGCGGCTTCGGCATCAGCTGGTTGGCCTTGACGACGGCCAGCTCGGCCAGCCCGCCGAAGTTCGTCTCGAAGCCCCAGATCCGCTGCTGCGGGTCGAGCATCGTGTCGTCGTGCCCGGCCGCGTCCTCCAGCTCGACGGAGAGGCAGTGCGCGACGACCTCGTCGCCGGCGGCCCAGCGGGTCACCCCGGGGCCGGTGCGCAGCACCACGCCGGCCGCGTCCGAGCCGACCACGTGGTACGGCAGGTCGTGCCGGCGGGTCAGCTCGGAGACCCGGCCGTAGCGCTGGAGGAACTTGAAGGTGGGCAGCGGCTCGAAGATGCTGGTCCACACCGTGTTGTAGTTGATCGCGCTCGCCATCACCGCGACCAGCGCCTCGCCCGGCCCCAGCTCCGGCGTCGGCACCTCCTGCACGTGCAACGCCTTGCGGGGATCCTTGTCCCGGGTGGCCATGCCGTCGAACATCCGTGCCTCTTCGGCGCGGACGACCACGCCCCGGTAGGTCTCTGGCACGGGCAGCCCGGCCACGCCGGCCAGCTCGCGGTCCGGATCGTTCGATTCCTCCGCCGCCATGATCGCTTCGAGGATGTCCTGCACGGTGACCTCCGGTTCGTCCGCACCCGCACGGGCCCGGGTGCTGCCATCGTCGGCGCCGGTGGGCACGACCGCCATGTCG
The DNA here is from genome assembly GCF_003172955.1 of Micromonospora acroterricola. Classification (GTDB taxonomy): domain Bacteria; phylum Actinomycetota; class Actinomycetes; order Mycobacteriales; family Micromonosporaceae; genus Micromonospora; species Micromonospora acroterricola. The sequence continues at coordinate 18,687 of NZ_QGKR01000158.1, read as the reverse complement.
GCATTCGACACATCCGGCACCGGTCGCGCTCCTGTGGGCCGGGACGTTACTGAACGGTAGCTAGGCCGGGAAGCCCTCTGTGAAAAACTGCATCCGCCGATGCGTGAAGGTGTCCGGCCACCCCGTCAACCGCGCAGACACGCGCTCGCCTGACCGGCCCAGGGGGTCACGCGGCGCAGCGCGGGGCCCGGGCAGCGCGGTGGGCGGTGCGGTGCGCGGGCGCGCGCTGGGCGATGCGCGGTGGCAGCAATAACAGGGTTGTAGTGGCCTCGCGGGCGGCGGAGGCCACTACAACCCTGATGTTGTGCGGATCTTGACGGTGCACGGCGGGCGCGGGCGCGGGCGCGCGGCGCTGTGGGGTGGTGCGTGGCGATGCGGGGTGGTGCGGGCGTTCGGCGGGTCAGTGGGCGGCGGCGGGTTCGACGAGTTCGACAAGGACGCCGCCGGCGTCCTTCGGGTGCACGAAGTTGATCCGGGAGTCCGCCGTGCCGCGCCGTGGGGTCTCGTAGAGCAGCCGCATCCCCCGCGCCCGCAGCGCGGCGCACGCCGCGTCGATGTCCGTCACGGTGTACGCGACCTGCTGCAAGCCCGGCCCGTTGCGGTCCAGGAACCTGGCGATCGTCGACTCCGGGGTGAGCGGGGCGAGCAGCTGCACGCAGCCACCCTCGGTGGTCGGCCCGACGGCCAGCATCGCTTCCCGGACGCCCTGCTCAGCGTTGGTCTCGGTGTGTACGCACCGCATGCCGAAGGTCCGCTGGTAGAAGTCGATCGCGGCGTCCAGGTCGGCCACGGCGATCCCGACGTGGTCAATCTTGCGAAGGCCGATGTCTGTGACGTAGTCCGCACCGGGCTCGGCGGGGGAGTTCTCAGTCATGGCGCTAGTCTGACCGAACAATCGTTAAGGCGTACAGCTCGGCACCCCCCTCGGAGGCAGGCATGGCTTCGGTGATCGTCAGCGGCGCGCGGACCCCGATGGGGCGGCTGCTGGGCAACCTCAAGGACCTCCCGGCCACGAAGCTCGGCGGGATCGCGATCAAGGCGGCGCTGGAGCGCGCCGGCGTCAGCCCGGACCAGGTCCAGTACGTGATCATGGGGCAGGTGCTCCAGGCCGGCGCCGGCCAGATCCCGGCCCGGCAGGCGGCGGTCGAGGCCGGCGTGCCGATGTCCGTGCCGGCGCTGACCATCAACAAGGTCTGCCTCTCCGGCCTGGACGCGATCGCCCTGGCCGACCAGCTGATCCGGGCCGGCGAGTTCGACATCGTGGTGGCCGGCGGCATGGAGTCGATGACCAACGCCCCGCACCTGCTGCTCGGTCAGCGCACCGGTTACAAGTACGGCGACGTGGTGATCAAGGACCACATGGCGCACGACGGGCTCAGCGACGCCTGGGACTGCTGCTCCATGGGCGAGTCCACCGAGCGGCTCGGCGCCCGGCACGGCATCTCCCGCGAGGAGCAGGACGCCTTCGCCGCGGCCAGCCACCAGCGGGCCGCCGCCGCCCAGAAGAACGGGCACTTCGCCGACGAGATCACCCCCGTCGTGATCCCGCAGCGCAAGGGTGACCCGCTGGTGATCAGCGAGGACGAGGGCATCCGCCCGGACACCACCGTCGAGTCGCTGGCCAAGCTGCGTCCCGCCTTCGCCAAGGACGGCACCATCACCGCCGGCAGCTCCTCGCCGATCTCCGACGGCGCGGCCGCCGTGGTCGTGATGAGCATGGCCAAGGCCAAGGAGCTGGGTCTGACCTGGCTCGCCGAGATCGGCGCGCACGGCAACGTGGCCGGCCCGGACAACTCCCTGCACTCGCAGCCGTCCAACGCGATCAACCACGCCCTGAAGAAGGGCGGCCTGAGCGTGGAGGACCTGGACCTCATCGAGATCAACGAGGCGTTCGCCCAGGTCGGCGTGCAGTCGACCCGTGACCTGGGCATCAGTCCGGACAGGGTCAACGTCAACGGCGGCGCGATCGCGCTGGGGCACCCGATCGGCATGTCCGGCGCCCGGCTGGTGCTGACCCTCGCGCTGGAGCTGAAGCGCCGCGGCGGCGGCACCGGCGCGGCCGCGCTCTGCGGCGGTGGCGGCCAGGGCGACGCGCTGATCATCCACGTTCCGGGTAAGGCTGAGACCAACCAGTGAGCGAAGCGGTCGAGCACGTTCCGGCAGCCGGCGCGCCATCGGTGCGCCGGACCCGGGACGTACCCCTGCTGGTCGAGCGGGCCCGCGCGGGCGACCCCCGCGCGGTGGCCCGGCTGATCACGCTGGTGGAGAACGGTGACGAGCTGCTGCCGGACATCGCGGCCGCGCTCGCGCCGTACGCCGGGCAGGCCCAGGTCGTCGGGCTGACCGGTTCGCCCGGGGTTGGCAAGTCGACCACCACCAACGAGCTGGTCCGGGCGCTGCGGGCACGCGGGCATCGGGTCGGCGTGCTGGCGATCGACCCGTCCAGCCCGTTCACCGGTGGGGCGATCCTCGGCGACCGGGTCCGGATGCAGGACCACGCGACCGACCCTGGCGTCTACATCCGGTCCATGTCGAGCCGAGGGCACCTCGGTGGGTTGTCCGCGGCGACGCCGCAGGCGGTCCGGGTGCTGGAGGGCGCCGGCTGCGACGTGGTGCTGGTGGAGACCGTCGGCGTCGGGCAGGCCGAGGTGGAGGTCGCCTCGCTGGCGGACACCACGCTGGTGCTGCTCGCCCCCGGCATGGGCGACGCGATCCAGGCGGTCAAGGCCGGCATCCTGGAGATCGCCGACGTGTTCGTGGTCAACAAGGCCGACCGGGACGGCGCCGACGCCACCGTCCGCGACATCCAGGGCATGATCGCCCTCGGTGAGCGCGGCCCGGGGCAGTGGCGGCCGCAGGTGGTCCGCTCCGTCGCCACGCGGGGCGAGGGCATCGACGACATCGCCGCCGCGATCGACAAGCACCGCGGCTGGCTGGTCGAGCACGGTGAGCTGCGCCGCCGCCAGGAGGCACGAGCCGCGGCCGAGATCGAGGCGATCGCGCTCGGTGTGCTCCGCGCCCGGATCGGCTCACTACGCGACGGCACCGAGCTGCAGACGTTGGCCGCCAGGGTCGCCGAAGGCGCCCAGGATCCCTACGCGGCGGCGGACACCCTGCTGGCCCAGCTCGCCCGCTGACCCTCCACCGGGGACACCCCGGCACCCCGGCATCCTCTAGGCTCGCACCGCCCCACGGCGGTGGGGGCCGGCCGGAGGACGGCAGCGTGGATGAGGGCGGGGAGCGGGACGTGAGTGACGAGGCGACGCGGGAGCTGACCACGGTGTCGGCGGTGGCCGGCGGGACGACCCAGGTCTCCGACGAGGTGATCGAGAAGATCGCCGTGGCGGCGGCGCGCGCGGTGCCCGGGGTGGCCGAGCTGGGTGGGGACGTCGCCCGGTTCTTCAACTCGGTCCTCGACAGGGTCGGGCTGGACCAGGTGGGCGACGCGCGGCGGGGCTGCTCGGCCCACGTGACCGGGGACGCCGCCGTGGTCAACCTGGTGCTGGTGATCCAGGCCGGTCAGCCGGTGCCGGAGATCACCGGGCAGGTGCGGGCCCGGGTCACCGAGGCGGTCGAGGCGTACGGGCTGCGGGTGGACGAGGTCAACATCCGGGTCGACGACGTGGCGATGGGCGGGCCGGCGGCGCCGGTCGGCTGACCGTCGGCGCAGCTCAGGTTACCCACCGGTACGACGTTACTTAGCGATCGTTCAGGCCAGGGCTCTACACTCGACGTGCAGTCGAGGACCCAAGGAGGAGCCCTGCGCATGGACGCCGACGAGATCGACGCCGGACGGGCACGCTGGCAGGCCCGGTACGACGCCGCGCGCAAGCGCGACGCGGACTTCACCACGCTCTCCGGGATGCCGGTCGACCCGGTCTACGGGCCGCCGGAGGGCAGCGCGTACCCGGGCTTCGAACGGATCGGCTGGCCGGGCGAGTACCCGTACACCCGGGGTCTGCACCCGACCGGCTACCGCGGGCGGACCTGGACGATCCGGCAGTTCGCCGGCTTCGGCAACGCCCAGCAGACCAACGAGCGCTACAAGATGATCCTCGGCGCCGGCGGCGGTGGCCTCTCGGTCGCGTTCGACATGCCGACCCTGATGGGCCGCGACTCCGACGACCCCCAGGCGCTCGGCGAGGTCGGCCACTGCGGCGTCGCGATCGACACCGCCACCGACATGGAGGCGCTCTTCGACGGCATCGACCTGGCCGGCGTCACCACCTCGATGACCATCTCCGGCCCGGCCGTGCCGGTCTTCTGCATGTACCTGGTCGCCGCCGAGCGGCAGGGCGCCGACCTGTCCAAGCTGGACGGCACATTGCAGACCGACATCTTCAAGGAGTACATCGCGCAGAAGGAGTGGCTCTTCGACCCCGAGCCGCACCTGCGCCTGATCGGCGACCTGATGGAGTACTGCGCCCGGGAGATCCCGCGCTACAAGCCGCTGTCGGTCTCTGGCTACCACATCCGCGAGGCCGGCTCGACCGCCGCCCAGGAGCTGGCGTACACCCTGGCCGACGGTTTCGGCTACGTGGAGCTGGGGTTGAGCCGCGGGCTGGACGTCAACGTCTTCGCGCCCGGCCTGAGCTTCTTCTTCGACTCGCACCTCGACTTCTTCGAGGAGATCGCCAAGTTCCGCGCCGCCCGCCGGATCTGGGCCCGCTGGCTGCGCGACGTCTACGGCGCCACCAGTGAGAAGGCCCTCTGGCTGCGGTTCCACACGCAGACCGCCGGGGTGTCGCTGACCGCCCAGCAGCCGGTCAACAACGTCGTACGCACCGCCGTCGAGGCCCTCGCGGCGGTGCTCGGCGGGACCAACTCGCTGCACACCAACGCGCTGGACGAGACCCTGGCGCTGCCCACCGACGAGTCCGCCGAGATCGCCCTGCGTACGCAGCAGGTGCTGATGGAGGAGACCGGCGTGGTCAACGTAGCCGACCCGCTCGGCGGCTCCTGGTACGTGGAGGCGCTGACCGACAAGATCGAGGCCGAGGCGGAGGAGATCTTCGCCCGGATCAGGCAGCTCGGCGGCGAGGGGCCGCACCAGATCGGCCCGATGACGTCCGGCATCCTGCGCGGCATCGAGGACGGGTGGTTCACCGGGCACATCGCCGAGTCGGCCTTCGTCTACCAGCAGGCCCTCGAAAAGGGCGACAAGAAGATCGTCGGCGTCAACTGCCACACCGGGACGGTCGCCAAGGAGCTGGAGATCCTGCGCATCTCGCACGAGGTGGAGCTGGAGCAGCGCCGGGTGCTGGCCGAGCGCAAGAGCGCCCGGGACGAGGCCGCCGTCCGCGCGGCGGTCGCCCGGATGGTCGACGTCAGCCGTACCGACGAGAACATGATCCCGGCCATGCTCGACGCCGTCCGCGCGGAAGCCACCCTCGGCGAGGTCTGCGACGCCCTCCGCGCCGAGTGGGGCACCTACCGGGAACCGGCCCGCTTCTGAGCCCGTCCCCCGACCCTCCCGTCGATCGTGCGCTCGCTGCCCCGACAGACGCCGCAGAGGCGCCTCACGGAGGCAGAAAGCGCACGGTCGCGGGGTCGGGGACGCCGCCGGACGGTGGGGGTGAGAGTTGCAACGTCGGAGTTGCGGGTGAGCGGAGATCGCGGGCTCACGTGCGAGACTAGGTAACCATGAGCGACCCACGGATCACCTCGTCGATCTTCACCCGCGGCGCGGTCGACCTCAGCACGCTGCGCGGCCCCGCACCAGCCAGTACCCGCCCCGGCACACCCCCGCAGGGCGGCCCGGCCGCCGGCAGTCCGGGCGCGCCGAGCGCCGGCGCCAACGCCGCCATCGTCGACGTCACCGAGGCCACCATCCAGGCCGACGTCCTCGAACGGTCGATGGCCATGCCCGTCATCGTCTTCTTCGGCGCGGCCGGCTTCCCGGAGAGCGACGACTTCGCCCCGGTGCTGGAGCGGCTGGCCGCCGAGAGCGGCGGCACGTGGGTGCTGGCGCGGGTGGACGTGCAGGAAAACCCGCGGATCGCCCAGATGTTCCGGGTCCAGGGCATCCCCATGGTCTACGCGGTGGTCGGCGGCCAGCCGATCGACGCCTTCTCCGGCGTGGTCCCCGAGGCCCAGCTGCGCCAGTGGATCCAGGCGGTGCTCAAGGCCGGTGGCGTGGCCGTCGCCGAGCCGGAGGACCCGCGCCTCGACGAGGCCGACGACGCGCTGATGAGCGGTGACCTGGACGCCGCCGAGCGGGCGTACCGCAAGATCCTGGCCGACTCCCCGGCGGACGCCGCCGCCGAGGCGGGCCTGGCCCAGGTCGGGGTGGCCCGCCGGGTCGCCGGCGCCGACCCGGCTGCCGCGCTGGCCGCCGCCGAGAGCGCCCCGGACGACGTGGCGGCCCAGTTGCTGGCCGCCGACATCGAGGTGCTCAGCGGCATGGCCGAGCAGGCGTACTCCCGGCTCGTCGGTCTGGTCCGGCGCACCGCCGGCGAGGACCGCGAGACGGTCCGCCAGCACCTGGTCTCGCTGTTCAGCATCGCCGGGCCGGACGACCCGGCGGTCGCCTCGGCGCGCCGGGCCCTGGCCAGCGCCCTGTTCTGAGTTCGTAGCACGCCAGCGCGGGCCGGCGTTCCGGCCGGCCCGCCCGACCACCGAGGACGGGAGCTCATGATGCGCCGGATCGCCGTCCTCGACGCGCCGACAAATCTCGGTCTGCGGCCGCCGACGTCCACCTCGGTCCCCGGCTGCGCCAAGGCGCCCGGCGCGCTGCGCGACCACGACCTGCTGGCCCGGCTGCGGGCCCGTGACGCCGGCTGCCTGACCGCACCCCGGTACGACCCGGGCGACTGGCGGCCCGGCGACGGGGTGTGCCACGCCCGGGAGATCGCCGACTACTCGCTGGCGCTCGCCGAGCGGATCGGCTCGATCATCGACCGGGGCGAGTTCCCGGTCGTGCTGGGCGGCGACTGTTCGGTGCTGCTCGGCTCGGCGCTGGCCATGCACCGCCTCGGGGAGGCGGTCGGCGGGCGCATCGGGCTGGTCTTCGTGGACGGGCACTCCGACTTCCGGCACCCCGGCAACGCCTCCTACGTGGGCGCGGCGGCCGGCGAGGACCTGGCCCTGGTCACCGGGCGTGGGCAGGCCGACCTGGCCGCGCTGGAGGGGCGCCGGCCCTACTTCCGCGACATCGACGTGGTGGTGCTCGGCATCCGGGCGCAGGACGAGTACCGCCTCGACCTCCAGGCGGCCGGGATCGTCACCCGGCCGGTGCCGGCGCTGCGTGCCGAGGGCGCCGCCCGGACGGCCCAGTGGGCGCACGAGCAGCTCGCCGACTGCGCGGGCTACTGGGTGCACATCGACGTGGACGTGCTGGACCCGGCGGTGATGCCCGCCGTGGACGCGCCGGACCCGGGCGGGATCGCCTTCGCCGAGCTGGAGATCCTGCTCGCCGGCCTGGTGGACACCCCGCACTGCCTCGGCGTCGAGCTGACCGTCTTCGACCCCGACTACGACCCGGACGGCTCCTACGCCGCCGAGATCGTCAACACCGTCGTGGCCGGCCTGGCCCCGGTCACCGCCCCGGAGGCGGTGCCGCCCCGCCTGCTGTCGGCCCGGCCGACACCCACCGCGCGCCGCGGCAACGGCCGCCCCGCGGTCGCCCCGGAACAGCCCGACCGATCGCGTCCGGCGTCCCGCGACGAGGCGCAGTTCCGTGGTGCGGCCGCGCTCGACATCCCGGTCGCCGCCGGTTCGCCCGCCGACACCGGGCCGTCCGGCGTCCGCCCGTCGGCGGGCCGGCTGCCACGCGTCGTCCCTGCCCCTACCGAGCCGGAGCCGCCCGGCACGCTCGCCCCGACGCACCCGGACCCGCTCGGCACGCTCTCCCCGGTGCACCCTGAGCCCGGCGGGACCCTCGCGCCGGTGCACTCGGAGCCGGTGGGCGTCGCGACCCCGGTCGAACGGGAACCGGTCGGCCCACCCGCATCGGCCGGCCCCGGCCTGCTGCGCCGACCCGCGGACACCACCGACCACCCCAACGCCGACACGGCCTAACCCCACCCCACCCTCACCGGAGCCGGAGAGGGTGGGGAGAGTGGGCTCGGGGCGGATCAGCGGTCAGCGGGCCGGGAGGGCCCGCAGGAACCGTTCGGCGATCGGGACGGCCGAGGCGGTGCTGGCGCCGCCCTTCTCCACGAACACGGCGAACGCCACGTCGCCCCGCCAGCCCACGAACCAGGCGTGCGTGTGGGCCGGGTTGTTGTCGTACTCGGCGGTGCCGGTCTTGCCGTACACCTCGCCGCCCGGCACGTCCCTGAGCGCGCTGCCGGTGCCGGCGGTGACCACCTCGCGCATCATCGTCCGCAGCGCCTCGACCGACTGCGGCTTGAGCGGTCCGTCGGTCGTGGCCGGCTTGGCCGGCGCCGGGTCGATCAGCAGCTTCGGCTGGATGAAGGCACCCCGGGCTACCGTGGCGGTGGCACCGGCCATTGCCAGCGGGCTGACCAGCGTGGTGCCCTGCCCGAACGAGGCGGCGGCCTGTTCGGCGGGGCTGCCACCCGTCGACACCTTGCCGGTGAAGGCGTCCGTGCCGAGGTCCCACTGCCCCTCCAGGCCCAGCGCCCGGCCGGCGGCCGCCAGACCGTCGCCACCGAGCTTCGGCGCCAGCGCGGCGAACGCCGTGTTGCAGGACTTCGCGAAGTCGGTGCGGAACGGCACCGAGCCGAGTTCGAAGTTGTCCGAGTTCTTGAACGACCGACCGTCCACGGTGAAGGTCTTGGGGCAGGCCACCGGGCCGTCCAGGGTGACCGCGCCCCGGTCCAGCAGGCCCAGCGTGCTGACCATCTTGAACGTCGAACCCGGCGGCACCTGGGCGTTGAAGGCCAGGTTCTCCCCGGCGGGCCCGGGGCCGTTCGCGGCGGCGAGCACCGCACCGTCGCTGATCCGCACGGCCACCAGCGCGGACCGGCGCGGCTCGGCGCGCAGCGCCCCGTCGGCCGCGTTCTGGGCGGCCACGTCCAGGGTGGTCTTCAACGGCTGACCCGGCTGCGGCTCCCGGCGGAAGAGTTCGGTGCCGGTGGGCGCCAGCTTGCCGTCCTCGGCGGGGCGCTCGACCAGCACGGTCAGGCCCGGGGCGCCGCGCAGCCGCTCGTCGTATCGGCCCTGCAGACCGCCGTGCCCGACCAGGTCACCCGCGGCGTACCGGTCCGGGTGCGCGGCGAGGTCGTCGGCCTGCGCCGGGTCGACCGAGCCGAGCAGCGCGCGGGCGAACTCCCGGGTCGGTGCCAGGTCGAGCTTGTCGGCCTGGAACTTGGTGCCGGGCAGGTCGTAGATCCGGGGCTTGATCTGCCGGTACGCGTCCTCGCGCAGCGTCACCACCTCGACGAAGGCGCCCGGCTCGGCCTTGGAGACCCGCTGGGGCAGGTCGGTCAGGTCGACCGCCGGGACCAGCGCCGGGCGGATCGCCTTGAAGGCCGCGTCCAGGTCCTTGACCAGCTTCCTGATGTCGGTGACCTCGCTCGGCTGCACGCCGACCCGGATCACCGGGCGGGGTGCCACGATAGGCTTTCCGGCGGCGTCCAGCAGCCCGGCCCGGGGGCCGGTGTCGCGGCGCAGCGCCATCCGATCGCCCTTGGTGAGCTGTTCGTGCACCACCCGGGGCTCCCAGATGACCTGCCACTGGTCGTCGTCGCCCTGGGTGAGCCGCACCTCCCGGTCGTACGCCCAGCGGGTGTCGCCGGGCAGCGTCCACTCCACGTGGACGGTCGCGGTCGCCGTGTCGGCGGTGACCTTGGGCTCGCCCCGGCGGGTCAGCGTGGGCGGGGTGGCGGCCAGCTCGCCGGACAGCTCCTTGATCTCGCGCATCACGTCGGCGGACGGCAGCTTGCCGCCGGTCGTGTCGACCAGGCCGACGGCCTGGAGGTCGCCGCCGCGCCAGCCGGCGAGGAAGGCGTCGACGTCACGCTGCGGCCCGTCGTCGCCCGAGCAGCCGGCCAGGACGCCGGCGGTGAGCACGCTCGCGGTGAGGGCGGCGACCCACCGCCGATGGTTCGGCCGGTGGGGCCGGGGGTACGACAGGAGCATGGACGGGTCCTTCCGATCTCGGAACTGCCCCGCAACGGTAGTACGCGAAGGCCGTCCCCAACGTCCCGTGCTGCCGCCCGACGTGCGGAAAGACGGACCAGGCCGGTGTGATGAACATCGCGAGGCGGGGTATCCCGCAACCGGCCAACCTCGGACCCGCAACGGGTGAAAGGACAAAGTCCCGATCCGGACGTCCGGCCAGTGGTCCACCGACGAAGGCGCAGATCGGTAGGCCTAGGCTGGGCGGCAGAGTGACCCACAACGCGGTGGGTCGAGGGGAGTGGCACCGATGGACCGGCGTCCGGCGATCAAACCGGAACCCGACCTCCGGCAGGATGACTCCGGCCGGGACGACGACAGCTTCGATTCGGCGACCGACGGGGACGGCTACGGCCGGCTCGACACGGGAGTCACCGGGCTGACCGGGTCGAGCATCGACACAATCTACGATCTGGGCCTGCCGACAGAGGCGTTGGCCGACGACGTGGAGGACGCCGAGCTCGACGAGCCGGTGCCCAACGCGGAGCGTCTGGTGGCCCAGGCCGTCGCGCTCGCCGGGGACGACCACGACGTGGCGACCCTGGTCGGCCGTTTCTGGCGGTTCGCCCCGGACGAGGAACTGGTCGGCTTCACGGCGGAGGAGATGCTCGACGCGGCCCGCGCCCACCGGGACCTCGCCCAGCAGCGGGTGCCCGGCGAGCTGAAGCTGCGGATCCACGAGCCGCACGCGGACCAGCACCACACGGTCGTCGAGATCGTCACCGACGACATGCCGTTCCTGGTCGACTCGGTGACCGCGCTGCTCAACTCGTACCACCTGGACGTGCACCTGCTGGTGCACCCGCTGGTGGTCGTCCGGCGCGAGCCGCTGGGCCGCCTCACCGAGGTCTCCGCGGACGTGGAGCCGGACGACGCGATCGCCGGCGACATCGTCGAGAGCTGGATGCGGATCGAGATCGACCCGGTCCGGGACGCCGCCGAGCGGGAGCGTCTGCGCCGCGAGTTGCAGCGGGTGCTCACCGACGTGCGGGAGGCCGTGGAGGACTGGCCGAAGATGCGCCAGCGTGCCCTGGCCCTGGCCGACGAGCTGGCCGCCGCACGCACCTCGGACAACCGTCCACCGGTGCCGGAGAAGGACATCACCGACTCGGTGGAGCTGCTGCGCTGGCTCGCCCAGGACCACTTCACCTTCCTGGGCTACCGGGAGTACCGGTTGGTGGACGCCCCCGGCCCGGAAGGCGCCGCCCCGGTCGACGGCAAGGCGCTGGAGGCGGTGCTCGGCACCGGTCTGGGCATCCTGCGCTCGGACTCCCCGGAGGCCCGGTCGCTGTCGTCGATGACGCCGGAGGCCCACGAGAAGGTGCTGGAGAAGCGCCTGCTCATCATCACCAAGGCCAACTCGCGGGCCACCGTGCACCGCTCCGCGTACCTGGACTACATCGGCTTCAAGATCTTCAACGAGGCCGGCGAGGTGATCGGCGAGCGGCGCTTCCTGGGGCTGTTCTCCACCGCCGCGTACCGGACCAGCGTCCGGGAGCTGCCGGTGGTGCGCCGCAAGGTGGCCGAGGTGCTGGACCGCTCCGGCCTGAGCCGGCGCAGCCACTCGGGCAAGGATCTCATCCAGATCCTGGAGACGTACCCGCGCGACGAGCTGTTCCAGATCAAGACCGACGACCTGTACCACGCGGTGATCGGCGTGCTGCGGATGGCCGGCCGCCGGCAGCTGCGGGTGTTCCTGCGCCGCGACGCGTACGGGCGGTTCATCTCCTGCCTGATCTACCTGCCCCGGGACCGGTTCACCACACAGAACCGGCTACGGATGCAGGACATCCTGCTGCGTGAGCTGAACGGTGTCGGGGTGGACTACACCACCCGGGTCACCGAGTCGATGCTGGCCCGGGTCCACTTCATCGTCCGCACCGACCCCACCCGGCCGCCCGGCGACATCGACGCCGACCTGCTGGCCGAGGAGCTGGCCGACGCGACCCGGCTCTGGGACGACGACTACCGGCTGGTGCTGGAGCGCAAGCTCGGCGACGAGCAGGCCAAGCACCTCTTCGCCCGGTACGCCGACGCGTTCCCGGAGGGCTACAAGGACGGGCACACGCCGTACGAGGCGATGAAGGACCTGGCCAAGCTGGAGCTGCTGGAGGAGCCCGGCCAGCTCGAGATGCACCTGTTCCGCAAGCAGCTGGCGCCCCGGCCCGGCACCCGGGTGCCCGGTGCGGACCTGGCCGAGGCGATGGACGTCCGGTTCAAGGTCTACCGGTACGGCGAGCCGATGATGCTCTCCGCCGTGCTGCCGGTGCTGCACTCGCTCGGCGTCCGGGTGGTCGACGAGCACCCGTACGAGGTGGACCGGATCGACGGCCGGGTGTACCTCTACGACTTCGGCCTGATGCTGCCCGAGGGGCACCACGAGCTGGCCGAGGTGCGCCCGCACGTGGAGAACGCGTTCGCGGCGGCCTGGCGAGGCGAGGCCGAGGTGGACCGGCTCAACGAGCTGGTGCTGCGCGGTGGGCTGACCTGGCGACAGGTCGTGGTGCTGCGGGCGTACGCGAAGTACCTGCGGCAGGCCGGCACGGTCTTCTCGCAGGACTACATGGAGCAGACCTTCATCGCGTACCCGAAGCTCGCGGCGCTGCTGGTGGAGCTCTTCGAGACCCGGTTCGCGCCGGGCGAGATGAGCACCGAGCAGCGTCAGCAGCGCAGCGGTGAGCTGGTGGAGACGATCCGGGGCGCGCTGGACGACGTGGCCAGCCTCGACCAGGACCGGATCCTGCGCTCGTACCTGACGCTGATCGAGGCCACCCTGCGGACCAGCTTCTACCAGAGGCGCGCCGACGGACGGCCGAAGGCGTACGTGGCGTTCAAGCTCGACCCGCAGGCCATCCCGGACCTGCCGGCCCCGCGGCCGAAGTTCGAGATCTTCGTCTACTCGCCCCGGTTCGAGGGCGTGCACCTGCGGTTCGGGCCGGTGGCCCGGGGCGGGCTGCGCTGGTCCGACCGCCGGGAGGACTTCCGCACCGAGGTGCTCGGCCTGGTCAAGGCGCAGATGGTGAAGAACACCGTCATCGTGCCGGTGGGCGCCAAGGGCGGCTTCGTGCTCAAGCAGAAGCCGGGCGACCGGGACGAGGCGGTCGCCTGCTACCAGGAGTTCGTCGGCGCGATGCTGGACGTCACGGACAACATCGTCAGCGGGCAGATCGTGCCGCCCGACGACGTGGTCCGGCACGACAGCGACGACCCGTACCTGGTGGTGGCGGCGGACAAGGGCACGGCCACGTTCTCCGACATCGCCAACGAGATCTCGGTGGCCCACAACTTCTGGCTCGGTGACGCGTTCGCCTCCGGCGGATCGGCCGGCTACGACCACAAGAGGATGGGCATCACCGCCCGGGGCGCCTGGGAGTCGGTCAAGCGGCACTTCCGGGAGTTGGGCCTGGACACCCAGACCCAGGACTTCACCGTGGTCGGCGTCGGCGACATGTCCGGCGACGTGTTCGGCAACGGGATGCTGCTCTCCGAGCACATCCGGCTGGTGGCCGCCTTCGACCACCGGCACATCTTCCTCGACCCGGACCCGGACGCGGCGACCTCGTACGCGGAGCGTCGGCGGCTGTTCGACCTGCCCCGCTCCTCCTGGGAGGACTACAACCCGGAGCTGATCTCGGCCGGTGGCGGCATCTTCCCGCGTACCGCCAAGTCCATCCCGATCACGCCGCAGGTCCGGGCGGCGATCGGTCTGGACGACGACGTCACGCAGATGTCGCCGCAGGAGTTGATGAAGGCGATCGTGACCGCGCCGGTCGACCTGTTCTGGAACGGCGGCATCGGCACCTACGTCAAGGCGTCCAGCCAGACCAACGCCGAGGTGGGCGACAAGTCCAACGACGCGATCCGGGTGGACGGGCGCAGCCTGCGCTGCCGGGTGGCCGGCGAGGGCGGCAACCTGGGCTGGACGCAGCTCGGCCGGATCGAGTACGCGTTGACCGGTGGTCGGATCTACACCGACTTCATCGACAACGCGGCCGGGGTGGACACCTCCGACCACGAGGTGAACATCAAGATCCTGCTGAACACCGCGGTCGCCGACGGGGAACTGACCACGGCCGACCGGGACAAGCTGCTGGCCGAGATGACCGACGAGGTCGCGGAGCTGGTGCTGCGGGACAACTACGACCAGGCTCGGGCGATCAACAACGCCCAGGCCCAGGCCGCCTCGCTGCTCCCGGTGCACCGGCGGATGATCAACGATCTGGAGCGCTCCGGTGCGTTGGACCGGGCGCTGGAGGCGCTGCCACCGGACGAGGAGCTGGCGGTCCGCAGCGAGTCCGGGCTGACCGCGCCGGAGTTTGCGGTGCTGCTCGCGTACGTGAAGATCGTCCTTGAGCGGGAGATCCTCACCGAGGGGTTGGCCGACGAGGAGTGGACGACCGAGGTCCTGGTCAACTACTTCCCGACGCCCATGCGTGAGCGGTTCGCCGACCGGATGGGCCGGCACCGGCTGCGCCGGGACATCGTCACCACCGTCCTGGTCAACGAGGCGATCAACCGGGGCGGCATCTCGTTCGTCTTCCGGGTGGTCGAGGAGACGGCGGCCAGCGCCGCCGACGTGATCCGGGCGTACGTGGTGGTCCGCGAGGTGTTCGGGCTGCGCGAGCTGTGGGACGCGGTGGAGGCGCTCGACAACAAGGTCTCCCCGGAGCTGCAGACCAACGTCTACCTGGACACCCGCCGGCTGCTCGACCGCGCGGTGCGCTGGCTGGTGACCAACCGGCGCTCGCCGATCGACGTGCCGGCCGAGATCGCCCGGCTGCGGGACGGCGTGGCCCGGCTGCTGCCGGGGCTGGAGGACCTGTTCTACGGCAGCGAGCGACAGGCCATCGCGGCGCACATCGACTCGATGACCGGGCGCGGGCTGCCCCGGGAGCTCGCGGAGCGGGCGACCCGGCTCATGTACAGCTTCGGCCTGCTGGACGTGGTGGAGACGGCGACCCGCAGCGGTCGGGACGTCGGCGAGGTGGCCTCGGTCTACTTCGTGCTCTCCGACCTGTTCCGGGTCGACTCGCTGCTGTCGAAGATCTCCCTGTTGCCGCGGGAGGACCGCTGGCAGACGCTGGCCCGGATGGCGCTGCGCTACGACCTGTACGCCGCGCTGGCCGCGCTCACCGCGGAGGTGCTCGACTCCACCCCGAACGACCTGCCGCCGCACGAGCGGGTGCAGCAGTGGGAGCAGTCGAACGCCACGTCCATCCACCGGGCCCGCCGGGCGATGGGGGAGTTCGACGAGTCGCGGGCGGATCTCGCCGCCCTGTCCGTGCTGCTGCGCCAGATCCGCACCCTGGTACGGACCTCCGCCGCCGCCTGAGGCACGCCGCACGCGGTCCGGCCGGTCGGGTTTCCCCGACCGGCCGGACCGCGTTCGTGATCGCGGGTCACTCCACCAGGGTGGCGAAGACGACCACGTTGTCCGGGTAGCTCTTGGCGGCCTGGTCGAACTGACCGCCGCAGGTGACCACCCGTAGGCCGGGCCGGTCGTTCGGCCCGTACACCAGCTCGGTGGGGAAGGACGTCTTCGGGTACGACTTCACCGAGTCGACCCGGAAGGCGACCGCCCGGCCGTCCGCCCGGCGCACCGTGATGGTGTCGCCGGGAACGAGGGAACCGAGGTCGAAGAACACGGCCGGGCCGAGCTTCGCCGAGTCCACGTGCCCGACGATGACCGCGTTGCCGGTCTCGCCGGGGCTCGCGCCCGGCTCGTACCAGCCAGCCTGGTCGGCCTGCTCCAGCGGGGGGACCTGGACGGTGCCGTCCGGGTTGGTGCCCAGCGACATGATCGTCGCGTCGACGCCGATCCGGGGAATCTCGATGCTGGTCGGGGCGGACCGCGCCAGCCCGGCCGGCACGTTTCCCTCCCCGCCGGTCGGAGGGATGTCGGCGTCGGTGGCCGCCGGGCCCGTCACCTCGGGTCCGGCCTGAGCCAGCGGCTGCGGCGGGCGGGGGGCGGGCGTGTCCTGCAATGAGGCGCCGATCATGCCGGCGCCGACCATGGCCAGGGTGACGACGACGACCGCGCCGGCGGCGCGCCACGGTTTCCCGTGACGGCCGCCGGCCCGTGTCGTCGTCACGTCAGACGAGCGAACCATCGGTCCGCCGACGACGCATCAGCACGATCCCGCCCAGCGCGGCAGCGCCGAGCAGGCTCGCCCCACCGGTGGCCAGGCCACGGTCGGTGCCGGTGCTGGCGCCACCGTCACCACCGTCGACCCCGCCGTGCGGCAGCACGACGAGCTCACCCTCGCCGCACGAGCCCTTGAGCTCGTAGCGACCCGGGCGGGCGTCCTTGTCGACCTTGGCCTCGCCGTAGTAGACGAAGTCCCGCTTGTGCTCCCAGCGGTCCTCGTCACGGTCCTTGCCGTGGTCGCCGCGCTCCTCGCGGTCCTTGCCCTGCTCGCCGCGCTCGTCCGAGCCGTACTCGTCACGGTCCTTGCCGTTGTCCGAGCCGTACTCGTCGGAGCCGTTGTCCTTGGACTCCCAGCCCTTGTCCGAGCCGTTCTCGTCGGAGCCGTTCTCGTCGGAGCCGTACTCGTCCGAGCCGTACTTGTCCGAGCCGTACTCGTCGGAGCCGCGCTCGTCCGAGCCGTACTCGTCGTGGTCCTTGGAGTCCGAGCCGCGCTCGTCCCCGTACTCGTCGGAGCCGTTGTCCTTGGACTCCCAGCCCTTGTCCGAGCCGTACTCGTCCGAGCCGTACTCGTCCGAGCCGTACTCGTCGTGGTCCTTGGAGTCCGAGCCGCGCTCGTCCCCGTACTCGTGCGAGCCGTTGTCCTTGGACTCCCAGTCCTTCTTGTCCTCGTCCTTGCCGTCACGGCCTTCCTGGCCGTGCTCGTCGGCCTTCCAGTCCTTGCGGTCCTCGTCCTTGCGGTCCTCGTCCTTGCGGTCCTCGTCCTTGCGGTTCTCGTCGCCGTAGGCGTCGGCGGCAGCGCCGCCACCCTGGCCGCCGTTCTCGTCCTTGCCGTTCTCGTCCTTGCCCTTGTCGTCCTTGCCGTTCTCGTCCTTGCCGTTCTCGTCCTTGCTGTTCTCGTCCTTGCCGTTGTGGTCCTTGCCGTTCTCGTCCTTGCCGTTCTCGTCCTTGCCGTTGTGGTCCTTGCCGTTCTCGTCCTTGCCGTTCTCGTCCTTGCCGTGCTCGTCCTTGCCGTTCTCGTCCTTGCCGTGCTCGTCCTTGCCGTTCTCGTCGTGGCCGGAGTTCTCCTCCTCGCGCCACTCGCCACGGTCGTCGCCACGGTCGTCGTGCACCGGCTTGAGCTTGACCTTGCCGGTGACCTTGGACCACACGAACGCGTGCTCCTGGCGATCCGGGCAGATCTCGAGGAGCTTGACCTCTTCGCCGGCCTTGACGACGTGCGGCTTGGCGAAAACCTTGCCGTCACGGTCCTTGCCACCGTCGTGGTGCCCATCGGCGAACGCGATCCCCGGCGTGAACACCAGGAGCGACGCGCCGCCCAGCGCGGCGCCCGCAACGACCTTCCCCAGCATCTTCTTAGCCATGACCTGCGTCACTCCATCCCTGTTGTCCTGAGCCCGGCGACAACCGAGCTAAGACCGACGTTAGACCGTTTCATGAACTATGAAGGGAAAGATTCGCGTTTTGACCTTTACCACTGGTAAGCGGTGAACGGGTGGTACGTGGCTTTCGCCGCGTCGAGCGCGGGCCACGGCGTTCCACGCGGCCCGGGGCGTTACGCGCTCACCGTGCCGGCCCGCTGTGCTCGTCCGGTACCGGCGGCCTCGGTCCGCTCGTGTCGCTCGCGCCGACTCGGAGGTATCGTCCGACTCCGGTGACCAGGTCCGACGCCACGACGCATCGAGCCATTGCCATGGAAGCGCTCCCATGCAAGAATCGGCGCACGCGGTTCGGGGAGCCACACCGCGCAGGCAGGGAGTCGAGGGCAACCGGTCCGCCGGTCGACGTTCCCGCCGCCGACCGACCGGCCGCGTGCTGGTCGTCCACCACCACCGCCCGTCCGGGTCGGGCACCCCCGAAGAATCCCGTTGGCGCCGGCGGCCGTCCGTACAGGACGCCCACCGGGCCGTCTCGCCGGGCCGTACGCAGGCCCGGTCTCGCCCAAGGAGATCAGTGGCATGAATGTGTGGAGAAGGCTGTCCGGCCCACGCCGGACCCTCGCGCTCGCCGGCGCGGGCGTCCTGGTCGCCGGCGGGTTGGTGACGATCCCCGTCACCGCGGCACAGGCCGCGACCCAGTGCGACGTCGCCTACTCGACGAACGAGTGGCCCGGTGGCTTCACCGCGAGCATCACCCTCAAGAACCTCGGCGACCCGGTCAACGGCTGGACCCTCGGCTGGACCTTCCCGAACTCCGGCCAGCGGGTGCAGCAGGGCTGGTCGGCCGAGTTCACCCAGTCCGGCAGCCAGGTCACCGCGCGCAGCCTGTCCTACAACGGCAGCCTCGCCACCGGAGCGTCCATCAGCCTCGGGTTCAACGGCGCGTGGAGCGGCAGCAACCCCAAGCCGACGTCGTTCACCCTCAACGGGGTGACCTGCAACGGCGGCACGACGCCTCCGACCACCCCGCCGCCCACCACGCCCCCGCCGACGAACCCGCCGCCCGCGGGCTGGCCG
>NZ_QGKR01000157.1 GCF_003172955.1 Micromonospora acroterricola | reverse complement strand
TCCCACGCCACCCATTCCTACCCCGTGGGTACGACGGCTTCCCGCCCACCGGGCCGGGCGCCGGAGGCGACGCCGGCCGACGGGCGACGCCCACCGATCCGTCGATCCGTACCCCGGGATGGGAAGCGCGTGGGTGGTGCGGACGCTGACCGCTAGAGTCGGGTCGTGGCGCTCGGTCTTCCCTCGGTCCTCCCCAATCCGCAGCCGGCGATCGGGGAGCTCATCCGTGACCGTCAGCCGACCTTCTCGTTCGAGTTCTTCCCGCCCAAGACCGAGGCGGGGGAGCGGCTGCTCTGGCAGGCGATCCGCGAGCTGGAGTCGCTGCGCCCGTCGTTCGTGTCGATCACCTACGGCGCGGGCGGCTCGACGCGGGACACCACCGTGGCGGTGACCGAGCGGATCGCCACCGACACCACCCTGCTGCCGATGGCCCACCTGACGGCCGTCAACCACTCCGTCGCCGAGCTGCGGCACGTGATCGGCCGGCTCGCCGGGGTGGGGGTGCGCAACGTGCTGGCGGTGCGCGGCGACCCTCCGGGCAACCCGGGCGGCGAGTGGGTCCGCCACCCCGAGGGCGTGGACTACGCCGAGGACCTGGTGCGCCTGGTGCGCGACGCCGGTGACTTCAGCGTGGGGGTGGCGGCCTTCCCGTACAAGCACCCCCGCTCACCCGACGTGGCCAGCGACACCGCGCACTTCGTCCGCAAGTGCCGGGCCGGCGCCGAGTTCGCGATCACCCAGATGTTCTTCGAGGCCGACGACTACCTGCGGCTGCGCGACAGGGTGGCCGCCGCGGGCTGTGACACCCCGATCCTCGCCGGGGTGATGCCGGTGACCCAGATCGGCACCATCGAACGGTCCGTCCAGCTGTCCGGCGCGCCCTTCCCGCCGGCGCTGGCGGCGCGCTTCGAGCGGGTCGCCGACGACCCGGAGGCGGTCCGCCGGCTCGGCATCGAGCAGGCCAGCGAGATGTCCCGCCGGCTGCTGGACGAGGGCGTTCCGGGGATCCACTTCATCACCCTCAACCGGTCCACCGCGACCCGCGAGGTCTGGCAGAACCTCAAGGCCGGCGCGCCGGTGTGAACGCCGCGCCGCGACACCTGAAGCCCGTCACGACGGTTGATCCGTGGTGGGCACACAGCTGAACTGGGACCAGTACGCCACGGCGTGGGCGCGGCTGCACGGCGGTTTCGACCCCCGGACCGCCGCGCCGGTGGTGCGCGCCTGGCTGCGGTTCGCCTACCACGTCGGGTACGTGCTGGGCCGGCTGCGGGTCAGCCCCACGGCGGTCACCGTGGCCGGGGTGCTGCTCTGCTTCTGCGTGCCCCTGCTGGCGACCCGGCCGGCGGACGGGCCGTTCCTCGGCGCGTTGTTCGTGCTGCTCGCGTCGGTCGCGGACAGCGTGGACGGGGCGGTGGCGGTGGCCACCGGCCGCACCACCCGGCTCGGCTACGTCTACGACTCGGTCGCCGACCGGCTCGGCGAGGTGGCCTGGCTGTTGGCGTTCTGGCTGGTCGGCGCGCCGGGCGCGCTGGTCGTCGCGGGCGGCGCACTGTCGTGGCTGCACGAGTACGTCCGGGCCCGGGCGATCTCCGCCGGCATGCGCGACATCGGCGCGGTGACCGTGGGCGAACGCCCCACCCGGGTGTCGGTGGCGCTGGTCGGGTTGCTGATCGCCGGGCTGGCCGGCCTGATCGAGCCCGATCTGGCCGCCGGCACCATCACCATGGCGACCGCGGTGTGGGTGCTGCTGGCCGGCTTCGGCCTGGGGCAGTTGCTCTCCACCGTCCGCCGCGCCCTGCTCGAAGCCGGCTGACGGGCGGGCTGCGCCTACCAGGCGGGGCCGATCTCGTCGGCGACGATCTGCGCGGAGAGGGTCACCATCGGCAGCCCACCGCCGGGGTGACTGGAGCCACCCACCAGCCACAGCCCGTGCGCCGGGCCCCGGTTGGCCGGCCGGAGCAGCCCGCCGGCGGTGCCGTAGATCGAGCCGCCCGGCGCGCCGGTGGCCGCGTCCAGGTCGGCCGGGGTGCGGATCTCGCGGAACAGCAGCCGGTCGCGGACGTCCACGCCACGCTCCGCCAGCACCGCCAGGATCCGGTCGGCGTACGCGTCGGCCAGCCCGGGGCGCCGCCAGTCGACCGCGCCCGTGGCGGTGCCCTGCCGGGCGGCGTTGACCAGCACGAACCACGCCTCGTGCCCGGACGGGCGGACCATCGGGTCGTCGGCCACGGTGACGAACACCGTGGGGTCGGCCGCCGGCCGGGCCCGTACGCCGCGCCCCGGGTCGCCGAAGACCGCGTCGAACTCCGCGTCGTAGTCGCGCGGGAAGAACACGTTGTGGTGGGCCAGCCCGGTGCTGCCGGAGACGCCGAGCAGCAGCACGAAACCGGCCAGACTGCGGTCGGTCAGCCCGGCCAGCCGGCGCGGGTGCGGCAGCAGGTCACGGTAGACGGTGAGCGCGTCCACGTTGGCCACCACCACGTCGGCGGGCACCGGCGCGGCGACGCCGTCGAGGCGTACCCCGTGCACCCGGCCGCCGGCGGCGTCGATCCGGGTCACCGTGGCGCCGGTCTGCACGACCACGCCGAGGTCCAGGCAACGCGTCAGCAGCGCGTCGGCGAGCGTGCCGAGCCCACCGCGCAGGTACCAGCCGCCGAAGGTCAGCTCGGCGTAGGGGACCGCGGCGAGCGCGGCCGGCGCGCGGCGCGGGTCGGCGCCGGTGTAGGTGGCGTACCGGTCCAGCAGCATCCGCAGCCGTGGGTCGGACAGGTACCGGCGGCTCAGGCCGCGCAGGGTGCGGCCCGGGGCGATGGCGGCCAGGTCGCCGACGCGCCAGGCCAGCGACGCGAGGTCGCGGGGGGAGTCGACGGCGCGGCGCAGGATGTCCCGCGAGGAGGCGTGCCACACGCGCGCCGCCCGACGCCACAGCCGCTGCCAGTCGGCCGCCGCCCGGTCACCGAAGGCGGCCCCGATCCGGGCGGCGAACTCCACCGGGTCGGCGCAGGAGTCCAACCGCGGGCCGCCGTCCCCGAAGACGTGCCGGACGATCGGGTCCAGCGGCACCAGGTCCAGGTACTCGTCGAGCTTCGCCCCGGTCGCCTCGAACAGGTCGTGGAACACCTCGGGCAGGGTGAGCAGGCTCGGCCCGGTGTCGAAGTGGAACGACCCGGCCGGGGTGTCGTGCACGTACCGGCCGAGCTTGCCGCCGACCGTGTCGGCCCGCTCGAGGACGGTCACCTGGTGCCCGGTGGCGGCCAGCCGGGCGGCGGTGGCGAGGCCACCCACCCCGGCGCCGACGACCACGATCCGCGCCATGCCGTGCCTCCTAGCTGACCGGGCGGCCCCGCCAGGTCAGGCGGCGCTGCTTTCGCAGATGGTACGACCGCAGAGTCAGCCAACCGAGGACCACGACCGACACGGGGTGTGCGAGCGCGTCGGGCCACCACCGACCGCCGGTCGCGCGGGCGGTGAGCACCCGCCCGGCCACCCCGAGCAGGTAGCCGGCCAGGCCCACGGCGGCCACCACCGGCGCGCCGGCCGCCGCACCCGCCACCGCGACCAGCGGCGGGGCGGTGTAGAGCAGCAGCAGCGACGCCACCACGGCGGCCGCCGCGCCGGGGTGACCGAACGACGCCCACAGCGACTTCGAGTACCCGTCGCGCAGCTGCGGCCAGTCGTCGTACATCCGACACGCGGCCAGCCGGGAGCCGTCGGCCAGGGCGATCCGCCCGCCGGCCCGCTTGACCGCGCGCGCCAGTTCGACGTCCTCCAGGATCCTGTCGGCGACCGCGGCGTGCCCGCCGGCGACGGTGTAGCCCGCCCGGTCCACCACGAGGAACTGCCCGCCCGCCGCGGCCAGCGACGGCCGCGGCGAGCGCTCCATCGCGCGCAGCGGCAGGAAGGTCAGCCAGAGCCACTGCAACAGCGGCTGCACCAGCCGGTCGGCCGCCGTCGCCACGACGATCCGGGGGTACGGCGACAGCAACGTCGCGCGGGCGGCGCGCAGCTCGGCGACGGCCGCCGCCACGGCGTGCGGGGCGAGCACCACGTCGGCGTCGACGAAGACCAGCGCGGTGGCCGCCGGGTCGGCCCGGGTGGCCAACTGCCAGCAGGCGTGCGGCTTGCCCAGCCAGCCCGGCGGCGGGGCGTTCCCGGTGAGCAGGGTGACCCGCGGGTCGTCGCCGGCCACCGCGCGGACCACCTCGGCGGTGCCGTCGGTGGACCCGTCGTCGAGGACCACGATGCGCAGACCGGGTACGCCGCGCTGGGCGAGCAGGGCTCGCAGGCACGGCGTGACCCGGGCGGCCTCGTCGCGCAGCGGCAGCAGCACGGCGACCGGCTCGTCGACCTCGTCCGGCCGGTCGGTGGGCCGGCGCAGCCAGCGGGCGGCGTTGAGCCAGGTGTGCCCGGTCAGCGCGGCGACGGCGAGCAGCAGGGCGAGCAGGACGGTCATCGGGTCGCGTCGACGCCGGAGCGGTGCGCGTGGCGGTCCACCTGGTGCGTGTCCCGGGCCCGGCGGGCGCGCAGCAGGGTCACCGCCAGCGGCACGGCGGTGACCGACATGCCGGCCGCGCCCCAGAGCGCCGAGGCGGGCAGGTCGAGGAAGACCGCGTGGGCCAGGACGCTGGAGACGTACGTCCACAGGTAGAGCGCGATCATCGGGTGGTCCCGCTGGTCGGTGTGCTCGGCGGTCGGGCCGGCCAGCGGGCGCAGCGCGCTCATCAGCAGCACCGCGAAGAGCAGCCAGCCCAGGTAGTTGCTGACCGGGATGCCGGGCAGGCCGGGCAGCGCCGGGGTGGCGTCCCGCCAGACCCAGTACCCCTCGGCGACCATCTGCGGATCGAGGAAGAGATCCCAGGTGGCCAACCCCAGGGCGGCCAGCGCGATCCGCCACGCCCGCCGGAGGGCCGGCGACCCGGCGCCGCCGGTCAGCCGGACCGCCGCCAGCCACGCCGGCCAGGCCATCCAGGTCCAGGCCAACGGGATGATCAGCGGCACCCCGGCCAGCTTGGGGCCGAGTTCCCCGGAGTAGTCGTAGCTGCCGAACGGCACGCCGGTGGCCACCCCGATCGCCTCGATCGCGAACCCGCCGCCGGTGGCCACGGCGACCAGCGCCACCGCGACCCGGGGACCCCGGCTGAGCAGCGCGTGGCCGACCGAGAGCAGCCAGCCGAGCACGACGGTGGCCACGGTGAGCCCGGCCCGGGTGGCGCCGGTGGTCAGCGGGTAGCAGATCTGGGCGAGCACCAGGACGGCGAGCGGCGCCCAGGAGACCCCCCGCCGGGTCATGACGCCGCGTGCTCGAGGGGCAGGTCCCGGCCGAGCACGCCGAACGGCCGCTCGTCGCCCGGGAAGTGGAAGTCGCGCAGCACGTCGACGAAGCCGAACCGCCGGTACAGCCTCCAGGCCCGCGAGGTCTGCTCGTCGGCCTCCGGGGTGGACAGCAGCGTGGTGTCGCCCTCGGCCATGGTGAGCAGCGCGCGCAGCTGGCCGGCGCCCAGGCCGTGCCCCTGCGCGGGTGGCCGGACGTGCAGCTCGACGACCTCGAAGCAGTGGGTGAGCCAGCGCTGCCGGGTCGGTGCGTCCAGCGCCCGGTGCACCTGGTCGTGCCACCACTGGCCGGGACCGCCGAGGTAGCCGTAGCCGAAGCCGGCGAGGCGACCCTCGCTGGTCAGGCTGGCCACCGCGCGGAACCCGGGCCGGCGGACGTGGGTGGCGATGTAGCCGCGCCGGGCCTCCAGCAGGTCGGTGCGGTATCCCATCGCCTCGCCGTAGACGGCCACCACGTCGTCCAGCCGCCGGACGAGATCGTCCGGCGTCCAGCGCACCAACCTCATGCCCGTCCACCCTTCACCGTTTCGGGGCCGTCGTCGACCCACCCGAGCACCGTCCGGTCGCCGACCACGTCGCGCACCTCGAACCGCGCGAACAGTTCCTCGGCGTACCAACCCGCGGTGGGGGTTCGCATGATCGCCGCCCGGTGCTCCGGGTGACGGTACGCGAACGCCACCAGGTCCGTCGGGTCGCGCCACACGCTCACCGTGCCCTGCCAGCCCAGCGGCGCCTCACCGACGCCGAACCGGGCCAGCAGCCCCGGCGCGTCGCGCAGGGCGGCGGCCACCGGCGGGATCGCCCGCCAGAAGGTGGCCGCCCGGCGGGCCCGCAGCCGGGCCCGGGTCAGCGCCAGCACCGGGCCGGTGACCGGGCCGCCCGACGGCTCGCCGAACGGTCGATGGCCGGACCACTCGCCCCGGCTGCTCAGTGGGCGCAGGTCGACCCGGGCGTGGGCGCGGGCGATCCGCGCCCAGGCGCGGCCGACGGACGAGTCGTCGAAGCCGTCCGCCGCGGCGGACGAGTCCCAGACGGTCAACGCCGCCCACCGGGTCAGGTCCGCGTCACCCGGCCCGAAGCCGGTGCCGGTCCCGGTGCCCAGCAGCTTGCCGAACCGGACGCCCGGGAGGGCGCGCAGTCGGCCCGGGTCCAGGGCCATCCGGGTCAGTGCCCGGGGCAGCGCGCCGCGGGCGGTCCGCCACACGTGCAGGGTGACCAGATCCGGAACGGTGCTGCTGTGCCTGCTGGTTCGCTCGCTGCTGTGCCTGCTGGTTCGCTCGCTCCGCTCGCTCACGCCACCTCGGCCGGGGCGCCGGCCGTGACCCGCAGCAGCTCGGCGTAGGTGGTGGGGAAGACCGCCTGCGGTACGCCGCCCGCGGCCCAGATCTCCGGGTACGCCTCCAGCGCGGTGTCCACCAGGGTGCGCAGCGGTCGCGGGTGCCCGAGCGGGGCCACCCCGCCGATCGGCTGCCCGGTGTGCGTCCGGACGAACTCCGGGGTGGCCCGGCGCAGCCGGGTGACCCCGATCGACGCGGCCAGGCCGGCGGTGTCCACCCGGTGCGCGCCGGAGGTGAGCACGAGCAGCGGGGCGTCGTCCGCGTCGAAGATGAGCGAGTTGGCGATCTGGCCGACCTGGACGCCGAGAGCCTCGGCGGCCGCTGCGGCGGTGTGCACCGCGTCGGGCAGCAGGCGGACCGTGCTGGGCTGGCCGGCGCCGTCGAGCGCGCTGGCGCCGTCGAGCGCGTCCTGCACCGCCCGTACGTTCGGGTGTGGCTGCATGTCGCCATTCTTCCCGGTCCGCCGGTGGTCGGTTCAGCCGGCCACGCCGTTTCCCGCCGCCGTGGGCGCGTCCCTGCGTGGCACCCGGTCCCTGGTCACCGACCTCGACCTGCCCGACTATCCGGCCTCCGTCTGACCCTCCCGTCGCGCCCCCGTGCAGGGCCGGCGCGTCACACGTTGCTTTTTCGTCGGAGGGGAGGTGTACTGTCAACAGCAGTTAGAACGAGTGTTCGATTGCCTCGAACGCCCGTTCCAACCAGCCGGAGCGCGGTGTTTCGCGGCGCCAGCCCCGGCGGTGCGGCTCCGCGGGCCGCACCTGGGTTTCCGGGCAGTCGCGAGCCCGGTCCCGACAGGCAGGAGCGTCGTCCGCCGCCCACGACCCCCGGGCGGCGGGCGACGAACCCGCCGGTACGCCGGCCGGGTGTGGTGTGGGGAAGCATCCACACCCGGCCGGCCACACCCGGTGCGTCTTCCTCCGCACCACCCGACCTCGGCATCCCATCGGCGGCACCAGTGCGCCGAGGCGACGCCCCGGCCACGTGGAGGAGACAGTCCATGCCGTCCAACCCGGCTCAGGCACCGACGGTGCCGGCGCACGTGCTGCCGCACCGCACCCCCGCCCAACTCCTCACGTTGGCCCGGCGCGGGCTGGTCGAAGCCGGCCAGACCCGACCCGACGGCCTGCGCTACGCGGCCGCCCACCTGTCGGCGTTGCGCGCGGCGGCCGCGCTGCTCGCCGCCCGGGCCCGACCCGCGCCGGCCCGGCGCAACCGGATCACCAGCGTCTGGGTCCTGCTCTGCGGCGTCGCCCCCGAGCTCGACGAGTGGGCCCGGTTCTTCGCTGCCGGAGCCGGCAAACGGGCCGCTGCCGAGGCCGGCATCCCCCGGGTGGTCACCGCCCGGGAGGCCGATGACCTGCTCCGCGCGGCCGAACAGTTCGTCACGGTGGTGGAGACCGCGCTCGGCGTGGCTCACCAACCGGCCCTGGACGGCCTCGCCGCATGATCCCGCCGGTGCTGCCGGCCGCCCGGCGGGGGGAGCCGGGCGGCCGGCAGCACGGCGTGCCGGTCCTGATCTGATCCACAGCAACGACGGGGGGTTGGTCCGATGGCGGGCCGCATGGTGGTCGGTTCCGCCGCACTGGCCGATCTGGTACGCCCGGCGAGCGCACCCGATCCGGTCGGCGGTCACCGGGTGCTGCCGGTGGCCCCCGAGCTGACCGGCCTGCTGCCCAACCGTGGTCTGCGCCGGGGCAGCACCATCGCGGTCGCCGTCGGTCAACCCCGGCGCAGCGGTGGCACCTCGCTGGTGCTGGCCCTGCTCGCCGAGGCGTCCCGAGCCGGCTCGTGGTGCGCCGTGGTCGGGGTGCCGACGTTCGGCGCGGGCGCGGCCGCCGAGTTGGGCATCGCCCTGGACCGGCTGGCCCTGGTGCCGAATCCCGGCCCCGAGTGGGCCACCGTGGTCGCCGCGCTGATCGACGGGGTGGACGTCGTGGTCACGGCCGTGCCGGCCACGGTCTCCGCCTCGGTCGCCACCCGGCTGGCCGCCCGGGCCCGGCAGCGCGGCAGCGTGCTCGTCCCGTACGGCCGGTGGGACGGCGCGGACGTGACGCTGCAGGTGGTCCGTGGGATCTGGGAGGGGCTCGGGTCGGGCCGGGGCCGGCTGCGCCGCCGGGAGGTCACCGTCTCGGCGCGCGGGCGCGGGGCGGCCGCCCGTCCCAAGGAGATCAAGGTCTGGCTCCCCGGTGACGAGCTCACCCGGGTGATCCCCCGCACGGTGCCCTCGACCGTGAGCCGACCGGCCGTGTCGCTCGCCGGCCGGCCCCGCCCGGTGCCGCCGGCCGGTGACCGGGCCCGCGCCGACGCCACCCGACAGGGCGCGCTCACCCTGGTCAGCCCGGCGTGACCGGGGTCGTGGGGCGCGGCGCCGGTCCGACCGGTCCCGGGCCGGGAGGTCCGGGGTGACCGGCTCGGCGGTCCGGACGCTGCTGCTGTGGTGCCCGGACTGGCCGGTGCTCGCCGCCGAGATCGTCGACGGGGTGCCGGCCACCGGCCCGGTCGCCGTGCTGCACGCCAACCGGGTGGTCGCCTGCTCCGAGCGGGCCCGCGCCGAGGGGGTGCGCCGAGGCCTGCGCAAGCGGGAGGCGCAGGGCCGCTGCCCGCAGCTCACCGTCGTGGAGTACGACCCTGGCCGGGACGCCCGGGCGTTCGAGCCGGTGGTCGCCGCGGTGGAGGAACTGGTCGCGGGCGTCGAGGTGGTCCGTCCGGGCGCCTGCGCGGTGGCCGCCCGGGGGCCGAGCCGCTATCTCGGCGGCGAGGAGGCGGCCGCCGAGCGGATCATCGAGCACGTCGCCCAGTCGTGTCTGGTGGAGAGCCAGGTCGGCATCGCCGACGGGGTCTTCGCCGCGGGGCTGGCCGCCCGCGCCGGCCGGGTGGTGGCGCCGGGCGGGACGCCGGAGTTCCTGGCCGGGTTGCCGGTCGAGGCGCTCGGCCGGTCGGCGCTAGCGGACCTGCTGCGCCGTCTCGGTGTGCGGACCCTGGGTGAGTTCGCCGCGTTGCCGGCCGGCGACGTGCTGGCCCGGTTCGGGTTCGACGGCGCGCTGGCCCACCGGCTGGCCGCCGGGCGGGACCACCGCCCGCTCGCCGTCCGGCAGCCGCCGGCCGACCTGACGGTGACCGCCGAGCACGACGAGCCGATCGACCGGGTCGACGCGGCGGCGTTCGCCGCCCGCGCCCTGGCCGAACAGCTGCACGACCGGCTGGCCGGGCACGGGCTGGCCTGCACCCGGCTCGGCATCGAGGCGGTCACCGCGCACGGGCAGGAGCTGCACCGGGTGTGGCGGCACGACGGTCTGCTCACCGCCGCGGCCATCGCCGACCGGGTGCGCTGGCAGCTCGACGGCTGGCTCTCCGGCAGCAACGGCCGGGCCGGCGCCCGACCGGCCCGGCCGACAGCCGGCATCATCCGACTGCGGCTGGTCCCGGACGGAGTGATCGCCCAGGCCGGCCTGCAATCCGGCCTCTGGGGAGAGGTCGGCGAGGAGCGGGAGCGGGCGCACCGGGCGTTGAGCCGGGTGCAGGGCATCCTCGGCCCGGAAGCGGTGGTCACCGCGGTGCTCGGCGGCGGACGTTCCCCGGGCGACCAGGTGCGGTTGGTGCCGTGGGGCGACGAACGGCTCCCCGCCCGTCCCGGCCCACCGCCGGGCGAGCTGCGCGGCGCCGGCGCGGTGT
>NZ_QGKR01000332.1 GCF_003172955.1 Micromonospora acroterricola | reverse complement strand
CTCCCCCTCCGGTGCCACCTCGACGAATTCGAAGCCGAGCGTACGGGCGAACGGCACCGCTTCGAGCATGCCGGCCGCCACCTGGCGGGAGTCGATGGTCATGGCCTGACGTTACTCGCCGGTAACCACCCCGGCAACCAGGCATTTTCCGCTTTTCTGGGGGTGATCAGAGGTTGGCGATGGTCCGCAGGATCTCCGCGTAGAAGTTGCCGTCGATGCTGCGGAAGAAGGAGAAGTCCTGCCCCGGATCGCCGAAGAACGGGCGCAGCGTCCAGGCGAGCTGGGTGCCGACGAAGCCGAAGAGCAGGATCCAGATGTAGAGCAGGGTCATGCTGGCCGGCCGCTGCGCGGGCTCACCGTGCCGCACCGCCGGGTTGGCCCACGGGCGGTGCTGCTGCGGATAGCCGGGCGGCATCATGCCGGGCGGGAACGAGGCGCCGGCCGGCTGGCCGCTCCACTGCGCCGGAACGTGGGCCGGGACCTGCGCGGGAACCGGGACGGCGGACGCGGCGTCGGCGGCGGCGCCGTTCGGAACCGCGCCGGCCGGCACCGCGACCGGCTCGGCGACCTGATCGGCCACCGGCGTGGCGGCGGGCGCGGACTGGACCGGGGCCTGGGTCTGGGCGGCCGGGGCCTGGGTCCGGGCCGCTTCCGGTGCGAGCAGGCCGTGGTCGTTGAGCACCTGCATCCCGCCGGTCAGGAAGCGCAGCCCGACCAGCGCCGACAGCGTCAGGATCGCCACGTTCAGCAGCTTGAAGAACCCGTAGTCGGGTGCGGTGATCAGGAAGAAGAGGCTGATCGGCGCGAACGCCACCGCGAGCATCGAGGTGACCGTGATCGCCACCATCACCAACGCCAGCGACTGGCGTACCGAGAGCCGGGCGCCGAAGACCAGGTTGAACAGGTAGAGCGTGGGCAGGCAGATCGCCAGCGTGACTAGGAACAGCAGTGGCAGCTTCAACGCGGAGGTCAGCGCCATGAGAGGGCTGTGGAAGGCGCCGAGCACCGCCCCGTAGCAGGCGAGCGCGATGGCGGAGCTGGCCAGCATCCGCCCGGTCAGCGGGTTCAGGTCACGCTCGGCCACGATCTGCTGCCAGATCCCCTGCCGGTCGCGGAGGATGCGCTCGATGACGAGCGGGCTGGGACGGTCACCCGACACGGGTGCACCCCTCTCGGTGGTCTTTTCACAGTGGACTGGGTGCGCAGACGGTAGGACACCGGGTGGCACCCCCGCCACCCCGCTCCGGCGTGGTGTCAGCGCCACCCCACGTCGATGCGGCCTCCGCGCTCGTCGAAGAAGTGCAACGCGTCCATCCGGACCGAGACGGCGAGCGGGTGACCCGCGGCGACCGCCGGGTACGGCGCCAACCGCACCGCCAGCTCCGCCGGACGCCGGTGGTGGCGGCCCGGATCGGGAAGCACGCTGGTCCGGGTGCCACCGGCGGACCCGTCGTCCGCCTCCACGGCCCTGCCGGTGAGTCGCTGCATCACCGAGCTGAACCGGCGCAGGCCACGCTGGCCCACCGGCGGGGCGTCCAGCGGGGCGCCCATCTCGTCGACCACGATCGCCGTGGCCCCGATGTCGAGGAACGCCAGCGACTCGTGCCCGTGGTGCTCCAGGTAGCGGATCCGGCCGCGCAGCACGTCGCCGGGGCTGTCCGGAGAGACCGGGGTGAGCGCCTCGGCACGCATGCCGACCACGATCCGCTCGCCGTGGTAGTGCGCCACCGCCCGGCTGCGGATGTCGTCCCACGGCAGGTAGAGCGACTGCTCGCCGAGGTTGAGGGTGACGTACCGGTCCAGGTGCACGTAGACCGACGCCTCGAGCAGGTTCATCCGCGGGCTGCCCAGGAAGGCGGCCACGTAGAGCGTCGCCGGCCGGCCGTACACCTGGGTGGGCGTGCCCACGTCCTGGAGCACGCCGCGGCGCATGATGGCCACCCGGTCCGCCATGGTGAGGGCCTCGGCCTGGTCGTGGGTGACGTAGACGGTGGTGACGCCCAACTCGCGGGTGAGGCCCGAGATCTCCGCGCGCAGCTCGGCGCGCAGCCCGCTGTCCAGATTCGACAGCGGCTCGTCCATCAGGAACAACCCGGGTCGGCGGACGATCGCCCGGCCCATCGCGACGCGCTGTCGTTGCCCTCCGGAGAGCTGCCCCGGCTTGCGGGCGAGCACGTCGCCGATGCCCAGCGCGCTCGCCACGTCGGTGACCCGCTCGCCCCGGGGCGCCGGTTCCACCCCGGCCAGCCGCAGCGGGAACGCGATGTTGTCGCCCACCGTCATGTGCGGGTAGAGCGCGAAGTCCTGGAAGACCATCGCGATCTTCCGGTCCCGTGGAGGCAGGTCGTTCGCGAGCTCACCGTCGAGCAGCACCGCGCCCTGGGTCGGATCCTCCAACCCGGCGATCATCCGCAGCACCGTGGACTTGCCGCAGCCGGACGGCCCGAGCAGCACCATGAACTCGCCGTCGTTCACGTCCAGATTGACGCTGTCGACGGCGAGCGTGCCGTCCTTGAAAATCTTGGTGACATCCTTGAGCGCGACGGTGGTCACCGTCTCCTCCCCCAGTTCGTCGGACGAACCCCAGAAGACTGTGACCAGGATCATTGAATCAGCACATCGGGTGAACGTCTCATGTTCGATCGATGACACCGCTATTACGCGACACACAAGGCCGATGATCGACCGCGGTCAGCAGCGCGGCGATCCCTCGACCGCTTCACCCAGGAACACCCGGCGCACCACCCGCTCCGCCGCGTGCCCGTCCTCCAGCCCGCAGAAGCGGCCCCGGAAGTGCTCGCGCGCCTTGACCGCCGCGTCCGAGCGCACCGCGTCGGTGCGGAACAGGTCGAGCAGGTCGGCGAAGGTGGTGGCCACCGCGCCCGGCGGCTCCGCCGTCACGTCGAAGTAGACACCCCGGGCGAGCCGGTACGCCTCCCAGTCCGGGGCGTAGAGCACGATCGGCCGGTCGAGCACCGCGTAGTCGAACATCGCCGACGAGTAGTCGGTGACCAGCACGTCGGCCACGAGGTAGAGGTCCTCCACCCGCTGGTACCCGCTGACGTCGCGGACGCGGTCCCGGTCCACGGCGCGGCGGTGGCGGTCCCGGTCGTGGAAGTAGTGGCTGCGCATGAGCAGCCGGCCGGAGTCACCCAGCGCCTCGACGAACCGGTCCGGGTCGAACGGTGGCCGGTAGCCGGGCAGGTGCTCGCGGTGCGTCGGGGCGTACAGGACCACCTGCTCGTCCGCACCGAGACCCAGCTCCGCGCGCAGCCGGCGCACCTCGTCCGGGCCGGCGTCGACCAGCCGGTCGTTGCGCGGGTAGCCCACCTCCAGCGTCGTGTACGACGCCGGGTACGCGCGGTCCCACATCTGCGTGGAGAAGCTGTTCGCGCTGACGCTGTAGTCCCAGCGGTCCACCCGGCGCAGCAGCCCGGCGAAGTCCATCTGGCCCGCACCGATCGGGTAGCGCTGCTGGTCGAGCCCCATCACCTTGACCGGCGTGCCGTGGTGGGTCTGCACGTGCACCTGCTCGGGCCGTTTGCGGACGAAGTCCGGGAAGTTGACGTTGTTGACGAGCCACCGGGCCCGGGCCAGCGCCCGGTAGTAGGCCGGGGTGCCGGCGACGACGTACTCCACCCCGTCCGGCACGGTATCCACCCGGTCGCGGCGCACGATCCACACCCCGCGTACCCCGGGGGCCAGCAGGCGGGCCGCCTCGTAGATCGCCGCCGGGTTGCAGGCGTAGCCCCGGTACCAGTAGGCCGCGTAGACCGCGAGCGTGGGGTCCACCGGCCGGCGCAGCTCCGCCCGGTAGTACTCGCGCAGCAGTCCCTCGCGCGTCAACCGGGCGCCGCGTCGGGCGGCCGGGCCGACCCGGCGGCGTGCGGTACGGGCCTTCCGGCGGGCGGTGTCGCGGGTGCGGCTGGCCGCCCGCAGGGCGCTGAACGTCCGCCAGCGGCCGGTGGCGACCAGCCGGTGCTTGATCCCCTCCACCCCGTCCGGCACCGGGTACCCGCCGTCCGGCAGCCAGCGCGCGTAGTCGGCGGTGATCTGCGCGAAGAAGGCGGGCCGCAGCTCCGGGGCGATCCGCTGGCCGTTGCCGAGCACGGTCAGGTAGTGCCAGATCATCCGCTCGAAGACCGCCGGCCGCAGGGCGTCCACCGCCGGCCCCCAGGAGTCCATCAGGTGGAAGACCCGGTGCCACTGCGGGAACACCTCGAAGTGCCGGTCGCCCCGGGTCCGGGTGATCGCGCCGGCGCGGCGTTGCCGGTAGTTGACGCAGACCCGGTCCAGCACGCCGATCCGCTGCGCCGCCATGAGCACCGGGTAGCTGAACGAGACGTCCTCGTACCAGCCCGGTTCGAAGCGCAACCCCAGGTCGACGAGGAACTCCCGGCGGACCAGCCGGTTCCACGCCGTGTGCAGCAGTCGCATCGCCTCCGGCCGGTCCCCGAGCCGGAAGGTGGCCGCGCCGGGCGTCTCCGGGAACACCTCGGCCATCGCGCTGCGGGTGGCGGTGTCGTTCCAGTGCGTCCGGACGTGGTCCACCAGCAGCACGTCCGGCCGGGTGGTCCGCAGCCGCTCGGCGACCTCCGGCAGGCAGTCCGGCGCCAGCCAGTCGTCACCGTCGAGGAACCAGACGTACTCCCCGACGGCCCGGTCCAGCCCGACGTTGCGGGCCGGACCGAGGCCGACGTTCTCCGGCAGCCGGACCGAGCGGACCCGCTGGTCGCGGGCCGCGTACTCGTCGATGATCTCGCCACTGGAGTCCGGCGAGCAGTCGTCGACCGCGATCACCTCGAGGTCGGTCTCCGGCTGGTCGAGGATCGAGTCCAGGCACTCACGCAGGTACCCCTGCACCCGGAAGGCCGGTACCACGAAGCTGATCAGCGGCATCCGGCCGTCCCTCCGTCAGCGTGGCGCGCCACCTCCCGCGCCCACCGGCGCGGCCGACGCCCGCGCGCTCTCGGCCGGACGGACGAACCAGGCCAGGACGACGCTCGCCACGAAAACCACGAGAAGGTACGCACCGAGTGTAGCCATGCCGATACTCACGATTCCGGCAATCGCCGCGAGGGCCAGCAGCACCGAGCGTCCCTCCCAGCCCAGCGTGGCCGGGTGCAGCGGAGGCGCCGCCTGTCGCTTCTCCAGCCGGGCGGTCAGGTCGTAGTGGTGCACGGTGAGCACGAAGACGTAGCCGAAGATCAGCCAGCCCGGCGCGCCACCGACCACCCCGACCGCGATCGCGAACAGGTACTCGGCGGCCCGCAGGGCGGCGGGCACCAGCCAGTCCAGCGGACCGTTGTGCGCGGCCCCCGCGCCCAGACCGCCGACCAGCAGCACCAGCAACGCCACCGGCACCGCCCAGCGCAGCCCGTCCGGCGCGTCGCCCAGCAGCGCCGTGACCAGCAGGGCCGCCGGGCCGAGCGCCGCGATCACCGCCAGGGTGAGCGGCCCCATCGGGCGGACCACCGGCAGCCGGCGGGCCAGCGGGCCGTCGTCGCGGTGCAGGGTGGCGTCGACCGTGTCCAGCACCGGCACCCACATCCAGCGGGCCCGCAGCGTACGCAGCGCCCCGGTGTACGCGAACGCCAGCACACCCCACACCAGCACCGCGACCAGGCTGACCAGAGGGTTGAACAGCGCCACGGTCAGCGCGATCAACGCCCACCGCTCGCCGATCGGGAAGACCACCGTCCGCTTCAGCCAGTACGACAGCGAGCCCGTGTCCGCCTGCACCCGCGTCGACGCGGCGTTCAACCGGTCCCCGATCCCGCCGCCGGCACCCGCCGCCGCCCGGGGCCGGCGCGCCGCCTCGTCGTGCAGCACCCCGTACCAGGTGTCGGTCATGTGCCGGACGGTCTGCAACGTCATCGCGGCGATCGCCAGCGCCCAGCCGTTGCCCAGCCCGGCGTGGCTCACCCCGAAGCCCAGCCCGGCGTAAACCAGGTACTCCTTGGCCCGGTCCGCCATCGTGTCCAGCCAGCCGCCCCAGGCACTGAAGTTCCGGGTGTAGCGGGCCAACTGGCCGTCCACGCAGTCCAGCACGAAGCCGAGGTAGAGCAGCACCGCGCCGCCGACCAGCGCGGGTCGCCCGCCGACACCGAACAACACCGCCGCGGCCAGCGCGAAGAGCACCGAGATAGCCGTCACCCCGGTCGGGGTGAGCCGGAGCCGGGCCGCCAACCGGACCACGTACGGGGACCAGGTGCTGACGAAGTAGGTGGAGAAGAAGTCGTCCTTCTCCTTCACCGACAGCCGCAACTCGGCCCGGTCCTCGTCGACCGCGGTCACCGCCGCCTCGGCGGCGGCCAGCCCGGCCGCGTCGTCGACCCGGTGCGCGACGAGCAGACGTACCCGCTGGGCGAAGATCAGGGTGCCGAGCGCGGCGAGGCCCGCGACGAGCCGGTCCACGGCGGACCCGGGGCCGCCGGCCGGAACCGGCGCGAGGCGCCCGTCCGCGCCGGCCCGCCCGGCGCCCTCGACGGACCCGAACGGGGTGACGTCCCCGACCGGTCCCAGCGGGGCGGCGATGGGCAGCACACCCGCCGCTGCCGCCCGGGCGGCGGCGGCCAGGGACGGCAGGTCGTCCACGCCGACCCGCAGCGCGCCACCGAACACACCGGTGGCGTCGCCGTTCAGGGCGTCCACCGCGCCGGCGTCGATCACCTGGCCGCGTTCCTCGCGCACGGCCGTCCGGCCGGGCACGGGAGGGTCGCCGAGCACCAGCGCCACCGTCGGCCCCACCGGGCTGGTGGCCAGGTGCCGCAGCACGGCGGTGTGTGCGACCAGGTCGGCGCCGGTCACCAGCAGCGGGCCGGTGGCCGTGTCCGCCAGCGCGGCCAGCTCGTCCAGCCCGGCGGCGAAGCGCACCTCGGCCGCCCCGGCCCGCCGGAGCTGGGCGGCGATCCGGTCGGCCAGCGGCTCGCCGGTCACGGTGGTCAGCCCCGCCGCGGGCGTCCCGGCGGCGAGCACGATCGCGAGCGTCACCGCGGGACCGCGGCGTGGTACGCGTCGAGCGCCTCGGCGATGGTGCCGTCGAGCATCAACCGGCCCGCGTCGAGGTACAACCCCCGACGGCAGAACCGGATCAGGTCCTTTTCGTTGTGTGACACCAGCACCAGCGTGCGCCCCTCCCCGAGCAGACGATCAATCGTCGCGTAACACTTCTTGCGGAACTCCGCGTCCCCGACCGCGGTCACCTCGTCCATCAGCAGGACCGGATGCGGCAGGTGCGAGATGATCGCGAAGCCGAGCCGCACCTTCATCCCCGACGAGTAGTGCCGCACCGACGTGTCGATGGCCCGTTCCACCTGCTCACCGGCGAACTCGACGATCTCGTCGAAGTGCCGCTTCAGATAGCCCGTCGACAGCCCGTGCAGCCCACCGACCAGGTGCAGGTTCTCCCGCCCGGTCAGGTCGTTGGAAAAGCCGGCCGAGAGCTCCAGCAGCGGGGCCACCGCGCCGTGCACCCGGATGCTGCCCTCGTCCGGAATGAGCACCCCGGCGATCAACCGCAGCAGGGTGCTCTTGCCGGTGCCGTTGCGGCCGATCACCCCGACGGTCTCGCCCGGCTCGACGGTGAACGACACGTCGCGCAGCGGCCAGAACTGGCCCGGCAGGGCGCCCCGTCCGCCCCGGTGGATGAACAACTCCCGCAGCCGCAGCTGACGCCGGCGGTTGCGGACGAAACGGATGCCCAGGCCGTCCGCCTCGATGATCGGCGCGGCCACGTCAGAGTTCCTTGAGCACAGCGGGTTCCAACCGGCGGAACGACCACCAGCCGGCGGCCAGCACCAGCAGGCTGCCGACGATCGTGGTCGCGAGCAGCCGGGCGCCCGGGAACTCGTCCGGGTACCAGATCGCGTGGTGCAGCTGGAAGATCCCGACCAGGGGGTTCAGCTCGTACACCACCTTCAGCCAGCCCGGCAGGCCGGACTCCCGCACCAGGCTGAGCGGGTAGATGATCGGGGTGGCGTAGAAGAGCACCCGGATGATCAGCCGCATGAACCGCTCCACGTCACGCATCAGCACGTTCCACGCGGACAGCAGCAGGGCCAGCCCGGTCAGCAGGACCGCCTGGACGGCCACCGCGAGCGGCAGCGAGAGCAGCGACCAGCCGGGGTGGATCCGGCCGTGCACCGCGTAGACCACCGCGATGGCGATCAGGATCGGCAGGCCGGCCGCGTACTCGGCGAACCGGCCGGTGACCCGGCCGATCGGGAAGACCTGGCGCGGCACGTTCATCGTGGTGATCAGCCGGGACTGGCCGGTCAGCGCGTTGGTCGCCTCACTCAGCGCCGAACTGGTCCACATCCAGGCGAAGATCCCCGTGATCAGGAACAGCGGGTACGACCCGGCCGCCTCGCCGAGGTGCCGACCGGTGTCCCGCGAGTAGAGCACGCCGAAGACGAACCAGTAGATGGCGCCCATGCCGAGCGGCTCGATCAACGACCAGAGATAGCCGAGCACCGACTGCTGGTACTTGACCGCCAGGTCGCGCCTGACCAGGATGCGCAGCGAGTTGCGGTGCGACCACAACGCCGCGACGCCAGAGGTCACCGCTGCCTCCCGCCTCCTGAAACGGACGACAGGTTAGCAGTCGGTGAACGAATGCCCCGAGTCGGCCAGACTCAGCACTCGATCACGTTGACGGCCAGACCGCCCCGCGCCGTCTCCTTGTACTTGACCTTCATGTCGGCGCCCGTCTCCCGCATGGTCTTGATGACCTTGTCCAGCGACACCGCGTGCACACCGTCACCGCGCAGCGCCAGCCGGGCGGCCGTGATCGCCTTGATGCTAGCCACCGCGTTCCGCTCGATGCAGGGGATCTGGACCAGGCCACCCACCGGGTCGCAGGTCAACCCGAGGTTGTGCTCCATCCCGATCTCGGCGGCGTTCTCCACCTGCTCGGGAGTGCCGCCGAGCGCCTCGGCGAGCCCCGCCGCAGCCATCGAACAGGCCGAACCCACCTCACCCTGACAGCCCACCTCCGCGCCGGAGATCGACGCGTTCTCCTTGAACAACACGCCGATCGCACCGGCCGCCAGCAGGAACCGCACCACGCCGTCGTCCGAGGCGCCCGGCACGAACCGGGTGTAGTAGTGCAGCACCGCCGGGATGATCCCGGCCGCGCCGTTGGTCGGCGCGGTGACCACCCGGCCGCCGGCGGCGTTCTCCTCGTTCACCGCGAGGGCGAACAGCGTCACCCAGTCCATCACGCGCAGCGGATCCGTGGTCCCGGTGTCCGCCTCCAGGCTGCGCCGCAGCTCCGCCGCGCGCCGCCGAACCTTCAACCCCCCAGGGAGTACGCCGTCCCGCTCGCAGCCGCGCTCCACGCACTCCCGCATCACCCGCCAGATCTCCAGCAGGCCCGCCCGGATCTCCGCCTCGCTGCGCCAGGAACGCTCGTTGGCCAGCATCACCTCGCTGATCGAGAGGCCGGTGGCGGTGGTCGCCTCCAACAGCTGCGCCCCGGTCAGAAAGGGGTACCGCACCCGCGTGCTGTCCGGTTTGATCCGGTCCGCGCCGGCCGCCGCCTCGTCCACCACGAAGCCGCCACCGACCGAGTAGTAGGTGCGGCTGCGCACCTCCGCCCCGCTCCCGTCGTACGCCACGAAGGTCATCCCATTCGGGTGGTACGGCAGCGACCGGCGGCGGTGCAGCGTCAGGTCCCGGTCCGGGTCGAAGTCGACCTCGTGCGCGTCCAGCAGGCTGATCCGCCGCTCCGCCCTGATCCGCTCCACGCGGGGGCCGACAGTGTCCGTGTCGACGGTCTCCGGTGCCTCGCCGGCCAGCCCGAGCAGCACCGCCCGATCGCTGCCATGACCGTGCCCGGTGGCGCCGAGCGAACCGAACAGCTCGGCCTGCACCCGCGCGGTCTCGGTGAGCAGCCCGTCGGCCTTGAGCCCCGCCGCGAACGTACGGGCCGCCCGCATCGGCCCCACCGTGTGCGAGCTGGACGGCCCGATGCCGACGCTGAAGAGGTCGAAAACACTGATCATGGCTGCGCTTCCTCGCCGTCGTCCCGTCGTGGGGGATCCGGCCCGGTCGTGGCCGCCCGGTCGGGCAGCCCCGCTCGTGGCCGCCCGGTCGGACGGCCGCCGGCCACCCGGGGTGTGGGTGCCCAACCAGCGAGCCTACCCGTCCAGTTCACGGCCCACCCGGCCACCGCAACGCGACGCCCGCCCGAGCCTCGGCGCCACCCCCCGCCGCCGACGCGCCGGGCCTCAAGATCACGCAGAAACCTAGATGTAGTGGTCTCCGCCGGCCCCCGAGGCCACTACATCCACGATCATGCACGATCTTCAGGGCGGAGCAGGCGCGGCGCGACCCGGAGCGCCGCGGGCCGGGACGGCGCGGGCCGGGAC
>NZ_QGKR01000105.1 GCF_003172955.1 Micromonospora acroterricola | reverse complement strand
ATTCCGAACCCGGAAGCTAAGCCCTCCAGCGCCGATGGTACTGCACTCGTGAGGGTGTGGGAGAGTAGGACGCCGCCGGACAATCTTTCGTCAGGGCCACCCCCATCAGGGGGTGGCCCTGACGCATATCCGTACCCCATTGGGGCCGGCGTGCCGCGCGACCGACGGGTCAGCGCGGTGCCGGCCCGACGGATCAGTCCCGGGTCTGCATGCCGGCGCGGAGGTCGCGGAGCAGGCCGCCGGCGTCAGAGACCGACCGGCCCGGGAACATCGCCATCACGACACTGCCGTGGTCCGCCCAGCCGCACACCGCGAAGTCTCCGCCCTCACCGCTGGTGCTGCCGCACTTCATGACGCCGCCCAGCTCGCCCGCGGGCACCTCGCGCAGGCCGGTCACGGCCCCGGTCTCGTCGGACATCAGCCCGAAGAGGCTGTCCAGGTCCCGCTCCGGCTGCCAGAGCAGGGTGGTGCCTCCGAAGATGAGCACCGACCGCTTGTCGTCCGCCGCATCGCGGTAGACCGTGCCGAAGCTGCGGTCCAGCTCGATGTCGGCCGCCAGGCCGCTGCGCAGGTAGTCCGCTGTGCTCTTCGCCCGCTCGCTGTCGTCCCGGGTCAGGCCCGCCACCTGGTCGGGGGAGGCCAGGCGGGTGTCCTTCTGCTGCGCCACCCGCCACCCGCCGACACCCAGCACGCCCGCACCGGCCAGACTGACGACCAGCGCGACCGCCCAACCGATCCGCCGCCGACGCGACCACCCAGCGCGCCCCTCGTCGGGGTCGGCCCCGGGGTCGCGGGTGCTCAGCTGAATCGGCTCGTCGGTCAGCTCGACCGGCTCGCGACCGTCGTCGAGCGGGCGCTCAGTGAGATGTGCGTCGGACATAGCCGACACCGTACGCGAATGGCAGGTGGCGCACGTCGGGTCCGGAGAAGCCCTCCGTAGACTTTCACGGGTGACCGACAGACTCGATGCCCGACGCCCCGACGCCCCCACCCTGGCCGGCCAGTACCAGCCCGGCGAGGTAGAGCAGCGACGGTACGAGCAGTGGGTAGCCGCCGGGCACTTCCGGGCCTCCGCCGACAGCGAAAAGCCCCCCTTCACCATCGTCATCCCGCCGCCGAACGTCACCGGCTCGCTGCACATGGGCCACGCGTTCGAGCACACGCTGATGGACGCGCTGACCCGGCGTAAGCGGATGCAGGGCTTCGAGGCGCTCTGGCTGCCCGGCATGGACCACGCCGGCATCGCCACGCAGAACCTGGTCGAGCGTCAGCTCGCCGCCGAGGGTCTCTCCCGCCACGATCTCGGCCGGGAGAAGTTCGTCGAGCGGGTCTGGCAGTGGAAGGCCGAATCCGGCGGGGCGATCCTCGGCCAGATGCGGCGCCTCGGCGACTCGGTCGACTGGGACCGTGAGCGCTTCACCATGGACGAGGGTCTCACCCGCGCCGTCCAGACGATCTTCAAGAAGCTCTTCGACGAGGGCCTGATCTACCGGGCGAACCGGATCATCAACTGGTGCCCGCGCTGCCTCACCGCGCT
Source organism: Micromonospora acroterricola (assembly GCF_003172955.1). Lineage (GTDB taxonomy): Bacteria > Actinomycetota > Actinomycetes > Mycobacteriales > Micromonosporaceae > Micromonospora > Micromonospora acroterricola. The sequence goes on along the minus strand of NZ_QGKR01000105.1, from coordinate 8,843 downwards.
CTCCGACATCGAGGTCGAGCACACCGACGACGACGGTGAGCTGATCTCCATCCGGTACAGCGACGAGGTCGTGGTCGCCACCACCCGGGCCGAGACGATGCTGGGCGACACCGCCGTGGCGGTGCACCCCGACGACGAGCGGTACCGGCACCTCATCGGCACCGAGGTCGAGCTGCCGCTGACCGGTCGCCGCATCCCGATCGTCGCCGACGCGCACGTCGACCCGTCCTTCGGCACCGGCATGGTCAAGGTGACCCCGGCGCACGACCCGAACGACTTCGAGATCGGCCAGCGCCACGACCTGCCCGCGCTGACCGTGATGGACGAGCGCGGCGTGATCACCGTGCCCGGCCCGTTCGAGGGGCTGGACCGGTTCGAGGCGCGTCCCGCGATCGTGGCGGCGCTGCGCGAGCAGGGCCGCATCGTGTCCGAGAAGCGGCCGTACGTGCACGCCGTCGGGCACTGCTCGCGGTGCAAGACGACCGTCGAGCCGCGGCTCTCGTTGCAGTGGTTCGTGAACACCGCGCCGCTGGCCCAGGCCGCGGGCGACGCGGTCCGGGACGGCCGGGTGCGCATTGAGCCGGCCGAGCTGGCGAAGCGCTACTTCGCCTGGGTCGACAACATGCACGACTGGTGCATCTCCCGGCAGCTCTGGTGGGGGCACCGGATCCCGGTCTGGTACGGCCCGGAGGGCGAGATCGTCTGCGTCGGCCCGGACGAGCAGCCGCCGACCGGGGACGGCTGGCGCCAGGACGAGGACGTCCTGGACACCTGGTTCTCCAGCGCGCTCTGGCCGTTCTCGACCCTCGGCTGGCCCGAGCAGACCCCGGACCTGGCGAAGTTCTACCCGACCAGCGTCCTGGTCACCGGCTACGACATCCTCTTCTTCTGGGTCGCCCGGATGATGATGTTCGGCCTATACGCCATGGACGGCCGGCAGCCGTTCGACGTGGTGGCCCTGCACGGCATGGTCCGCGACGAGCACGGCAAGAAGATGTCCAAGTCGTTCGGCAACGTGGTCGACCCGCTGGACTGGATCGACCGTTTCGGCGCCGACGCGACCCGGTTCACCCTGGCCCGCGGCGCCAACCCCGGCCAGGACGTCCCGGTCAGCGAGGACTGGTGCCAGGGCTCGCGCAACTTCTGCAACAAGCTCTGGAACGCCACCCGGTTCGCCCTGATGAACGGGGCGCACACCTCCGGTGACCTGCCCGCCGCCGAGCAGCTCTCCACCGTCGACCGGTGGATCCTGTCCCGGCTGGCGCACGTCACCGCCGAGGTCGACGAGCAGTTCGAGGCGTACGAGTTCGCCAAGGTGTGCGACCTGCTCTACCACTTCGCGTGGGACGACGTCTGCGACTGGTACGTCGAGCTGAGCAAGCCGGTGCTCGCCGAGGGCGGTGAGCGGGCCGAGACCACCCGGCGGGTGCTCGGGCACGTGCTGGATCAGCTGCTGCGGCTGCTGCACCCGGTCATCCCGTTCGTCACCGAGGAGCTGTGGCTCGCGCTGACCGGCGGCGAGACGGTGCAGAAGGCCGCCTGGCCGGTGGCCGACCGCTCGCTGGTCGACGACGCCGCCGAGGCGGAGCTGGTCAGCGTGCAGCGGGTGATCACCGAGATCCGCCGGTTCCGGTCCGACCAGGGGCTGCGGCCGACCCAGCGGGTGGCCGCCCGGCTGGACGGGTTGACGGGAGCCGGTATCGCCGACCACGAGCCGCTGATCCGCTCGCTGGCCCGGCTGGACCCGGTCGCCGAGGACTTCCAGGCCAGCGCCACGCTGGCCATGCCCGGGGCGGTCGGTGTCGCGTTGGACACCCGGGGGTCGATCGACGTGGCCGCCGAGCGGGCCCGGCTGACCAAGGACCGCGCGGCAGCGGAGAAGGAGGTCGCGCAGGCCCGCGCGAAGCTCGACAACCCGGCCTTCATCGGCAAGGCCCCCGAGCCGGTGGTCGCGAAGATCCGCGACCGGCTCGCCACCGCCGAGGCCGACCTGGTCCGGATCGACGCTGCTCTGGAGACGCTTTCCTCGTGACCGACCGTACCGATTTCGCCGCCGTCGAGGCCGAGCTGGCCGCTCGCGGCTTCACCCGCATGGTCTTCGAGCTGGACCGGATCGAGTCACTGCTCGACCTGCTCGGCAGCCCGCAGCGGGCGTACCCGGCCATCCACCTGACCGGCACCAACGGCAAGACCTCCACCGCGCGGATGATCGACTCGCTGTTGCGGGCGCACGGGCTGCACACCGGGCGGTACACCAGCCCGCACCTGGAGACCGTCCGGGAGCGGATCAGCCTGGACGGGGAGCCGGTCAGCGAGGAACGGTTCGCGTCGGTGTACCGGGAGATCAAGCCACTGGCCGAGCTGGTCGACGCGCGGTCCGACGAGCCTCTGACGTACTTCGACATGACGACGGCGCTGGCGTTCGCCACGTTCGCGGACGCGCCGGTCGACATCGCGGTGGTCGAGGTGGGCCTCGGCGGCGCCGAGGACGCCACGAACGTCATCCAGGCCGGGGTCTGCGTGATCACCCCGATCGGCCTGGACCACACCGAATGGCTCGGGGACACACTCCAGGACATCGCGCTGGCCAAGGCCGGCATCATCCACCCGGGCGCCACCGTCATCGCGGCGGCGCAGGAGGAGGAAGCCGCCCGTCCCCTCCTGGAACGCTGTGCCGAGGTGGGCGCGACCATCGCCCGCGAGGGCGCCGAGTTCGGCGTGCTGAGTCGGGCCATCGCGGTCGGCGGCCAGGTCCTCACCCTCCAAGGGCTCGGCGGCATCTACGACGACGTGTTCATCCCGCTGCACGGCGCGCACCAGGCGCAGAACGCCGCGGTGGCACTCGCCGCGGTGGAGGCGTTCCTGGGCGCCGGGACCACCCGGCAGCTGGACATTGAGGCGGTCCGGGAGGGCTTCGCCGAGGCCAGCTCCCCGGGTCGGCTGGAGCGCGTCCGGAACGCCCCGACCATCCTGCTGGACGGCGCGCACAACCCGCACGGCATGGCCGCCACCGTCACCGCGTTGCAGGAGGAGTTCGCCTTCAGCAAGCTGGTGGCGGTCGTCGGCGTGCTCGCCGACAAGGACGCCTCCAGCCTGCTGGAGCTGCTGGAGCCCGTCGCCGACCTGGTGGTGGTGACCGGCAACAGCTCGCCGCGGGCGATGCCGGCGGAGGAACTGGCCGCGCTGGCGGTGGAAATCTTCGGCGAGGAGCGGGTCGAGGTGGCCGAGGAGATGCCGGACGCGATCGAGACGGCGGTGGCGCTGGCCGAGGAGAACGTCCCCGGTGAGCTCAGCGGTGTCGGGGTGCTGATCACGGGATCGGTGGTGACGGTGGCCGACGCCCGTCGGCTGCTGAAGCGATGACGAGCCCGGAGCAGGAACCCCACACCGCCGGCCAGCCTGCCGCCGAGCAGGATGGAATCGGGCAGCCCCGGCGGTCCGGGCTGCGCAACCCGGAGCGGGCGGTACGCGGCCTGGGCGCCGGGACGCTCGGCCTGGAGGCGCTGGTGCTGCTGCTGGCCATCCAGCCGATCCGGGTGGTCGGCGGCGATCTGAGCGGGGCCGCGCTCGGCGTGGTCGTGGCGCTGGCGGTGGTCGCCATCCTGCTCGCCGGCATGATGCGCCGCCCCTGGGCCTGGCACGCCGGCACCGTGCTCCAGGGCCTGCTGCTGCTGTCCGGCCTGCTGCACTGGTCGCTGCTCGCGCTGGGCATCATCTTCGCGCTGGTGTGGGCGTACGCGCTGCACGTCCGCCGGGTCATTCTCGGCTGACGCGCCCGGCCACGGACGGCCGGGCCCCCGGGAGGAGCGGATCAGGCGTCGGCGCGTTCGCGCCACTGGGTGAGGGCGATGCCGTGGCCGTCCGGATCGCGGAAGGCCGCCGCCCACACCTCCAGCCTGGTGCCCCGGTTGACCACCCGGGGGGCGTACGTGAAGCGCAGGCCCGACTCGCGCAGCCGCCCGTACGCCGCCTCGATGTCGTCCACCTCGAGGTTGACGTGGACCAGCCGGCGGCTGATCGGTGCCGCCCCGGTGACCTCGCGCAGCACCAGCCGGGTCGTGCCGGAGGCGAGCACGGCGTTGCCGGCGCCCTGGTCGACCTCGGTGAAGCCGAGCACGTCGCGGTAGAAGTCGAGCGATCGGGACAGGTCGGTGACCAGCAGCGTGAGGCCGACCCCGCTGATCGGGGCTGCCGGGTCGGCCGCGGCGCCCTCGTCGTACCCGAAGATCGCCTCGTCGAGTTCCTCGGCGGTGACCGTCTCGCGCCCGGTCGGGGCGGGATCGTCCAGCGGGAGGTCGAGCGGGTCCAGCGGGTCCGTCGTTGCCGAGCCGGACCGTTGTGCCGGAGGCGCGTCGAAGCGCGGCGCGGGAGGCGGGTCGAAGCGGTCGTCGGCGGCTGGGACGTCCTCCGGCTGGTCGTAGCGCTCCTCGGCGGGCGGACGTGGCGCGGGGGTGGCGCGCCGGGGCAGCCCACTGCCGGCCGACTGGCCGCCGGCCGGCTGCTCCACCACGACGCCCTCCAGCACGACCGGGCCGCCCGGGCTCTGGTGCACCACCACCGGCTCGCGCTCCTCGGGTGCGACGACCGGGTCGTCGCGCAGCGGGTCGGGACCGGGTGGGTCGCGGAACGGGTCGCCGCCGAGCGGGTCGCGGAAGTCGTCGTCCGGCGCGCGGTCCGCCCATGGCGGGGCGTCCTGCTGGATCAGCATCTCGTCCACGGCGTCGACGTCGGCGAACTCCGGCGGGAGGTCGGCGACGGCCGTGGCGGTCTCGGCGTGGGTGGGCACCTCGTCCCAGAGGACCTTGACGTGCCGCTGGTCGTCCAGCGCGACCCGGATCGGCAGGGTCTGGCCCAGCGACGGCCACTTGGCGACCGGCACCCGTGGCTCGATGATCTTCTTCGACCGGGGCGGCAGCCCCGGCGCGTCGATCACCAGTTGCAGCTCGCAGCGGCCGAACGCGTACTGGGTGGGTGGTTCGGAGGCGCTGTGCACGTGCCCGACCCCGACCACCCACGTGCGCCCGCCGCCGCGCACGGTGGCCAGCGCGATCGCCAGCACCAGCAACGCGACCCCGAGCGCCACGATGGCCCAACTGGTCATGCCGAGCCCGAAGAGGACGACGAACGTGGCCACGGTGCCCAGCACCGTGCCGATCAACTTGCGTACCGGCGCGATGGGTCGGTTCCCGCCATTCGCCACAGTGGACCTCCCGGGGTCAGGGCCAGGCTAGGCCGGATCGGCCACCGGAGGAAGGACCGGCCGCCGCGCCGGCGCCGGGACCGGGTCGCTAGGCTGACCGTACCGATCCCGAGCGTTCAGCGCGTACAGGAGGAACCCAGCGTGTCCAGCAACAGCCCGGATGAGCGAAGCCTCGTTCTGATCAAGCCCGACGCGGTTCGCCGCGGCCTGGTCGGCGAGGTCCTCTTCCGCTTCGAGCGCAAGGGGCTGCGGATCGACGCGATGGTGCACCGGACGATGGACGCCGCGCTCGCCGACGAGCACTACGCCGAGCACGTCGACAAGGCGTTCTACCCGCCGCTGAAGGACTTCATGACCGGTGGTCCGCTGGTCGCGCTGGTGCTCTCCGGCGACCAGGTCATCGACGTGGTCCGCGGGCTCGTCGGCGCGACCGACGGGCGCAAGGCCGCCGCCGGCACCATCCGGGGCGACCTGTCGCTGTCCAACCGGGAGAACCTGGTGCACGCCTCCGACTCGCCGGACAGCGCCAAGCGCGAGATCGCGCTCTGGTTCCCCGAGCTGGGCTGACGCGGCAGCGCCGGGGTCAGTCGACCGCCGGCAGCTTGTCCGGGTTGCCGACCACGTAGATCCCGGTGATCCGACCGTCGGCCGCGCTGACGGTCAGGGTGTACCGGTTGCCGTCCGCGCGGGTCATCAGGGCGGCGGGTTCCCCGTTCAGCTCCAAAAGCCGCGTGGCCCAGCGGTGGCGCGGGCCGTAGATTCCGGCGAAGAACCGGGCGATCAGCTCCGCGCCGCTGATCGGCTTGCGGGCGGCCGACACGCGGCCGCCACCATCGCTCCAGGCGGTGGCGTCCGCGGCGACCAGGCCGGTGAGCGTCGCCAGGTCACCATCGCGGGCTGCGGCCAGGAACGCGTCCAGCAGCCGTTCCCGCTCGGACCGGCTGGCGGTGAACCGTCGCTGCTCCTGGCGCACCCGGGCGGCCGCCCGGTGGTGCAGTTGCCGGCAGTCCGCGGGCGTCCGGTCCAGGATCTCCGCGATCTCCGCGTACGGCAGCTCGAAGGCGGTGTGCAGGACGTACACCGCGCGCTCCGGCGGGGTGAGCCGTTCCAGCACGTGCAGCAGCGCGATGGACAGCGAGTCGCGTAGCTCCGCGCGGTCCAGCGGGCCGAACGGCGAGGGCGCGGTCGGGACCGACTCGGGCAGCCACGTCCCGACGTACGTCTCACGCGCCGCCTGCCGTGCCCGGAGCCGGTCCAGGGCCAGGCGGGTGACCACCCGGGACAGGTACCTGCGAGGCTCCCGCACCGCCGACCGGTCCACGCCCCGCCAGCGCAGGTAGGTCTCCTGGAGCACGTCCTCCGCGTCGTGCCGGCTGCCGAGCAGCCGGTAGGCCAGGCCCAGCAGCATGGGCCGGTGCGCCTGGAGCGCACCGGCCGCCTCTGCCGCCTCGGTCGTCACGCCTGTGCCGGAGGCTCCAGCCGCATGGTCACCGCGATCCGATTCCACACGTTGATTGTGGCGATCGCGACGACGAGGTCGGCCAGTTCCCTCTCCGACCAGACCTTCGCGGCGGCGTCCCACACCTCGTCGGGCACCCCGTGCTCGCCGAGCCGGGTGACCGCGTCGGTGAGCTCCAGCGCGGCCCGCTCCCGCTCGTCGAAGAACGTCGACTCGCGCCAGGCCGCCACCGCGAACAGCCGCCGGCTCGACTCGCCGTTGGCGAGCGCGTCCCGGCTGTGCATGTCCACGCAGAACGCGCACCCGTTGATCATCGACGCCCGGAGCTTGACCAGTTCCAGCACGGTGCGGTCGACGTTCTTCTGGACGTACTTCTCCATGCCCATGACGGCCTGGTACGCCTGCGGCGCCACCTCGCCCGGGTTCATGCGCTGCATGACTACCTCCCCTATCGGTTCGACACCCCTACGACGGGCGGGCCGGGGCGGGGCGTGACAGCGGGGGGCTGTGACTCCGGTCATGCCGACCGGACAACCGGCGTTCCGGTCCGCGCCACCCGGAGCGCCGATCGCGGTCATCTCCGGCCGGTAGACCGACGGGGTCAACCGATGATCGGGAGGAAGCATGACCGAGCTTGATCGACGTACCCTGCTGCGGGCCGGCCTGGTGGCCGGGGCCGGAGTCGCCGGCGGCGCCCTGCTGGGCGGTTCCGGGGCGGGCGCCGCACCGGCCTGGCGCCCGGCGGGGCGCCCGGTGCTCACCCACGGCGTGCAGAGCGGCGACGTCACCGCGGACTCGGCGCTGGTCTGGACCCGGGCCGACCGGCCGGGCCGGATGCTGGTCGAGGTGAGCCGCCGCCCGGACTTCCGCGGCGCGCGGCAGCTTCGTGGCCCGGTGCTCGCCCCGACGGGCGACTTCACCGGCAAGGTCCGGCTGCGTGGCCTGCCGGACTCCGAGCGGCTGCACTACCGGGTCCGGGTGGAGAGCCTGGAGCGGCACGGGCTGGTCAGCGAGCCGCTGATCGGATCGCTGACCACCGCGCCCGACCGGCACCGGCGGCGCGACGTGCGGTTCGTCTGGACCGGGGACGTCGTCGGGCAGGGGTGGGGGATCGCCCCGGACTTCGGCGGAATGTCGATCTTCCGGGCGATGGGGGAGACCCGGCCGGACTTCTTCCTCTGCAGCGGTGACACGGTGTACGCCGACGGGCCGCTGGTCGAGTCGGTGACGCTGCCCGACGGCCGGATCTGGCGCAACATGGTGACCCCGGAGAAGAGCAAGGTCGCCGAGACGCTGACCGAGTACCGGGGACAGTTCGCGTACAACCTGCTCGACGAGCACCTGCGGGCGTTCGCCGCGACGGTGCCGCAGATCAACCAGTGGGACGACCACGAGGTCCTGAACAACTGGTACCCGGGGGAGGTGCTGGACGACCCGCGCTACACCGAGCAGCGGGTGGACGTGCTCGCCGCCAGGGCCCGCCAGGCGTTCAACGAGTGGCTGCCGGTGCCGGTCGACGGGCCCATGTACCGGCGGCTGTCGTACGGGCCGTCGCTGGACGTGTTCGTGCTGGACATGCGGACCCACAAGGACCCGAACGACGGCAACACGTACGCCGACCCGAAGCGTGGCCTGCTCGGCCGTGAGCAGCGGGAGTGGCTGATCCGGGAGCTGAAGCGTTCCCGGGCGACGTGGAAGGTGATCGCCAACGACCTGCCGATCGGTGTGGTGGTGCCGGACGGTCCGGGCGCGCAGGAGGGCGTGGCGCAGGGTGACCCGGGCGCGCCGGCCGGGCGGGAGCTGGAGTTCGCCGAGGTGCTGCGGGCCACCCACCGGGCCGGGGTGACGGGCATGGTCTTCCTCACCGCCGACGTGCACTACACCGCCGCGCACCACTACGACCCGGCCCGCGCGGCGGTCGGCGACTTCACCCCGTTCTGGGAGTTCGTCTCCGGCCCGGCGCACGCCGGCGCGTTCGGCCCGAACGCGCTGGACGGCACGTTCGGGCCGCAGGCGGTCTTCGTGCACGCCCCGCCGATGGCCAACACGTCACCGGCGGAGGGCTTCCAGCACTTCGGCGAGGTCACCATCGACGGTGAGTCGGAGGCCCTGACCGTCCACCTCCGCGACCGCGACGGCGCCTCCCTCTGGACCACAACCCTCCCCGCCCCATAACCCCGAACC
>NZ_QGKR01000331.1 GCF_003172955.1 Micromonospora acroterricola | reverse complement strand
CTTTCACCTGTTGCTCAATACTGGGAGAGCCAACCGACTGCAAGGGGCCTCTACGTGCCGATTCCGCCGACGATGGACGAGTTGATCAAGGATCTGCTGACGCGGATCGAGGTCGGTGGTTTCTAGGCTTCAGTGCAACTGATCTTGGGTTGGGCTGGGGGTACTGGTGGCGAGGCCGGGTGTGGTGACGTTCGGGCATCGGCAGGTGTTGGAGCATTTGTGGGGGTCGGGTCGGAGGATCTCGCAGATCGCGGGGTTGCTCGGGGTGTCGGTGGGCACGGTGTCGCGGGAGGTGGCCCGGTATCACAGTGCCCGGCATGGGACGAAGAACCCGCTCGGGCGGTCGTTGCCGTCGGGGCGGGCTCGGGCGCCGTATCGGTGGGGGTATCAGGCGCAGTGGGCCCAGCGGCGTGCTGATGCGGCTCGGCGTCGGGTGAGGGCAACGAAGCTGGGTCCTGGGACGCGGCTGCGGCAGGTGGTGCGGGGGAAACTGGCGCGTAGGTGGTCTCCGAAGCAGATCGCCACGTGGTTGCGGGCCACGTTCGCTGACCGGCCGGAGTTGTGGGTGTCGCACGAGACGATCTATCAGGCGATCTACGTTCAATCGCGGGGCAGCCTGCGTGAGGAGTTGACGCGGCAGGTCGCGTTGCGTTCGGGCCGCGCTGATCGCCGCGCGCAGTCACGATCCGCGGCGGGTGCGCGCTCACGACGGCCGTGGATCGGGGATCTGCACATCAGCAACCGACCCGCCGAGGCCGCCGACCGGGCCGTGCCGGGTCACTGGGAGGGTGATCTGGTCATCGGCAAGGCCGGCCGGTCAGCGATCGTGACACTGGTGGAACGCGCCACCCGCTACGTCATGCTCGGCGCCCTGCCCAACGGCCGAGACACCGAAGCCGTCATCGGTGTGCTCACCGACCTGGCCGGGCGGCTACCAGCACATCTGCGCCGCTCTCTGACCTGGGACCAGGGCAGCGAAATGGCCGCTCACCCGGTCTTCACCGTCGCCACCGGCTGCCCGGTCTACTTCTGCGACCCCCACAGCCCCTGGCAACGCGGCAGCAACGAGAACACCAACGGCCTGCTACGCCAGTACTTCCCCAAAGGCAGCTACGACTTCCGCAGCATCGACCAAGCCGGCCTCGACGAGATCGCCCACGAGCTGAACACGCGCCCCCGCCAGACGCTCGACTGGGCAACCCCAGCCGAGCGCCTGGACCACCTCATCGCCGCCTGACGATTGCACTCACCACTTGACCCCAAGCGGCGTGTCGGGACGGCAACAACTTCATGATCAACGGGTCGAGGCGGGGCGAGGCGGGACGGGACCGGGGCGAGGCGGAACGGGGCGGAACGGAACGGGGTCGGGATTGGGGAACTAGCGTGTCCGGGTGGGGTGAGTGGCTTCGACGTCTCTGGTGAAGCGGCGCCGTCGTGGCGTTGGAACAGGAGGGACCACCGTGAAGTACATGATTCTGCTCTACGGCTCGCAGCAGGACTACGACGTGTTGTCCGGTCGGGCGACCGACCGGCCGGCGATGTCGGCCGAGCAGATTGCTGCCATGCACAAGCACATGGAGACGTTCCACCAGGCGCTGGCCGAGTCCGGGGAGCTGGTCGACGCGCGGGGCCTGAGCGAGCCGGTGCACGCCCGGCGTGTGCAGGTGCGCGACGGCGCGCCCGTCGTCACGGACGGCCCGTACCCGGAGACGCAGGAGGTGCTGGCCGGCTACACGATCGTGGAGTGCGCCAGCTTCGACCGGGCCACCGAGATCGCCGCCGGCCTGGTCGACCCGGACGCCCCCGGTGGGTACGTGGACGTGCGGCCGGTGCTGGACGGCGTCGAGGACCTGGCCGGCTGACCGGTGCCGGAGACCGCCCCACCCGTCGAGGACCTGCTGCGCGTGCTGGCGCCGCAGGTCCTCGGCGCGCTGGTGCGCCGTTACGGGCACTTCGACACCGCCGAGGACGCCGTCCAGGAGGCGTTGATCGCGGCGGCGAGCGGCTGGCCGCGCGACGGCGTACCGGACAGTCCCCGGGGCTGGCTGGTCACCGTCGCGTCGCGGCGGTTGACCGACCTGCTGCGCAGCGAGCAGGCGCGGATGCGGCGCGAGGACACCGTGGCACGGTGGGTGCTGCCCGAGCAGTGGCAGGCGCCCGCCGCCGACCGGCCGCCGGCGGACGCCGACGACACGCTCATCCTGCTGTTCCTGTGCTGCCACCCGGCGCTCTCACCGGCCTCGCAGATCGCGCTCACCCTGCGGGCCGTGGGCGGGTTGAGCACCGCCGAGGTGGCGCGGGCGTTCCTGGTGCCGGAGGCGACGATGACCCGCCGGATCAGCCGGGGCAAGCAGCGGATCCGGGACAGCGGGCTGCGGTTCGCGCCGCCCACCGGCCCGGAGCGCGCCGACCGGCTGGCCGCCGTGCTGCACGTGCTCTACCTGATCTTCACGGAGGGGTACGCGCGCACCGCCGGCCCCGGGCTGCTGCGCGGCGACCTGACCGCCGAGGCGATCCGGCTGACCCGGCTGGTACATCGCCTGCTGCCGGACGATCCCGAGGTCACTGGGCTGCTCGCGCTGATGCTGCTCACCGACGCCCGCGCCCCGGCCCGAATCGGGGCGCACGGCGAGCTGGTGCCGATGGCCGAACAGGACCGCGGCCGGTGGCGGGCCGACCAGATCGCCGAGGGAGTCGAGCTGATCACCGGGGCGCTGCCGCGCGGGGTCGTTGGGCCGTACCAGCTCCAGGCGGCCGTCGCGGCCGTGCACGACGAGGCGCCCAGCGCGGAGGCCACCGACTGGGCCCAGATCACCGCCCTGTACGAGGTGCTGCTCAGCATCTCCGACAACCCGGTCGTGGCGCTCAACCACGCGGTGGCGGTGGCGATGAGCCGGGGCGCGCCCGCCGGGCTGGCGCTGCTCGCCGAGCTGGCCGGCGACAGCCGGTTGGCCGACGACCCGCGACTGCCGGCCGCCCGCGCCCACCTCTGGGAGCTGACGGGTGAACGGGTCGCGGCGCGGGAGGCGTACCGGATGGCGGCGGCGCGGTCGACGAACCTGGCGCAGCAGCGCTACCTGAACGCCCGCGCGGACCGCCTCGCGGACGACGCGCCAGCCCCCGGTTGAGCCGGGTCAGGGACTGGCGGCCAGGAAGACGAAGGCGGCCAGCAGCACCAGGTGGACGCCGCCCTGCAGCACGTTGGCCCGGCCGGGCACCACGGTCAGCACCGCGGTCACGGCGGTGAGCGCGAGCAGCGCGAGCTGGGTGCCACCGAGGCCGAGCAGCAGCGGCCCGTCCAGCCAGATCGAGGCGATCGCGATGGCCGGGATGGTCAGGCCGATGCTGGCCATCGCCGAACCGAGGGCGAGGTTGAGGCTGATCTGCACGCGGTCGCGGCGGGCGGCACGGGCGGCGGCCAGGGTCTCCGGCAGCAGCACCAGCAGGGCGATGATCACGCCGACGAACGCGTGGGGCAGGTTCGCCGCCGCCACGCCGGCCTCGATGGTCGGGGAGACGGTCTTGGCGTCGCCGACCACCGCGACCAGTGCCACCAGCAGCAGCCCCAGGCTGACCAGGGCCGCGCGGGTCGTCGGCGGCTTGGCGTGCTCCTCCGCGTCTATCACCCTTCCCTGGCTGTCGACGGGCAGGAAGTAGTCGCGGTGCCGGCCGGTCTGCACCAGCACGAACAGCCCGTACAGCGCGAGCGACGCGACGGCGGCGAAGACGAGTTGGGCCGGGCTGAACTCCGGGCCGGGCCGGGCCGTGGTGAAGGTCGGGATGACCAGGCTCAGGGTGGCCAGGGTGATCACGGTGGCCAACGCACCGCCGGTGCCCTCCGGGTTGAACACGGCCACCCGCCGGCGCAGCGCCCCGAGCAGCAGCGACAGGCCGAGGATCCCGTTGCACGTGATCATGACGGCGGCGAAGACGGTGTCCCGGGCGAGCGACTGGGTCTTCTCCGGCCCACTGATCATCAGCGTGACGATCAGGGCCACCTCGATCACGGTGACCGCCACGGCGAGCACCAGCGACCCGTACGGCTCCCCCACCCGGTGGGCGACCACCTCGGCGTGGTGCACGGCCGCGAGCACCGCGCCACCCAGCAACGCCGCGACCACCACGACGACGGGCGCCGGCAGCTCCCGGCCCCAGGTGACGATCAGCACCAACACCGCGAGCACGGGTACGGCGACGGTCCAGTCGGTCAGGCGGGAGCGAAGGAGGGCGGCCATGCCCTCAAGACTGCCAGGTCAGGTGATCATGTGCCCACCATCGACGCAGGGGCTGGCGGGCGGCGCTTTCGGACGCACCGGGAGGCACCCAAACGCGTAACTCATAGGTTACGCTTTGGCGGTGGACGAGGTGGTCACCGCGATCGCGGACCCGGTACGGCGGCGCATCCTGACGATGCTGCGCGCGGAGCCGTTGCCCGCTGGCGAGATCGCCGAGCGGTTCGCGATCAGCCGGCCCGCGATCAGCCGCCACCTGCGCGTGCTGCGCGAGAGCGGGTTGGTCCGCGACGACCTGGTCGGCCGGAAGCGGATCTACCGCCTCGACCCCGACCCGATCGCCCCACTGGTCGACTGGCTCACCGAGCTGGCCGGCGCCGACCGGTGGGAGCACCACCTCGACGCGCTGGAGACCGAGGTCTATCGAACCCGCCGAGAACGCCGCGCCAGCGGCCCGGCGGAGCACCGAAGGGAGCACACGGCATGACCCGTACACCCGCCGGACGACTGTTTCGCACGGACACCGGCCACGATCTCGTCCTCACCCGGACGTTCCGCGCCCCGGCGACGGACGTGTGGGCCAGCCTGACCGAGCCGGAGCGCACCGCCCGCTGGTTCGGCCCGTGGGAGGGCGACGCCGGGCCCGGCCGCACCATCCGGGTCCAGATGGCGTACGAGGAGCAGCAGCCCTGGTGCGAGGTGCGCATCGAGGCGTGCGAACCGCAACGACGTCTCGCCGTGTCGATGACCGACAGCTACGGGGACTGGCTGCTGGAGATGGAACTGTCCGAGGCGGACGGCAGCACCGAGCTGCGATTCGTCCAGCACCTCACCAGCGTGGAGGGCATCGCCGAGGTGGGCGCCGGCTGGGAGTACTACCTGGACATGCTCGTCGCCTCCCGGGACGGCTCGCCCCGACCCGAGTTCGACGAGTACCACCCGGCGATGCAGCCCTACTACCAGGCGCTGGCCGCCCGCGAGACGTCCGACGCCGCCCAGCACGCCTAACCGCTCTGCGCCTCCCGGCGCAGCGCCGCGAACTCGGCGGTCAGCGCCGGCAGCGGGAAGTGCGCGTTCAGGCCACTGGGGTTGGGCAGCACCCAGACCCGGGCCGGGCCCAGTCGATCCGGCTGCGGGCCCAGCCCGGCTCCGGGCCGGACAAAGGCGATCCGGTACGCGGTCACCCCGAGGATGGCCACCCACCGCGGCCGGTGCCGCTCGGCCTTCACCGCCAACCCCGTCACCCCGGCCACCAGCTCGGCGGCCGTCAGCTCGTCGGCGCGGGCCGTTGCGCGGTTGCTCAGGCTCGTGATCCCCAACCCCTGCCGCAACAGCTCGTCCCGTTCCCACGGGTACAGCTCCCGGTCGGTGAAGCCGGAACGGTGCAGCGCCGGCCAGAATCGGCTGCCCCGTCGGGCGAAGTGCTCCCCCACGGCGGCGGAGTAGAGACCCGGGTTGAAGCCGCAGAACAGCACCCGCAGGTCGGGACCGATCACGTCCACCAGCCCTCGGCCGGCCGCGGCCGCCACCTCCTGCGGCGTCGGCCGCCGGAACGGCACTGACCTGTCCGCGTCCACCCCACGATCCTGTCGTACGCCCCGCCGCCCGGTCGCCGCTTCCGGCCCGGGTGTGCGCCCTCAATCATGACTTGACACCCTCAACGGATGCAGCCCACCGACCACCTCGCCGCCAGCCGCTACGCCCGGATGCGCTGGAACACGCCACTGTCCGAGGAGCACGCGTCGCTGCTCCTGCGACGGCTCGACGTCCGCCCCGGCTCGCGCGTCCTCGACCTCGGCTGCGGGTGGGGCGAGCTGCTGCTCAGGGCCGTCGTCGCGGGCGGTGTCTCCGGCCCGGTCGCGACGAGGGGCGTCGGCGTCGACACCGACGACGCCGCTCTGGCCCGGGGGCGCAGGCTGGCCGAAGGCCGGGCACTGAACCGGCACGTCGCCTTCGTGATGGGCGAGGCGGCGGCCTGGCACGAGCCGGCCGACCGGGTGCTCTGCATCGGCTCGGCGCACGCGTTCGGCGGCACCGGCGCGGCACTCGACGCCCTCACCTCCGTGGTCCGGCCCGGCGGGCGGGTGCTGTTCGGCGAGGGGTACTGGGAGCGTCCGCCCACCGCCGAGGCGGAGCAGATCTTCGGAGCGGAGGTCCCGGACCTTCCGGGCCTCATCGAGGACGCGCGCCAGCGGGGCTGGCGGGTCCTGCACGTGAGCACGGCCGACCAGCGGGAGTGGGACGACTTCGAGTCCACCTGGCTCGCGGGTCGGCAGGAGTGGCTGCTGACGTACCCGGAGGATCCCCGCGCCGCCGAGGTCCGCGCGGAACTCGACGACCGGCTGCGCCAGTACGTCGGCACCTACCGGGGCGTCCTCGGCCTCGCCTACCTCGTCCTCGGTCGCTGACGGCCCCTCTTGACCGGCGTGGCTACGCTGCGCGGGATGAGCGGCCCACCGCGCGTTGCCCGGGCGACCCGCGACGCTCGCCCCGACCTGCACTGGCGAGTCCTGATCGTCTTCGCCGGCACCGTGCTGGTGTGGCTGTTTCTCTACCACGGCGCCCTGCTCGGCCGTGACTACGACCGGCCAACCCATGTCGCACGGGCCATCCTGACGACGCTGCTGGTCGTACCCCTGGTGGTTGCCGCCCGCCGGCTGCTGGACCGGCGGCCCTGGAGCGGTCTCGGGTTGCCCTCCCTGCGCGCCGGCTGGCGGCGCCTGCTGCTCGGCATGGCGTGCTGGCTGGTCCCCGCCGGGCTCGGTTTCGCGCTCTGCCTCGGCGTCGGCTGGGTCGAGATCAGCGTGCGCACCTGCACGGCGGACGCCCTGCGCGTGGCGGCGCTGCTGGTCGTCCTCGTCTTCCTGTACGAGGCGTTGCCGGAGGAACTGGTCTTCCGCGGTTACCTGCACCGCAACCTCGCCACCCGGTTGCCGGCCTGGCAGGCCGTCGTCGGTCAGGCCGCGCTGTTCACCCTGTTCGGCTCCACCGGGACCGCCTGGAGTGGCGGGCCGTCGACCCGGACGACGGTCCCTAGGCGGCCGGGTTGCCGGGCGGGGTGCGCTGCAGGCGCATGACGTAGGAGACGACGGCGATGGCGAGCGTCTTCAGCACCGAGATGCCGACGACCGTCCAGTACTCGCTGGTGAACGCGCCGTCCCAGTCGGACACCGCCTCGTAGAGGACCGGCAGGACGGCGATCAGCACGTCGGTGATGAGGCCCTGCACGAAGGTACGGATGGCGCGGTTGCGGGCGTCAGCCTTGGCGGGCAGCGGGGTGGTGGGGGTGATGGTCATGGGATGCCTCCTCGGACGTGCCGGAGTCGATGCCCGATGCCCGCCGTCGTTGGCGCGTTCGCTGCAAGAACCTGCCGCGGTCCAGCGTTCCTCGACGGAGGAAAGGACCGCCACCGCGCAGACGGGACAGGTCGGGCGTGCATGCCAAAAGGAACAAACCTGGCAGGTTGGCCACCTTCGGTCCGCGGCGGCGCTGCTCAGGAGTCGGCGGGCACCCCGGCTTCGAGTTGGCCGACCATCGGCGCGAGGAGGTCGTTGAGTTCCCGAGCCAGCACGGTGACGGCTCTGCGCGCCGCCGCCGCCACCGAATCATCCGGCCCGTCCGGTGCCGGCGGCAGATCACCGAGCGGGACCGGCGCGTCCACCTGGAGCATCGCGCGCAGGTGCGGGCTACGCGTCCGATCCTGCTCCGACGGTGTCGTGTACTGGCCGAACACCTGCGGCCAGTCCCGCCAGCCCCGGTCGCGCTGCCACTGCTTCGTCCACGTGAGTTCCGCCGGCCAGCGCGAGACCAGCGTCACCGCGCAGACCATGCTGCCGTCCCACGGGCTTCGCGAGCAGGTCGCCGAGATGATCCGCCGGTGCCAGCGGACGAAGCCGGGCGACAACTCACCGGCCAGCCGCCATGCCGTGGCCGCGAACGCCACCGGCGCGATGTCACCCCAGGCGTCGGCGAACTCGTCGATGCGCCTCAGCACCTCAGCCTCGTAGCGACCGCGCCCGTCGCTGCCGTGCTCGCGGTCGAACTGCTCGTCAAGCCAGAAGGCCCTTGGTTCAGGCATCTCCAACACCACCCGCCGTCGCGGCATCCGTCTGATAGCTGCTGCCCATGAGCGGAGAGCGTACGGGCTCGGGCGGCAGGCAGAACTTGTCTCTCCGAGTCTGTCACCCAGTAGCCTCGGCGCTCATGAGTTGGCTGCCCGACGACTACGTCCACCCCGTCTACGTGCCCGTGCCCGACACCGCGCTGCACCTGCGGCCGATCCGGGAGGCGGACACCGCGCTCGACCACCCCGCCGTCATGGGCTCCCGAGAGCGCCTGTGGCAGATCTTCGGCCCGGCCTGGGCGTGGCCCCGGGAGACGATGACCGTTGAAGAGGACCGCATCGACCTGCTGCGGCACGAGAAGGAGATAGCCGCGCACCAGTCGTTCAACTACGCGCTGCTGGACGAGGACGAGACGATGATCCTCGGTGCGTCTACATCGACCCGCCCGAGCGCACCGGCTCCGACGGAGAAATCTCCTGGTGGGTCGTCGACGACCTCGTCGGCGGCGAGGTGGAGCGCGCGCTCGACGCGCTGGTCCCGCAGTGGGTCGCCGCCGACTGGCCCTTCCAGAGGCCCCGTTGTCTGGGCCGCGACATCACCTGGCAGGACTGGCTCGCGCTGCCGCGCGCCTCCTGACACGTCCAAGGGGTGCCTTGAGCTGATGCCGATGGCCACTTGACAAGCGGCAGGCTCCACGGTGGACGATTCAGCGTGCGAATTCTCGTGGTGGGCGGCAGTGGTCTGATCGGTTCCCACGTCGTGGACGTGCTGCGAGAGCGGGGCCACGCCGCGACCACGGTCGCGCGCACCGCCCGTCCGGGTGTCGATCACGTGGTCGATGTCGGGTCGGCGGCGGTCGACGCGCTACGGGAGCTGCTCGCCGGCCATGACGGCGTCGTGTACGCCACCCGCACGGACGAGCAGCGACCACTGCCCAAGCCGATCTACCCGGTGTTCCGACGAGACAACGTCGAGCCGGTGGTGCGCCTGTTCACTGCCGCCCGTCGGGAAGGTCTGACCCGCGGCGTCATCATGGGCTCGTATTACACCCATTTTGATCGGCTGCACCCGCAGTTGCGGCTCGCGGCCCGCCACACGTACATCCGATGCCGCGTGGAGCAGGCCCGGGAGGGACGGGCGGCCGCCGGCCCGGATCTGCCGGTCGCGGTGCTCGAGTTGCCGTTCGTCTTCGGCCGGGCCGGCGATCGGCTACCGAACTGGGCCGGCCCGCTGGACCGGTGGGCACGGTCCCGTACACCGCTGCTGGCCCCCGCCGGCGGGACTGCCGCGGCCTCGGCGCGCAGCGTGGCCGACATCGCGGTGGACGCTCTGGAGCAGGCCAGTGGCGCCGACATCCCGGTCGCCGACGAGAACCTCACATGGAGCGACATGATCGCGCGTGTCGCCGAGGCGGTCGGCCGGCGCCGTCGAGTCGCCCGCCTGCCGGCCGGCGCGGTGAAGGCCGCCCTCCGGCTCGGCGGCGCGCTGCAGGCCCTCAGCCGCAGGGAGTCGGGCGTCAACCCGACCCATTTCCCCGACCTGCTGCTCGCCGAGTTGTTCATCGAGCCGACGTCCGGCCGACCGCTGGACCCGGCACTTCGGGAGACCTTCACCGAGACCGCATCGACGGGCTAGGGCTTCGCAACCCCCACCACCCGGGGCCGATGACGTGACCGCGAACGGGCGGGAGCGCCCGTTTCTGCGCCCCCGCCCGCGCCGGCTGCTAGCTGGCGTACGTCTCGAACTCACCGACCCGCGGCGTACCGCCCGAGCTGTTGATCTTGAAGGTGATCTTGCTCAGCGAGGTCGCGGCGAAGGTGCTGGAACCCGCCCCACTGCCGGAGGCCAGGACCGCCCCGGTGTCGTGGTTGACGAGCTGCCAGGACCCGATGGAGCCCTGGGTTCCCGACGGCTCCCGGATGACCACCCGGGAGACCCGGGTCGCGGAACCCCACTTGATGGAGATGGAGCCGGTCGATCCGGCCGGCGACCAGTAGGTGCTGATGCTGCCGTCGCGCACGTTGCCGTAGCTTGTCCCGCTGGCCTTGCTGGAGCCGTCGGCGCCGGCGCCGATGCTGAGGTTGGTCCCGCTGGGCGGGGGCGGGG
>NZ_QGKR01000323.1 GCF_003172955.1 Micromonospora acroterricola | reverse complement strand
GGTGCAGCGCGGCGGCCGCGCCCGCCCCCGGCTGGGTGGAGACCACCGACGTGATCGTGGTGGGTTCCGGCGTGGCCGGGCTGACCGCCGCGCTGCACCTGCGCGAGGCGGGCCTGCACGTCACGGTGGTCACCAAGGTCAACATCGACGACGGCTCGACCCGGTGGGCGCAGGGTGGCATCGCCGCGGTGCTCGACCCGCGGGACACCCCGGCGGCGCACGCCTCGGACACCGAGATCGCCGGCGTCGGGCTGTGCGACCCGGCGGCGGTCCAGGTGCTGGTCGAGGAGGGCCCGATCCGGCTGCGGGAGCTGATGCGGATCGGCGCCGAGTTCGACCGCAACCCGGACGGTTCGCTGATGCTGACCCGTGAGGGCGGGCACCGGGCGGACCGGATCGTGCACGCGGGTGGCGACGCCACCGGGGCGGAGGTGCAGCGCGCGCTGCACGCGGCGGTACGGCGCGACCCCTGGATCCGGCTGGTGGAGCACGCCCTGGTGCTGGACCTGCTGCGGGCGCCCGGGGACGGCCCGGACGGGCTCGGCCCGGCCTGCGGGATCACCCTGCACGTGCTCGGCGAGGGCAGCGAGGACGGTGTCGGCGCACTGCTGGCCCGGGCGGTGGTGCTGGCGACCGGCGGGATGGGTCAGATCTTCGCGGCCACCACCAACCCGGCGGTCTCCACGGGGGACGGGGTGGCGCTGGCGATGCGGGCCGGCGCGGCGGTCACCGACGTGGAGTTCGTCCAGTTCCACCCGACCGCCCTGATCACGCCGTCCGGCGCCGGGGTGCCCGGCGCCGGGCACGCGCAGCAGCCGCTGGTCTCCGAGGCGCTGCGCGGGGAGGGCGCGTACCTGGTCGACGCCGACGGCAAGCGGTTCATGGTCGGCCAGCACGAGCTGGCCGAGCTGGCGCCGCGGGACGTGGTGGCCAAGGGCATCCACCGGGTGCTGCTCGCCACCGGCGCGGACCACGTCTTCCTCGACGCCCGGCACCTGGGCGGGGCCTTCCTGTCCGGGAGGTTCCCGACCATCGTCGCGTCCTGCCTGGCGATCGGCGTGGACCCGGCCACCGACCTGATCCCGGTCGCCCCGGCCGCCCACTACGCCTCCGGCGGCGTCCGGACCGATCTGCACGGCCGCACCTCCATCCCCGGCCTGTACGCCTGCGGCGAGGTCGCCTGCACGGGTGTGCACGGCGCGAACCGCCTGGCCAGCAACTCCCTGCTGGAGGGCCTGGTCTTCTCCCGGCGGATCGCCGACGACATCGCGGCCGGCCTGCCCAATCAGGCCCGGCCGGCGGACACCGGCGCGTGGCTCGGCGGCGCGGGCCGGGTGCTGCCGGCCGAGTCGACGCCAGCCCTGCAACGGGCGATGACGCGAGGCGCCGGGGTGCTCCGGTCGGCGGCGACGCTGGCGGCGACGGCCGGGACGCTGACCGAGCTGGGCGCCGCCCGGGGTCGGCCGCGCACCGCCGACTGGGAGGCGACCAACTTGCTCACCGTGGCGTCGACGCTGGTGGCCGCCGCGTACGCGCGTGAGGAGACCCGGGGTTGCCACTGGCGGGAGGACTTCCCGACGGCAGACGAGCGGTGGCTGGGCCACCTGGTGGGGTCGGTAGGGGCGCAGGGCGGGTTGACGCAGCAGTGGGAGGAGACGCGATGACGGAGTCGACGCAGCGGGCGTTGCGGGCGGCCGGACTGGACCCGGCGCAGGTGCGGCAGGTGATCGAGAACGCGCTGGTCGAGGATCTGGGGCCGGACTTCCTCGACGTCACCAGCGTGGCCACCATCCCGGCGGAGCAGACCGACACCGCCGACCTGGTGGCCCGCGCGGACGGTGTGCTGGCCGGGCTGGCCGTGGCCGCCGCCGTGTTCGAGCTGGTCGGTGAGGTGACCGGGCTCGCCCGTACCGTCGAGGTGTCGCTGGTGGCGCACGACGGCGAGCGGGTGGCCCGCGGCGACGTGCTGGCGACGGTGACCGGGCCGAGCCGGCTGCTGCTCACCGCCGAGCGCACGGCGCTCAACCTGCTCTGCCGGATGTCCGGGGTGGCCACCCACACCCGTGCCTGGGCGGACGCGCTGGCCGGCACGAAGGCGATGGTGCTCGACACCCGCAAGACGACGCCGGGCCTGCGGGCGTTGGAGAAGTACGCGGTGCGGGCCGGCGGTGGCACCAACAAGCGGATGGGCCTCTACGACGTGGCCATGATCAAGGACAACCACAAGCTGGCCGCCGGGGGCATCACCGCAGCGTACCGGCGGGTCCGGGAGGCGTTCCCCGAGGTGCCGGTGCAGGTCGAGGTGACCACGGTCGGCGAGGCGGTAGAGGCGGTGGAGGCCGGTGCGACCTTTTTGCTCTGCGACAACATGACCCCGGAGGTGCTGGCCGAGGCGGTGGCCGCCGTGGGTGACCGGGCGGAGCTGGAGGCGACCGGCGGGCTGACCCTGGAGGTGGCCAGCCGGTACGCGGCCACCGGCGTCGATTTCCTCTCGGTGGGCGCGCTCACCCACTCGTCGCCCATCCTGGACATCGCGATGGACCTGCGGGTCGAGTGACGGGTTTCCGGCCGGCGCGGTCGCCGAGCAGGAGCGAGCCTCAGACGGTGCTCAGTGAGGTGGCGGCCAGGTTGAAGATCACCCGGTTCTCGGTGTCCTGCCGGCCGTCCAGGCCGTACTTGGCCCGGAAGAGCTCCAGCACCCGGTTGTAGATCTCGGGCGCCAGCTCGTCCGCCTCGCCGACGGCGAAGACCTCACCGGCCGCCTCGGGCCGGTCCAGCACGACGCTCAGCCCGGTCAGCCCGTGCCGGGCCACGTTGCGCACCAGGTCGGTGCCGGCGATGTACCAGTCGCCGTCGGAGCGTACGTAGAGCGCCTCGCAGGTCTCCAGGTCCCGACCGGCCTGGCGCAGGCAGAGCCGCAGGGTGAGGCAGGCCTCCAGGTCCTCCAGCGGCGCGGTCTCCCACAGCTCGGCGAACCGGTCATCGACGAATTCACCCAGCGGGGTGGAGACGAACGCCTCGATCTGCTGGGTGTCGAAGGTGCTGCCCTGCACCGGGAAGAACGAGATGAACGCCTTGCCGTCCCAGCGGTACATCTGTACGGAGGGGGCGGCGCTGTAGACGCGGACCTGGAGGCGGGCCCGGGCCGCCTCCGGCAGCTCCTCGCCGAGCCGGGCGAGGTGCCACAGGTTGTTGAGGATGGCCACCGAGGCGTCCCGCCGGCGCAGCTCCTCGCCGCGAAGCCGGACCGCCGGTGAGTCCGGGTCGAGCAGCAGCACCTTGACGGTGGCGCCGTTGGCGAGCGCGGAGCGCAGCGCGGCCACGAAGCGGGAGGCGTAGGGGCCCTCCAGCATGCTGGTCCAGGTCTCCAGGATGGCCACGATCTCCCGGCACTGGGCGACCCGTTCGATCAGCGCGTCCCGGTCCAGCCGGGGGTGCTCGATGATGCTGACGGTCTGGAGTTCGCGGAAGAGTGGGTTGAGCACCACGTAGGTCAGCAACGTCATGATCAGCGCGGCGCCGATGTTGAGGTAGAGGTCGCCGGCGAAGCTGCCGGTCTCCCGTCGGGACGCCTGCCACGCCTGCACGATCATCCAGATCGCGCCGCCGGCCAGAGCCACCAGCACGAGAACGTGCCGCCGACGCCGGCGCAGGGTGTTCCGCCCTCGCGCCCACCACGTCCCCGACATGTCCGCTCCCCGTCCGGCCGCGCCGTGGATCGACCTGTGTTCATGTCGTGATGGGACCAGGATACGGTCCGCCGGCCGGTCCCCGCCCGCCCGGACGGTCGTTGTCTAGGCTGCGTGCGTGCTGCTCTGCATCGACATCGGAAACACCAACACCGTGCTGGCGACCTTCGACGGCGACAAGCTGGTGCACTCCTGGCGGATCAAGACCGATGCCCGCTCGACGGCGGACGAGCTCGGCCTGATGTTCCGGGGCCTGCTCGCCGGGGACAACGTCGAGATCACCGGTGTGGCCGCCTGCTCCACGGTGCCGGCCGCGCTGCGGTCGCTGCGCACCATGCTCGGCCGCTACTACGCCGACCTGCCGAGCGTGATCGTCGAGCCCGGGGTGCGGACCGGGGTCCAGTTGGCGATCGACAACCCGAAGGAGGTGGGCGCCGACCGGGTGGTGAACACCCTCGCCGCGTACACCCTCTACGGCGGGCCGTCGATCGTGGTGGACTTCGGCACCACCACCAACTTCGACGTGATCAGCGGTCGGGGCGAGTTCCTCGGTGGGGCGTTCGCCCCCGGCATCGAGATCTCCTTCGACGCGCTGGCCGCCCGCGCCGCCCAGCTGCGCAAGGTCGAGGCCACGAAGCCCCGCTCGGTGATCGGCAAGAACACCGTGGAGTGCCTCCAGTCCGGCCTGTACTTCGGCTTCGCCGGGCAGGTGGACCGGATCGTCGAGCGGATGACCGAGGAGCTGGGCGAGGTGAAGGCGGTGATCGCCACCGGCGGTCTCGCCTCGCTGGTCATCAACGAGTGCCGCAGCATCACCCACCACGAGCCGATGATCACCCTGATCGGTCTGCGGATGGTCTACGACCGCAACCTCTGACTCCGGTGGATCAGCGCCGCCGGGCGCGGAAGACCAGCGTCCGGTACGGCAGCTCGACGGTCTCTCGACCGGCCACGTCCGGGTGGCTGGCGAGGAGTTCCCGCACCTCGCGGTCGATCGTTTCCCGCTCCTCGATCGGCGCGACGAGCCAGTAGGAGCGGGTGTGCAGCAGCCCGAGCAGCTCCTCGGGGGTGAGCAGCGTCCGGTGCGCGAACTGGGCCATCTCCACCGGCCCGAAGGCCGGGCCGAAACCGGTGACCTGCTCGAGCAGATCGGCCGAGTTGTCCCCGAGGTGGGCGATCCGGCTCAGCTCGCTCACCCAGCCGGCCGCCCGGTCGTCCCGGACGTTCCACACCGGGGCGAACGTCCCGCCCGGCCGGAGCACGCGGGCGACCTCCGCGTGCGCGCGCTCCCGGTCGAACCAGTGGTAGGCCTGGCCGACCAGCACGGCGTCGGCGGCGCCGTCCGGCAGCGGTACCGCCTCGGCGCTGCCGGCCAGGGCGGTCACGCCGGGGGTCGCGGAGCCCAGCTGGGCGCGCATCCCGGGGTCGGGCTCCACCGGCAGCACCTGGTGCCCGAGGGCCCGCACGGCGCGGGTCAGGATGCCGGTGCCAGCCCCGAGGTCGACGACCTGGGCGGGGGCGTCCAGCCCGTCAAGCGCCCAGCGGACCGCCTCTTCCGGATACGTCGGACGAAACCGGTCGTAATCGCCCGCCGCAACTCCGAAGGAGAGGGCGTGAGTGTGATCGACCATGACGGGCAGGTTATCCGGTAACAGGCTCCGGGGCGCTTGAGTACGCTCGGGCCTGACCCCCCGTATCTCCATGACGAGGAAGCGTGCCGTGAGCGAGCAGAACGCCGTGCCAGTGGATCCCGCCGATGACCTTCCCGAGCAGATGAAGGTCCGCCGGGAGAAGCGGGACCGGATGCTCGCCGACGGGGCCGAGCCCTACCCGGTCGGCTTCGCCCGCACCGCCACCCTGTCGGAGGTCCGGGCGCGCTACGCGGACCTGCCCACCGACACCGCCACCGGCGACCAGGTCTCGGTGACCGGCCGGGTGATCTTCGTCCGCAACACGGGCAAGCTCTGCTTCGCGACCCTGCGCGACGGCGACGGCACCGAGCTGCAGGCGATGCTCTCGCTGGACCGGGTCGGGCCGGAGCGGCTGGAGGACTGGAAGCGCCTCATCGACCTCGGTGACCACGTCGGCGTCACCGGCGAGGTGATCACCAGCCGCCGGGGCGAGCTGTCGGTGCTGGCCGAGCGGTGGGAGATGACCGCCAAGGCGCTGCGGCCGCTGCCGGTGGCGCACAAGCCGCTCTCCGAGGAGGCGCGGGTCCGGCAGCGTTACGTCGACCTGATCGTCCGGCCGCAGGCCCGGCAGATGGTCCGTACCCGGGCCGCGGCCGTGCGCAGTCTGCGGGATTCGCTGCACGGGCAGGGCTACATCGAGGTCGAAACGCCGATGCTGCAACTGCTGCACGGCGGCGCGGCGGCCCGACCGTTCGTGACCCACAGCAATGCGTTGAACACCGATCTGTATCTGCGAATCGCTCCGGAACTGTTTCTCAAGCGCGCAGTCGTCGGCGGTGTCGACCGCGTCTTCGAGATCAACCGCAACTTCCGTAATGAGGGTGTCGACTCTTCGCACTCGCCGGAGTTCGCGATGCTGGAGACGTACCAGGCGTACGGCGACTACAACACGATGGCCGAGTTGACCCGCAATCTCGTGCAACAGGCGGCGATCGCGGTCGGCGGCTCGACGGTGGTGACCCACGCCGACGGGCGGGAGTTCGACCTGGGCGGCGAGTGGCGGACGGTGACCCTCTTCGGGGTCCTTTCCGAGGCACTCGGCGAGGAGGTCACGGTCCGCACCGAACGGACCCGCCTGGTCGAGTACGCGGACAAGGTGGGACTGGCCGTGGACCCGAAGTGGGGCCCGGGCAAGCTGGCCGAGGAACTGTTCGAGGAGCTGGTCGTCCCCGGTCTGGAGGCGCCCACCTTCATCATGGACTACCCGGAGGAGACCAGCCCGCTCACCCGCGCCCACCGCACCGAGCCGGGGCTGGCCGAGAAGTGGGACCTCTACGTGCTCGGGTTCGAGCTGGGCACCGCGTACTCCGAGCTGGTCGACCCGGTGGTGCAGCGTGAGCGGCTGGTGGCCCAGGCGCAGCTCGGCGCCCGCGGCGACGACGAGGCCATGCGTCTCGACGAGGACTTTCTCCGGGCGATGGAGTACGGAATGCCGCCGGCCGGCGGTATGGGAATGGGAATCGACCGGCTCTTGATGGCCCTGACCGGGCTCGGAATTCGGGAAACGATCCTCTTCCCGTTGGTCCGACCGGAGTAGTCCGGCCGTCTCGTGCCGTGCCGTAACCGCATCCTATTGACGGGGCGAGCAGCGCGCGGGTTATTGTGCTCTCGTTAGCAGGAGCACCCTGCTCGAAAGGAATGTGGGACGTGGCCAAGCAGATCATTCACAAGCTGGTCGATGACCTGGACGGCGGGGACGCGGACGAGACCGTCAAGTTCGCCCTCGACGGCGTTCAGTACGAGATCGACCTGTCGAGTTCCAACGCCGCGAAATTGCGCGACGTATTCGCTCCGTACGTGGGCGCCGGCAACAAGGTGGGCCGGGGCGGCGTGGTCATCGGTGGACGGGCCGCCCGCGGTCGGGGCGGCGCGACCGCCGACCGGGAGCAGAACAAGGCGATCCGGGAGTGGGCCAAGAAGGCCGGCAAGGACATCTCCGACCGTGGGCGCATCCCGCAGGAGATCGTCGACGAGTACCACGCCAAGCGCTGATCCGTCAGCAGCGTGGTGGCCAGCGGCCGCCGCAGGGCGACACGACGCCGGGCCGGAGCATCCTCCGGGCCGGCGTCGCCGTATTCCCGCCAGCCCCGGCCCGGCGCCCGCCGGCCAGCCGAGGGGTCGGGGAAGCATTCCCGCCCGCCCGACGTTGTCCACAGGCGGTGGAGCAGCTTTCCACAACCTGTGGACAACCTCCCCGGGCCGCGCTCGGTGGTCGTCGCCAGCGCCGGCTCACCCCTCCCGGAGCCTTCCCGAGCCGGGAGAGGGGCTTCCGTCGCGCCAGTCGGATTTCGCTCTGCGCGTAGCGACAGGGGTACCGGAACACCTCCTGAGCGCGGACGGTTGTGCAAAACGACGTGGAACCGACCCGCACCGGAGACACACGACCTCAGCTGAGTCGGTCAGCGACGATAGAGTAAGGAGGCACGGACGCCCGTCCCGGACGTTCGTGCACCGGCCCCGCCAAGATCTTGACCATCAAGGCGCACGGCACGTGAGGAGCACGAGGGCATGTTCGAGCGGTTCACCGACCGAGCGCGACGGGTTGTCGTCCTGGCCCAAGAAGAGGCCCGGATGCTCAACCACAACTACATCGGTACGGAACACATCCTGCTGGGCCTGATCCACGAAGGTGAAGGCGTCGCGGCAAAGGCCCTGGAGAGCCTCGGCATCTCCCTGGAGGGCGTCCGCCAGCAGGTCGAGGAGATCATCGGCCAGGGCCAGCAGGCGCCGAGCGGGCACATCCCGTTCACGCCGCGGGCCAAGAAGGTGCTGGAGCTGTCGCTGCGCGAGGCGCTGCAGCTCGGCCACAACTACATCGGCACGGAGCACATCCTGCTCGGTCTGATCCGCGAGGGTGAGGGCGTCGCCGCCCAGGTGCTGGTCAAGCTCGGCGCCGACCTCAACCGGGTCCGCCAGCAGGTCATCCAGCTGCTCTCCGGCTACCAGGGCAAGGAGCCGGCCGCGGCGGGCGCCGCGCCGGGTGAGGCCGCGCCGTCGACCAGCCTCGTGCTGGACCAGTTCGGCCGCAACCTGACCCAGGCCGCCCGTGAGGGCAAGCTCGACCCGGTCATCGGGCGCGAGAAGGAAATCGAGCGGGTCATGCAGGTGCTCTCCCGCCGTACCAAGAACAACCCGGTCCTGATCGGTGAGCCCGGTGTCGGTAAGACCGCCGTGGTGGAGGGCCTGTCCCAGAAGATCATCAAGGGCGAGGTGCCCGAGACGCTCAAGGACAAGCAGCTCTACACGCTCGACCTCGGTGCGCTGGTCGCCGGTTCCCGCTACCGCGGTGACTTCGAGGAGCGCCTCAAGAAGGTGCTCAAGGAGATCCGCACCCGCGGCGACATCATCCTGTTCATCGACGAGATCCACACCCTGGTGGGTGCGGGTGCCGCCGAGGGCGCGATCGACGCGGCGAGCATCCTCAAGCCGATGCTGGCCCGTGGTGAGCTGCAGACCATCGGTGCCACCACGCTCGACGAGTACCGCAAGCACCTCGAGAAGGACGCCGCGCTCGAGCGCCGGTTCCAGCCGATCCAGGTGGGTGAGCCGTCGCTGGCCCACACCATCGAGATCCTCAAGGGCCTGCGCGACCGCTACGAGGCGCACCACCGCGTCTCGATCACGGACGCTGCTCTCGTGGCTGCCGCAACCCTGGCCGATAGATACATCTCCGACCGCTTCCTGCCGGACAAGGCGATCGACCTGATCGACGAGGCCGGCGCCCGGATGCGGATCCGGCGGATGACCGCGCCGCCAGACCTGCGCGACTTCGACGAGCGCATCGCACAGGTGCGTCGCGACAAGGAGTCCGCGATCGACGCGCAGGACTTCGAGCGCGCCGCCCAGCTGCGCGACAAGGAGAAGCAGCTCCTCGGCCAGAAGGCGCAGCGGGAGAAGGAGTGGAAGGCCGGTGACCTGGACGTCGTCAGCGAGGTTGACGACGAGCAGATCGCCGAGGTGCTCGGCAACTGGACCGGCATCCCGGTCTACAAGCTGACCGAGGAGGAGACCTCGCGCCTGCTGCGCATGGAGGACGAGCTGCACAAGCGCGTCATCGGCCAGGAGGACGCGGTCAAGGCGGTCTCGAAGGCGATCCGGCGTACCCGGGCCGGCCTGAAGGACCCGAAGCGCCCGTCGGGCTCGTTCATCTTCGCCGGTCCGTCCGGTGTCGGTAAGACCGAGCTGTCCAAGGCGCTCGCCGAGTTCCTCTTCGGCAGCGAGGATGCTCTCATCCAGCTGGACATGTCCGAGTTCCACGACCGCTACACGGTCTCCCGGCTCGTTGGTGCCCCTCCCGGCTACGTCGGCTACGACGAGGGCGGGCAGCTGACCGAGAAGGTGCGGCGTCGGCCGTTCTCGGTGGTCCTCTTCGACGAGATCGAGAAGGCTCACCCGGACGTGTTCAACACGCTGCTCCAGATCCTGGAGGACGGTCGGCTCACCGACGGTCAGGGCCGGATCGTGGACTTCAAGAACACGGTCATCATCCTGACCACCAACCTGGGCACCAGGGACGTCGCCAAGGCGGTGTCGCTCGGCTTCCAGGCGTCGGAGGACTCCGAGTCCAACTACGACCGGATGAAGCAGAAGGTCAACGACGAGCTCAAGCAGCACTTCCGGCCTGAGTTCCTCAACCGGATCGACGACACCATCGTCTTCCACCAGCTGCGCCAGAACGAGATCCTCTCGATCGTGGACATCATGATCCAGCGGATCGAGACGCAGCTGCGGAACAAGGACATGGGTCTGGAGCTGACCGACAACGCCAAGAAGTACCTGGCGATGAAGGGCTTCGACCCGGTGCTCGGTGCCCGTCCCCTGCGTCGCACGATCCAGCGCGACATCGAGGACAACCTCTCCGAGCGGATCCTGTTCAACGAGCTGACCCCGGGTCAGATCGTCGTGGTGGACTGCGAGGGCGACCCGAACGACATCGACAATTCCAAGCTCGTCTTCCGGGGCGCGGAAAAGCCGGTCGAGGTTCCGGACGCCGTGCCGGCCGACCTCGGTGGCACCGCCGCCGCGGGCGCGGACGAGTAGTACCAGCGGCAACAGGGGCGGGGCCCCGGTGGCGAAAGCCACCGGGGCCCCGCCTTTTTCCGTAGCCGTGCCCCGCCCGCGGCGGCCGTGCGCCGCCGCGGGCGGCGCACGGC
>NZ_QGKR01000285.1 GCF_003172955.1 Micromonospora acroterricola | reverse complement strand
CCCGTCGGCCACCGCCGCCGGCCGCGGCTGACCGCCCGCGCGGCATCCGCCGCCGGGGGCGGCCGGGGTCAGGCCGCGGCGAGCGCCGGGGCGACCGTGTCGGGCGCCCAGCGTGAGCGGTGGCACTGCGACCAGCCCCGGCAGCCCGGGTCGGCGAGCGAGCAGAGCCGCTGCCGGCTGAGCACCTCGCCGTCGTCGGTGTCGCGGATGTCGAAGTGCACCGGGCGGACCGTGCCGTCCGGGGCGACGAGCAGGTGCCGGCTGGCGTCGAGCGTGTCGTCGCGCAGCAGGCAGTTGCGGTCGAGCAGCCGGGCCAGCGCGGCGATGCTGGCGTGCTCGGGGAGCCGCTCGGGCACCCCGTAGCAGTCCACGATCGTCGCGAACTCGCCCGGCGCCTGCCAGACGTCGCAGACCACCGCGTACGCCGGCAGCCGCGCCGGGTCGGCCACCGCCAGCGGCATCACCACCCGGCCGAGCGCCTCGGCCAGCGCCGGGTAGACCTCCACGGGTCGTACCCGGTCGATTCTCCAGTTCCACAGCTCGGTCATTCCGCCTCCTCGCTGCGTTCGTCCCACCGGCCTCCGGATCGGGCCTTACTGACGATGGTGGGGGGCATATGGCCTCAGCCGGGGGCAAGTTACCGGTCTGTGACCATTCCGGGCAAAATTTCCCTCAGCCCCGATGCTCGGAGTAGCGGGAAGGTGACAGTTTATCGGGTATGGTGCGCCGTCCGCACGACCGGCGGCGCGTGTCCCGGGCCGGCTGACGCGGCCGCTGACGGTCAGCGCAGGACGACCAGGTGCTCCCCGCGGGGCAGCAGCTCGCCCACCACCGGCGCGCCCGGCAGCTCACCGGCGACCAGCAGACCGCCGGAGGTCTGCGCGTCGGCCAGCAGCAGCCGCTCGTCCTCGCCGACGGCGCCGAAGTCCGTCCACGGGGTGACCCAGTCCAGGTTGCGCCGGCTGCCGCCGCTGACGTACCCGTCGCGCAGCGCCTCCCGCGCACCCGGCAGGTAGGGCACCCGGGCGGTGTCGATCGCCACCGTGAGCTGGCTGGCGCGGGCGAGCTTGGAGGCGTGCCCGAGCAGACCGAACCCGGTCACGTCGGTGCCGCAGCGAATGCCGGCGTCGACCGCCGCGCGGGCGGCGTCCCGGTTGAGCGCGCTCATCGTGGCCACCGCCTCCGGGAAGCTCTCACCGGTGGCCTTGTGCCGGGTGTTCAGCACGCCGACCCCGAGCGGCTTGGTCAGCGACAGCGGCACGCCGGCCCGGCCCGCGTCCAGGGTGATCAGCTCCTCCGGCCGGACCGTGCCGGTGACCGCGAGACCGTACTTCGGGCCGTCGTCGTCCACGCTGTGCCCGCCGGCCAGGTGACAGCCGGCCTCGCGGGCCACGTCCTGCCCGCCCCGCAGCACCTCGCGGGCCAGCTCGAGCGGCAACACGTCACGCGGCCAGCAGAGCAGGTTGAGCGCGACCAGCGGGACACCACCCATCGCGTACACGTCGGAGAGCGCGTTGGCGGCGGCGATCCGCCCCCAGTCGTACGCGTCGTCGACCACCGGCGTGAAGAAGTCGGCGGTGCTGACCAGGCCGGTGCGCTCGTCCAGGCGGACCACCGCCGCGTCGTCGCCGTGGTCCAGCCCCACCAGCAGCTCGGCGGTGCCCGTGGCGGGGCCGAGACCGGCCACCATGATCTCCAGCTCACCCGGCGGGATCTTGCAGGCGCAGCCGCCGCCGCGCGCGTACCGGGTCAGGCGTACCGGTTCGGTCATCCCCCAATGATCTCGGCAACCGGCCGCCGACGCCACCGCTGCGGCCCGCACGATGACCGGAATCGGACTCGACACGACGATCGTGACCGGTGTTACCGCTCCGTGACCCGCCAGGTTGCGTTCCGCCACATCACGCCGCCTACAGTGGCCGCACCGGGGGTCAACCGACCCCTATCCGGGAGACGACAGGGACGGTGGACGACGTGACGACGGGCGAACCGCTCATCGTGCTGGACGCGGTCAACAAGTGGTTCGGGCCGCTGCACGTGCTGGACGACGTCTCGCTGTCGGTGGGCCGGGGCGAGGTGGTCGTGGTGATCGGCCCGTCCGGCTCCGGCAAGTCGACGCTGTGCCGCGCCATCAACCGACTGGAGCCGATCAGCTCCGGCACCATCATCTTCGACGGCCAGCCGCTGCCGGCCGAGGGCAAGCCCCTCGCCAAGCTGCGCAGCGAGGTCGGGATGGTGTTCCAGTCCTTCAACCTCTTCGCCCACAAGACCATCCTGGAGAACGTCACCCTCGGCCCGATCAAGGTCCGCAAGGAGAAGCCGGCCGCGGCCCGCGAGCGCGGCCTGGCCCTGCTCGACCGGGTCGGCATCGCCAACCAGGCGGACAAGTTCCCGGCCCAGCTCTCCGGCGGCCAGCAGCAGCGGGTGGCCATCGCCCGGGCGCTGGCCATGCAGCCCAAGGCGATGCTCTTCGACGAGCCGACCAGCGCGCTGGACCCGGAGATGGTCGGCGAGGTGCTGGACGTGATGACCTCACTGGCCCGGGACGGCATGACGATGGTCGTGGTCACCCACGAGATGGGCTTCGCGCGGCACGCCGCGAACCGGGTCATCTTCATGGCCGACGGCCAACTGGTCGAGGACGCCCCGCCGGAGGAGTTCTTCGCCAACCCGCGCAGCGACCGGGCGAAGGACTTCCTCTCCAAGATCCTCACGCACTAGGCGTCCGTAGTGGAGCACGCCGGCCACCGGCGGGCCCCGTTGAAGAAGGAGAAGAGTATGCGTATGAAGCGCGTTGCGGCGGCCGCCGCGGTCGCCGCTCTGGCCATCACCATGACCGCCTGCGGCGGCGATGAGGGCAACGGCACCAGCAGCTCGGGCGCCAAGGGCATCGTCGGCAAGGCGGAGAGCCAGAAGAAGCTCGTGATCGGCGTCAAGGCCGACCAGCCGGGCCTGGGTCTGCAGACCGGCAGCCAGTACGAGGGCTTCGACATCGAGATTGGCAAGATCATTGCCAAGGGCCTCGGCGTCGACGCGAACAACATCGAGTGGAAGACGACGGTCTCCAACAACCGGGAGCCCTTCATCCAGCAGGGCACCGTCGACCTGGTGGTGGCGACGTACACCATCAACGACGAGCGCAAGCAGAAGGTGAACTTCGCCGGCCCGTACTTCATCGCCGGTCAGGACCTGCTGGTCAAGTCCGACTCGACGATCGCCGGCCCGGAGGGTCTGGACGGCAAGACGGTCTGCTCGGCCTCGGGATCCACGCCCGCCAAGCGGATCCAGTCGGACTACCCGAAGGCCCGGCTGCAGCAGTTCGACTCGTACTCGAAGTGCCTGCCGCTGCTGGAGAACGGCCAGGTCGACGCCGTCACCACCGATGACATCATCCTCGCCGGCTACGCCGCCCAGTCGCAGTTCGC
Organism: Micromonospora acroterricola; assembly: GCF_003172955.1. Classification (GTDB taxonomy): domain Bacteria; phylum Actinomycetota; class Actinomycetes; order Mycobacteriales; family Micromonosporaceae; genus Micromonospora; species Micromonospora acroterricola. The sequence continues at coordinate 7,163 of NZ_QGKR01000285.1, read as the reverse complement.
CGGCAAGTTCAAGGTCGTCGGCAAGACCTTCTCCACCGAGCCCTACGGCATCGGCCTGAAGAAGGACGACAAGGACGGCTGCGAGAAGGTCAACGAGATCCTCAAGGCCGCCGCCGCCGACGGCACCTACAAGGCCGCCTGGGACACCAGTCTGGGCAAGAGCGGCAAGGCCGCGCCCGAGCTGGACACCACCAAGCTGACCAACTGCGGCAGCGTCTGACCGGTCCCGGGGGCCGGCACCTGATCGTGGGTGCCGGCCTCCGGCCCGTCACGACGCCGACGACCTGACCCCGGGAGCCGACGCATGCACGTATTCGCTGATCCGACGAACTTCGACGCCTACGTGTCGAGTTTTCTCTGGATCCTCAAGCTGACCGGCGCGTCGGCGGTGCTCGCGCTGGTGCTCGGCGTGCTGCTCGCCGCCATGCGGGTCTCGCCGGTGCCCGTGCTGCGCGGCTTCGGGGCAGCGTGGGTCAACATCTTCCGCAACACGCCACTCACCCTGGTCATCTTCTTCTGCTTCTTCGGGCTCTACTCCACCCTCGGGCTGAGCCTGGTCGACGACCTGGATCTGAACAACTTCTGGCTCGGAGTCATCGGCCTGTCGGCGTACACGGCCGCCTTCGTCTGCGAGGCGCTGCGGTCCGGGGTCAACACCGTGCCCGCCGGGCAGGCTGAGGCGGCCCGGGCGATCGGCCTCACCTTCGCCCAGACCCTGCGGATCGTGGTGCTGCCCCAGGCGACACGCTCAGTGGTCGCGCCGCTGGGCAGCATCCTCATCGCGCTCTGCAAGAACGCCACGATCGTCGGCACCATCGGCCTGATGGAGTCCTCGAACGTGATGAAGGACCTCATCAACAGCAACGGCGACGCGGTCATCCCGATCTTCCTGGTCTTCGCCGGCACGTTCGCCGCGTTCCTGATCCCCACCGGCTACTTCTTCGGGTGGCTGGCCAACCGTCTGGCGGTGAAGCGCTGATGAGCGCCAACACGGTTCTCTACGACCACCCCGGCCCGCGGGCCCGGGTCCGCAACGCGCTGCTCACCGTGGTCTTCGGCGTCGCCCTGGCCGGCCTGCTCTGGTGGGTGTACGCCAAGTTCGACCAGGCCGGGCAGTGGGAGGGCGCGCTCTGGCAGCCCTTCACCGAAGGCGCGACCTGGACCCAGTTCATCCTGCCCGGCCTGCGGCAGACGCTGTTCGCCGCGCTCACCGGCATGGTGCTCTCGCTCGCCTTCGGCATCATCTTCGCGGTCGGGCGGCTCTCCGAGCGTCGGTGGATCAGCATTCCAGCTGGCGCGGTCGTCGAGTTCTTCCGGGCCGTGCCGCTGCTGCTGATGATCTTCTTCATCTTCTACGGCGTGCCCTTCCTCATCCAGGGGCCGGTGCCGGCGTTCTGGGCCGTGGTCGCCGGGTTGACGCTCTACAACGGCTCGGTGCTCGCCGAGGCGTTCCGCGCCGGCATCCGGTCGGTCCCGAGCGGCCAGTCCGAGGCGGCCTACGCGGTGGGCCTGCGCAAGAGCCAGGTGATGCGGCTGATCCTGATCCCGCAGGCCGCTCGGGCCATGCTGCCGGTCATCGTCAGCCAGTTGGTGGTGCTGCTCAAGGACACCGCGCTCGGCTACATCGTGGCCTTCCCGGAGCTGATGCAGCGCGGGGTCAACGACCTCGCCGCGAACCGGGGCAACATCGTCGCCGCCGCTATCGTGGCGGCCGCCATCTACATCGTGATCAACTCACTGCTGAGCACGCTGGCCAACTGGCTGGACCAGCGCAGCCAGCGGCGCGGGTTCCGCGCGCAGCGGCGGATTGCCACCGGTGCCAACCGGGCCGGCGGGGTCAGCGTCGTCGAGCCGCAGGGCTGACCGCCCGCGACGGCAGCGGACCGGACCCGGCAGGGCACCGGCCCGGCGGGCGCGGCGGTGAGATACGTCGACGGGCGGGTGGCCATGCCACCCGCCCGTCGTGCGGTCGTAGGTCAGCGGGCGATCTCGGTGACCCGGGACTCGCGGACCACGGTCACCCGGATCTGACCCGGGTAGGTCAGCTCCTCCTCGATCTGCTTGGCCACGTCGCGGGCCAGCACGGCCGCCCCGATGTCGTCCACGTCGTCCGGCTTGACCATCACCCGGATCTCCCGGCCGGCCTGCATCGCGAAGACCTTGTCCACGCCGAGCTTGCTGGCGGCGATCTCCTCGATCCGCTCCAGGCGCTTCACGTACGCCTCCAGGCTCTCCCGGCGCGCGCCCGGCCGACCCCCCGAGCAGGCGTCGGAGGCCTGGGTGAGCACGGCCTCGATGGTCTGCGGCGGCACCTCGTTGTGGTGCGCCTCGATGGCGTGCACGACGTCCTCGTGCTCGCCGTACTTGCGGGCCAGGTCGGCGCCGATGATGGCGTGGCTGCCCTCCACCTCGTGGGTCAGCGCCTTGCCGATGTCGTGCAGGAACGCCGACCGCTTGATGGTGGACACGTCCAGCCGCAGCTCGGCGGCCATGATGCCGGCGATGTGCGCGGTCTCGACCAGGTGCTTGAGCACGTTCTGCCCGTACGAGGTGCGGTAGCGCAGCCGGCCCAGCAGGGTGACCAGCTCCGGGTGGATCTCGGTGATGCCGACCTCGACCAGGGCGTCCTCGGCGGCCCGGTGGCAGAGCTCCTCCACCTCGTGCCGGGCCAGGTCGTAGACCTCCTCGATCCGGTGCGGGTGGATCCGGCCGTCCAGCACCAGCTTCTCGAGGGTGAGGCGACCGACCTCACGGCGTACCGGGTCGAAGCAGGAGAGCAGCACCGCCTCGGGGGTGTCGTCGATGATCAGGTTGACCCCGGTCACCGACTCGAAGGCGCGGATGTTGCGCCCCTCCCGGCCGATGATGCGGCCCTTCATCTCGTCGCCGGGCAGGTGCAGGACGCTGACCACGCTCTCCGCGGTCTGCTCGCTGGCGACCCGCTGGATGGCGTCGACCACGATGTGCCGGGCCCGCTGCTCGGCGGTGTTGCGTGCGTCGGACTCGATGTCCCGCACCAGCAGCGCCCCCTCCCGCTTGGCCTGCGTCTCGATCGCCTCGACCAGCTCCAGGCGGGCCGCCTCGGCGGTGAGGCCGGCGACCCGTTCCAGCTCCCGGCGGCGCATCTCCTCCGCCTCGGCCACTTCGGCCTCGCGCCGGGTGAGCTCGGACTCGCGGGCCGCGAGGGCGGCGCGGGCCGCGGTGAGCTGGCGCTCCCGCTCGGCGAACCGCTCCACCTCCTCGGTGTGCAGCCGCTCCCGCTCGTCCATCCGCGCGGCCCGACGTTCCACCTCGGCCGCCTGCTCCCGGGTGGTGGCGGCGAGCACCGCGACCTCCCGCTCGCCGCTGCGCCGGGCGGTCGTGCGCAGCTGTTCGGCGTCCGCCTCCGCCTGCTTGTGGGCCCGCTCCAGCACGGTGTCGGCCTCGGCGCGGGCGTCGTCGAGTACCCGGCGGGCCTCGGCCCGTGCCGCCTTCGCCTCCGCCTTCGCCGCCGCAGCCTCGGCCCGGGCGGCCGACGCCGCCGACTTCGCCACGTCGATGGTGCTGTTGGCCTGGTCGGCCGCGCTGCGCAGGGCGGCCAGGGACTGCTCCTGACGGTCCTTCTCGGCGATGAACGCCGGATCCTCCGGCACCGGTGCCGCGCCGACCTGGCGCAGCGTCCGGACGCCGAACAGGACCGCGCCGACGACCACCAGGGTCAGGATGAGTACGGCGGCGAGGAGCACGATGTCGAAGGTGCTCATGCCGGGACCTCGTGCGGACCGCCGGTGAACCTGTGCCGCCCCGCCATGGCCGCCTCCCCTGATACGTCTGCGCCGCAGCGACCGTGCCGAGGGCACGCTCCTGCGACTCTGGACGCCCGACCGGAGCGACTGGCCGTGGGTAGCTCTCTCCGCCGGCGGTGCCCGCGGGCATCGTCGGCGGCCGGGTGCAGTTGTCGCGCCGCTCCGGACCGGCCTGCCCGGAGCTGCGATGAATGGCCGGCTGCGCTGGCCAAAGTGATGCTGTCTTGTTACGCGATCTATGTTGTGCGCTTAGCCTGCGCTTGGTCGGGCAATGTGAGCCTGTATGGCGAGGCTAGGTCGCCGGGGGCGGTCTGGTCAAGAACTCATGATCAAACCCCCCGAACGGAGAGAAGCGGCGACATCACCGACTGCTGATGTCTGGCCGGACAGGAGTGGACAAACTCCGCGAGGTGTCGGGCTCGGTGAGCGTGCCGGGCCTGCTCAGCCCACCGCAGCCGATCACCTGGCGACGCTCGGCCCCGTGATTCGGCCCTCGGCAGGTGTGACCCATCCGTCGAATTGCGGACATCGGGCCGGCCCGCCGTTGAGACACGCCTTCAGCGTCGGGCCCGCACCTCCGGCGGGACTCGCCCCGGCCCACTCACTCGGACGGGCGGCCGCCCCGGTCCAGTTCGCCCTCAGCGTCGGCGAGCGCGTCGGCGTCGATCTGCTCGGCGAACTCGGCCGCCTCGGCGCCCTGCGCCGCGATCGCGTCCTTCACCGCCCGGATCGCCACACCGGGTGGATAACCCTTGCGGGCCAGCATGCCCACCAGCCGGCGGAACACGGCGTCGGGCTCGCCCCGGGCGGTGCGCAGCTTCCGCTCGACCAGGGCGCGGGCGGTCTCCGCCTCGGTCTCCTCATCCAGCTCGCCCAGCGCCTCGGTGGCCACCTCGCCGTCCACGCCCTTCTGGCGCAGCTCGTTGGCGAGCGCTCTGCGGGCCAGGCCACGTCCGGCGTGCCGGCTGGACACCCAGGCCCGGGCGAACGCGGCGTCGTCGATGATGCCGACCTCGTCGTACCGGTCGAGCACCTCCGCCGAAACCTGCTCGGAGATGCCCCGCTTGGCCAGCGCCCCGGCCAGCTCGGCCCGGGTGCGTGGGCGGACGGCGAGCTGGCGCAGGCAGATCTCGCGGGCCACCTCCGACTCGTCGCGGGGCGGGGCCGGAGACTCGGCCACATCGGCCGTCTCGGACCGGCCCCGGCGACCCCGGCGGGGGCGGGGCGGATCGCTGGCGTCGCCCGTACGGGGCGGACCGGCATCCCAGCCCCGCCCCGTACGGGCGCGTCGTCCTGCCATGGGTCAGCGACCGATCAGAAGTCGACCGGCGGCAGCTCCGGGCCACCGGCGGCGTCACCCGCGCCGACCCCGACGCCGAGCTTCTCCAGGATCTTCTTCTCGATCTCGGCGGCCACGTCCGGGTTTTCCTTCAGGAACTCCCGGGCCTTCTCCTTGCCCTGGCCGAGCTGGTCGCCGTCGTACGTGTACCAGGCGCCGGACTTGCGGATGATCGCCTGCTCCACGCCGACGTCGATCAGCGAGCCCTCGCGCGAGATGCCCTTGCCGTACATGATGTCGAACTCAGCCTGCTTGAACGGCGCCGCGACCTTGTTCTTCACGACCTTGACCCGGGTGCGGTTACCGACCACGTCGGTGCCGTCCTTGAGGCTCTCGATGCGTCGCACGTCGAGCCGGACCGAGGCGTAGAACTTCAGCGCCCGACCACCGGTCGTGGTCTCGGGGCTGCCGAACATCACGCCGATCTTTTCCCGGAGCTGGTTGATGAAGATCGCCGTGGTGCCGGTGTTGCTGAGCACACCGGTGATCTTCCGCAGCGCCTGGCTCATCAGCCGAGCCTGGAGACCCACGTGGCTGTCGCCCATCTCACCCTCGATCTCGGCACGCGGCACCAGGGCCGCCACCGAGTCGATCACGATGATGTCGATCGCGCCGGAGCGGATCAGCATGTCCGCGATCTCCAGCGCCTGCTCGCCGGTGTCCGGCTGAGAGACGAGCATCGCGTCGGTGTCGACGCCGAGGGCCTTCGCGTAATCCGGGTCGAGCGCGTGCTCGGCGTCGATGAAGGCCGCGATGCCGCCGGCTCGCTGGGCACTGGCCACCGCGTGCAACGCCACCGTGGTCTTACCGCTGGACTCGGGGCCGTAGATCTCGACCACCCGGCCGCGGGGCAGGCCACCCACACCCAGCGCCACGTCGAGCGCGATGGAACCGGTCGGGATCACGGCGGTCTGGATGACGGGCCGCTCCCCCAGCCGCATCACCGAGCCCTTGCCGAACTGCTTGTCAATCTGAGCGAGAGCAAGGTCGAGTGCCTTCTCCCGGTCAGGCCCTGCTGCCATGGTTGCCACCCCTGCCTTCGCCGGCGTCTTTGCTGAGCTTCGCGTCACGCGGACACGCTAGGCGCTGGGTCCGACAGAAAACCAGCCGACGGGCCGCGAGCTGTGGACGAGCACCCAGCTGTGGACAATAGCCGAACAGGTGTACGACTGGACAAGCGACACGCGGAAGTGTCGAAAAGGCTGCTCAGCGTAGTCGCGCGGGCACTCGGTCGGGGTACGCGGCACAGACCGCCCGCCACACCACGTGCGTCTGCTCCCCCGATGCCAGTGCCTGCTCGATGGTCCGTCCATCGAGCTGGGACAGCACCTGGTCGCGGGCGATGCTGGCCGCGTAGCCGGGCCCGAACGCCTCCTCCAGCCGCGCCCAGAAGTCGGTCAGCCGCACGTGATCAGCCCTCCTCATCCGGTGCCCCGGTCGGCACCGGGCGCAACGCTAGCGCCACCAGGGGCACCGTTGCGACCGCCGCGAGCAGGGCGAGCACCGGATAACCGGCCATCTGCATGACAAACCCGCTGACCATGGCGGCGCCGGCCCCGGCCAGCCCCATGGTCAGGTCGGACAGCCCCTGGACGCTCGGCCGCACGTCGGCCGGCACCGACTCGGAGAGCAGCGTGGAGCCGGCCACCATCGTCCCCGACCACCCCAGCCCGAGCAGGACCAGACCCACCGAGAGTCGGGGTGTGTGGTGCCCGGCGGTGCCGGCGACCGCGCAGGCCGCCAGCAGCAGCCCGACCCCACCGAGGATCACCGCCCGCCGGCCGAGCCGGTCGGTGAGCCAGCCGACCAGCGGGGAGAACGCGTACATGCCGGCGATGTGCAAGCTCAGCACGATGCCGACCAGCCGCAGCACGTCGGCGTCGGCGTGCGACTCACCGAGGCGGACCGGGGTCATCGACATCACCGCCACCATCACCAGGTGGCCGACCGCCACCGCGGCGATGCCGAGCCGGGCGGCCGGCTGCCCGCGTACCACCGACCAGGCCGCCCGCATCCCGGCGCCGCGCGGGGCGCGGACC
>NZ_QGKR01000301.1 GCF_003172955.1 Micromonospora acroterricola | reverse complement strand
CCGCCGTAGACCGCCCCGCCCGCCGGCGCGCCGCCACCGTAGACGCCGCCCGCGCGGTCACCGCCCGGAAAACCGTCGTCGGCACGGCCGCCACCCGGACCGATCGGCTCGCCGTCCGGGTCCGACCGGTCGGACGCGTCGGCGGCCGGAGGCCGGCGACGGGCCCGCACGATGCCGAAGATGCCGGCGCCGACCAGCAGCAGGCCAAGCACCCCGACCGCGCCGACCAGGTACGTGATGTCGTCGAGGCTCAGCCCGTCCATCCACGACTGCGAGGCGGCCGCCTTGGGGGCGCCGGCGCCGTCCGTCAGCGGCCGGGCCGTCGAGTTGGACGGCGTGTAGCTGAGGATGTCCACCGGGTCTTCCTCACTGAACTGACCGCCGTCGGACACGGTAAGGAAGGTCTTGCCGTCCGAGGTGTAGCTGATCGCCTCACCGAACGGGTCGGTGAGCGGTGTGACCCGGGGCTTGCCGGTGGTGAGCGCGCCGACGATGTCGCCGCCGGCCACGTCGTACTCGAAGGCGTCCGCGTACGTCCGCAGGACCACCCGCGCGCCGTCCGGCGAGCGTGCCGCGCCGGTGATCGCGACCCGGCCGAACGTGTTGAGCGGGTTCTCGGTATCCGTCTGGGGCAGCGCGATGTCGCCCACCTTGCGCATCGGCACCGGGTCGGTGTCGCCGTTCTTCAGCGCCGCAGCCGGGGTGAAGATCTCGGCCTTTCCGCTGGTCACCTTCGTGATGATCAGCGGTTTGCCGTCGTTGCCGATGAGCAGCGCCTCGGCGTCGTGCGGCTTGCCCTCGGGGTAGGAGAGCCGGTGCAGCACCGGCTGCTTGGCGCCGGTGACCGGCATCGACCAGAGCGCGACCCGCTTACGGCGTTCCTTGGAGGTGGCGTTGTCGCCGGTGTCCGCGATCCAGAGGGTCGCGCCGTTCGGAGAGAGAGCGAGGTCCTCGGTGTCGAACGGGCCCTGCCCCGAGTACTGGACCGGATCCTTCGAGATCTTGCACTTGGTGTCCAGAAAGAAGACCCGCTTGCGTGCCGCGATCTCGGTGCTGTCGTTGATGACGATGTAGCCGCTCTTGGTCGCCACCAGCCCGGACAGCTCCCGCAGCCGCTCGTCGGCGACCGTGCAGCGCTTCTTGCCGGGAGTCGCGGCGGGCGCTTCGGACGATGCGGGGGCCGGAGCGGCGACAGCGGCTCCGGCGGGCGCCACGGTTGCCCCGAGCAGGCCGAGGGCAACCGTGACCGAGGAAACAACGCGGCGCATTCGGCCAGTGTCGCATGCCACGCGTTTCCGATGGATGACGCCGGGGCCGCTCAGCGCCGGCTGCCGGCCGCCTGACCCTGCCGCTCGACGTCGAACGGCGCCAGCTCGGCAGCGAGCTCCTCGCTGACCCGGACGTGCAGCAGGGTGCCCTCCGGCAGGTGCGACGTGCTGAGCACCTCGCCGGTGCGGTGCACCCGGGCGACCAGGTCGCCCCGGTCGTACGGCAGGACCGCCCGGACCTCCACGGCCGGCTGGGGCAGCCGCTCCTCGATCGCCTGACGCAGGCCGTCGACGCCGCGCCCGGTGTGGGCGGAGACGAAGATCGCGTCCGGCCAGAGCCGCTTGAGCCGCAGCAACGTGTCCTCGTCGGCCGTGTCGGTCTTGTTGACCACCAGCAGCTCCGGGAGCCGGTCGGCGCCCACCTCGGCGAGCACCTCGTGGACCGCCCGGACCTGCTCCTCCGGATCCGGGTGGGTGCCGTCGACGACGTGCACCACCAGATCCGCCTCGGCGACCTCCTCCAGCGTCGAGCGGAACGCCTCGACGATCTGGTGCGGCAGGTGCCGGACGAAGCCGACCGTGTCCGACAGGGTGTAGAGGCGCCCGTCGGAGGCGGTGGCCTTCCGGGTGGTCGGGTCCAACGTCGCGAAGAGCGCGTTCTCCACCAGAACGCCCGCGCCGGTCAGCGCGTTGAGCAGGCTGGACTTGCCGGCGTTGGTGTAGCCAGCGATGGCCACGGCGGGAACGGAGTTGCGGTTGCGTCGGGCCCGCTTGGTGACGCGTACCGTCCGCATGCTCTTGATCTCGCGGCGCAGCCGGGAGATGCGGTGGCGGATGCGCCGCCGGTCGGTCTCCAGCTTCGTCTCACCCGGACCACGCACACCCACGCCGCCGCCGGCGCCACCGCCGCGACCGCTACCACCGGTCTGGCGGGAGAGCGTCTCACCCCAACCACGCAGCCGGGGCAGCAGGTACTCCAGCTGGGCCAGCTCGACCTGAGCCTTACCTTCCTTGCTCTTGGCGTGCTGGGCGAAGATGTCGAGGATCAGCGCCGTCCGGTCGACCACCTTGACCTTGGTGCGCTGCTCCAGGTTGCGGAGCTGCGACGGGGACAGCTCACCGTCACAGATCACCGTGTCGGCGCCGGTGGAGAGCACCACCGCACCGAGGTCGTCGACCTTGCCGCGACCGATGTAGGTGGCCGGGTCGGGCCGCGTACGGCGCTGGATCAGCCCGTCGAGCACCTGCGAACCGGCGGTCTCGGCGAGCGCGGCCAGCTCGGTCAGCGAGTTCTCCGCGTCGGTCACCGTGCCCTCGGTCCAGACGCCCACCAGGACGACCCGCTCCAGCCGCAGCTGCCGGTATTCCACCTCGGTGACGTCGGTGAGCTCGGTGGAGAGGCCCGGAACGCGTCGTAGCGACTGCCGCTCCGACAGCTCCATCTCGCCGGTGGTGACGTCGTCGAGCTCGTCCTCAACGGGGCCGAAGCTCTCCTGGTCTCGCAAGCGGTTCTCCTGTCCGTTTTGATAAGTAGAAAGTAATCCTGACATGACGCAACGCTGAGCGCACCTGCTATATGCCCGTGCCGAACGTCGCCAAGAGCGGGGGCGAATACCGGTGGACCTCGGCAACCCGGTAGAAATGCTGGGCGGCGGCCGATCGGCCGCACAGCCGTGACGGAGGGATCCCGTGGCCATCACCCGACTGCCGAGCGCCGGATTTTCGATCACCATCCGGATCGCCGTGACCGCGGACGCCTCCTCGATCGGCCGGCTCACCACCTCCGTCGGCGAGGCCGGCGCGATCGTCACCGCGCTCGACGTGGTCGACTCGGACCCCACCCACGTGATCGTCGACCTGACCTGTGACACCGCCGACGCCGGCCACGCCGACCAGGTCGTCGACGCGCTGACCGCGCTGGACGGCGTGGACGTGCGCAAGGTGTCGGACCGGACGTTCCTGCTGCACCTGGGCGGCAAGATCGAGGTGACCTCGAAGGTCGCGCTGCGCAACCGCGACGAGCTGTCCCGGGCGTACACCCCGGGGGTGGCCCGGGTCTGCATGGCCATCGCCGAAAACCCGGCGGACGCCCGCCGCCTGACCATCAAGCGCAACACCGTCGCGGTGGTCAGCGACGGCTCGGCGGTGCTCGGCCTGGGCAACCTGGGCCCGGCCGCGTCGCTGCCGGTGATGGAGGGCAAGGCGGCGCTGTTCAAGCGCTTCGGCGGCGTCGACGCCTGGCCGGTGGTCCTGGACACCCAGGACACCGACGAGATCGTGGCCATCGTCAAGGCGATCGCGCCGGCCTACGGCGGGATCAACCTGGAGGACATCGCCGCGCCGCGCTGCTTCGAGATCGAGGCCCGGCTGCGCGAGCTGCTGGACATCCCGGTCTTCCACGACGATCAGCACGGCACCGCGATCTGCGTGCTGGCGGCGCTGACCAACGCGCTGCGGGTCGTGGGCAAGCAGCTCAGGGACGTCCGGGTGGTCGTCTCCGGCGCTGGCGCGGCCGGCACCGCGATCATGAAGCTGCTGCTGCGCCAGGGCGTGGGCGACATCATCGCGTACGACCGGCAGGGCGCCCTGCACCGCGGGCTGACCGGGCTCAACTCGGCATGGCAGTGGCTGGCGGACAACACCAACAAGGACAACTACGCCGGCGACCTGCCGGGCGCGATCCGGGGCGCGGACGTTTTCATCGGGGTCAGCGCGCCGAACCTGCTCACCGGCGACGACATCGCCCAGATGGCCAAGGACTCGATCGTCTTCGCGCTGGCCAACCCCGATCCGGAGGTCGACCCGCGGGAGGCGCGCAAGCACGCCGCTGTGGTCGCCACCGGCCGCTCGGACCAGCCGAACCAGATCAACAACGTGCTGGCCTTCCCCGGGGTGTTCCGCGGCATGCTCGACGCGCACGCCGAGGAGTTCACCGAGGAGATGGCGATCGCCGCGGCACGGGCCATCGCCGACGTGGTCGGTGAGGAAAAGATCAACCCGACGGTGATCGTGCCCAGCGTCTTCGACCCCCGGGTCGCCCCGGCGGTCGCCGCCGCCGTACGCGCTGCCGCCCACAACCCCAGCCCGCTGCCGGCGTCCGACCCGGGCCCCGCCGACCTGCCGGAGATCGCGGCCAACGCCAGCGCCACCCCCTGAGGGCGCCCACGCCGTCGATCCGGGTCAGGGCCGGAGGGCCGTGGGGGCCACCTCGCCGGTGGCGACGAGGACGGCGGGGCCGGCCAGCCAGCAGGAGCTGTCGGTGACCGTCACCGTGAGGCGGCCACCGGGGACGTCCACCGCCACCGTGCCGGTGTCGCGGGCGGCGTCGTGCAGCGCTACGGCGGCCACCGCGCAGGCGCCGGTGCCGCAGGAGAGCGTCTCCGCGCTGCCCCGCTCGTACACCCGCATCAGGGTGTGCTCGTCGGCGCCGTCCACCGGCTCACCGGGCGCGGTGAACTCGACATTGACCCCGGCGGGGAAGAGCGCGGCGTCGAACTCGGGGGCGCGGGTCAGGTCGAGACCGGACAGCTCCAAGCCGGCCGGCAGGGCGCAGACCAGGTGGGGGTTGCCGACGTCCACCGCCGCGCCGGTCAGGGTCAGCCCGCCCAGGGTCGCCGTCGAGGCGTCGTACACCCGGGGGCGTTGCATCTCCACGGCGACGACGTCGCCCTCGACCCGCGCGCGCACCAGACCGGCCCGGGTGGCCACCGGCAGCGCGACGCCGGCCGGCGTGGCCAGATCGGCCTCCAGCAGGTAGCGGACGAAGACGCGGGCGCCGTTGCCGCACATCTCGGCGAACGAGCCGTCGGCGTTCCAGTAGTCCATGAACCACTCGGCCTCGCCGGCCAGGTCCGCGCCGTCGGCGTGCTTGGCGGCCCGGACGACCCGCAGCACCCCGTCACCACCGATCCCGCGCCGCCGGTCGCAGAGCGCGGCGACCAACTCGGCGGTCAGCTCGAGCTGATTGTCCGGATCCGGGAGGATGACGAAGTCGTTGCCGGTGCCGTGGCCCTTGATGAACTGCACGCCCCCATCATCGCGCAGCGGCGGGCACCAGGCGCACGGCGGCCTCGATCACGTCGGCGGCGGTGGAGTCCAGCCAGTGGATGCGCGGGTCACGCCGGAACCAGGAGCGCTGCCGGCGGACGAACCGCCGAGTGGCCCGGACCGTCTCGTCGTGCGCCTCGGTCTCGGTCAGCTCGCCGTCGAGGAAGCGCAGCACCTGCTGGTAGCCGAGCGCCCGGCTGGCCGTCCGCCCCTCCGGCAGACCCCGGCCGACCAGCTCACGGGTCTCGGCCACCAGACCGTCGGCCCACATCCGGTCGACCCGGAGCGCGATCCGCTCGTCGAGCAGCGCGGTGTCCAGGTCGACACCGACCTGCACGGAGGGGTAGTACGGGGTCGGCTCGGGCAGCGACGCGGCGAACGGCGCACCGGTCAGCTCGATCACCTCCAGCGCGCGCACGATTCGCCGGCCGTTGCCCGGCAGGATGCTCTCCGCGGCGCCCGGATCGGCGGCCCGTAGCCGCGCGTACAGCGGGGCCGGCCCGACCTCGGCCAGCTCCCGCTCCAGCCGCTCACGCAGCGCCGGGTCGGTGCCCGGGAACTCGAAGCGCTCCAGCACCGCCCGCACGTACAGCCCCGAGCCGCCCACCAGCAGCGGCACCCGGCCGCGGGACAGGATGTCGTCCACCGCCGCGCGGGCCAACCGCTGGTACTCCGCCACGCTGGCCGGCTCGGTGACGTCCCAGATGTCCAGCAGGTGGTGGGGCACCCCGTCCCGCTCGGCGGGCGTCAGCTTGGCGGTGCCGATGTCCATGCCCCGGTAGAGCTGCATCGAGTCGGCGTTGACCACCTCACCGTCGAGCGCGTGCGCCAGCGCGATGCTCAACGCCGACTTGCCCGCCGCGGTCGGGCCCACCACCGCGACGACCGTGCCCACCGGGCGTCCCTCGTCGCCGGTCACACGCGCTCCCAGGACGCCACGAAGTAGGCGACGCCGAAGGGGGCCGCGTCGTACAGCAGCTCGCCACGCCACCCACCGCCGGCCGACCGGGCCGCGCCGGCCAGCACCTGCCAGGGCGCCCGGCCGGCGGCCTTCAGCTCCGCGGACAGACCCGGGTCGAGGTCGAGCAGGGCGTCCACGTCCGCCTCGGCCAGGGCCGTCGCGACCCGCTCGTCGTACGGGAGGGCGCGCGGGTCGTCGTACCCCGGGGACTTCTCCCCCCGGCAGGCCGACCCGTCCCCGAGCACGAGCAGCCCCACCCGGGCGGTCCCGGCGCCGACCACGTCGGCGAGCGCGGCCAGCTCGGCCGGGCCGGCGTCGGCGGCCACCTGCACGGCGCCCACCCGCGGCGGCACGCCGTGCCGGGCCAGCAGCCACGCGCCGATGGTCAGGCTCAACGGCAGCACCGCGCCCCGATCCGGCTGGTCGGGGGTGAGCGGCACGTCCAGGTCGACACCCCAGGGCTGCAGGGTGCCGGTGGCCGGGGGCAGGATCGGACCGGTCGTCGGCCCGGCGCCGACCAGCACCACGGTGTCGGGGCTCGCGGCCAACAGCCCGCGAACGGCGCGGTCACACGCCGCCCGCAGGTCGGCCAGCTCCGGCGCGGCGGCACCGGCCACCTCGGGCACGAGCAGGGGCGGATGCGGACAGACGGCGGCGGCGACCAGTGGCACCCGTTCACCGTATCCGGAATCCCCGGTGCGTCTCCGCGCCGATCCGGTCAATCGGGCGCTAGGACACCGTATGGTCACGGTCGGCGATAGGCGCTCGACGTGGACCGGGTTGGACCTGTGACAATGCCGGAAGCAACTTGGCTGCGCCGTGGCGGCGACGGGGGACTGTTCCCTCGACGCCGGGAGAACGAGGATGGGCACATGAGCGACTGGACTGCCTTCGGACGGGTGGACGCGGACGGCACCGTGTACGTCAAGACCGCCGAGGGCGAGCGGGTTGTCGGATCCTGGCAGGCGGGAGCACCGGAGGAGGGCCTCGCGCACTTCGCACGCCGCTTCGCCGACCTGGTGACCGAGGTGGACCTGACCGAAGCACGGCTCAACTCGGGTGCGGCGGACGCCGGGCACTCGCTGAGCACGATCCGGCGGATCCGCGCCACGCTCCCCGAGGCCCACGTGGTCGGCGACATCGACGCGCTCGCCGCGCGGCTGGACAAGCTGGCCACCCTCGCCGAGGAGAAGGCCGGCGAGGCGCGCGCCGCCCGGGACGCCGCGCGCGGCGAGGCCCTGGCCCGCAAGACCGCGCTGGTCGAGGAGGCCGAGAAGCTCGCCGCCGAGTCCACCGGTTGGAAGACCGCCGGCGACCGGCTCAAGGAGATCCTCGACGAGTGGAAGACCATCCGCGGGGTCGACAAGAAGACCGACGGTGAGCTGTGGAAGCGGTTCGCCGCCGCCCGGGACGGCTTCACCCGGCGCCGTGGCGCCCACTTCGCCTCCCTCGACGCCCAGCGCAAGCAGGCGCAGACGGCCAAGGAGGAACTGGTCGCCGAGGCGGAGAAGCTCCAGGAATCCACCGACTGGGCGGCCACCGCCAACCAGCTCAAGGACCTGATGACCCAGTGGAAGGCCGCGCCGCGCGCCTCCAAGGAGGCCGAGCAGAAGCTCTGGGAACGGTTCCGGGCCGCGCAGGACGGCTTCTTCAGCCGGCGCAGCGAGGTCTTCTCCGCTCGGGACAACGAGCAGCGCGCCAACCTGGAGCGCAAGCAGGCCCTGCTGGCCGAGGCCGAGGCACTGGACATCGACGCTGACCCGAAGGGCGCCCAGGCCAAGCTGCGGGAGATCCAGGCCCAGTGGCACGAGGCCGGCCGGGTGCCCCGGGAGGCGGCCGCCGGGCTGGAGCGCCGGCTGCGGGTCATCGACGACAAGGTCCGCGAGGTGATGGACTCGGCGTGGCGCCGCACCACCAAGGAGGACAACCCGCTGCTCGCCCAGATGCGGTCGCAGGTGGCGGAGGCGGAGGACCGGCTGGCCCGGGCGCAGAGCGCCGGGGACGCCCGCCGGATCAAGGAGGCCGAGCAGGCCCTCGCCGCCAAGCGGCAGTTCCTCCAGCTCGCCGAGCAGGCCGGCTGATCTGACACGTTCGTGGAGCCCTCGGTCCCCTGACAGGACCGAGGGCTCCCGCATGTCCGCGCCCCGCGCCCCGCGCCCCGCCCGGCGGCCGGCGGCCGGCGGCCGGCGGCCGGCGCCCATGATCGTGCTCGATCCACGAAGTAGTGGCATCCGGAACGGAGCGAGACCACTACAACCAGGATCGAGCACGATCATGCGGGTTGCGCGCGCCGCGAGCAGGGTGGCGCGGCATGAGGGCACGGGCAGCACGGGCAGCGAGGGAAGCACGGGCAGCGAGGGCGGGCTGCCGGGGATCGGTTGACGCATCGACCTGGGCTGATGAGAATGAGCGGCAGAGCCAGGTTGGGCCACCGGCACGAGGGCGACGACGGCGAGACACTGCCGTCGGGGAGCGCCGGTGAGCTTCGCGAGTGTCCGCGTCCGCGTGACATGGACCGTCGCGCAGTGTCCGCGTACCCCATGGGGACCGTGACGTGCGGACGGCCGCCTGCCCGCGCCGCGTCAGCCGGCGTCGGGCCTCCGAAGTGGAGCTCGCATGTTCCGTCCCACCGCTCTCGGCGGCGCGCTGACCGCGCTCGCCACCGCCGCGGCCGGCGTGTTGCTCGCCGCCGTCGTCACCACCAGCCCGGCCGCGGCCGCCGCTGGCACCGGCACGGGTTACCTGCACACCAGCGGCAACCAGATCGTGGACAGCACCGGCGCCACGGTCCGGCTGACCGGCATCAACTGGTTCGGCATGGAGACCGACAACAAGACCTTCCACGGGCTCTGGTCGAGCAACCCGTGGCGGGGGCAGCTCGACACCATGGCACGGCTGGGCTACAACACGCTGCGTGTGCCGTACTCGAACGACGCCCTGACGCCGGGCGCGACCGCCACCGGAATCAACGACTTCGTGAACCCGGACCTGGTCGGGCTCTCACCGTTGCAGATCCTGGACAAGGTGATCGGGTACGCCGGCAGCAAGGGGATGCGCGTCATCCTGGACCGGCACCGGCCGACCTCGGCGGGGCAGTCGCCGCTCTGGTACACGTCGACGGTCTCCGAGGCGACCTGGATCAACGACTGGACGATGCTCGCCCAGCGGTACGCGGGCAACCCCACCGTGATCGGCGCGGACCTGCACAACGAGCCGCACGCCGAGGGCACCAACCCGGCGGCGACCGGCGCGTGCTGGGGCTGCGGCGACCCGGCACGGGACTGGCGGCTCGCCGCGGAGCGGGCCGGCAACGCGATCCTCGGCGTCCAGCCCAACTGGCTGATCTTCGTGGAGGGGGTCAGCTGCCCCAGCGGCGGCCTCTCCAACGTCTGGGACAACGACCCGAGCAACGACGAGGACTGCGGGTGGTGGGGCGGCAACCTGTCGAAGGCCGGCCAGTTCCCGGTGCGGCTGAACGTGGCGAACCGGCTGGTCTACTCGCCGCACGAGTACGCCACCTCGGTCTACCGCCAGAGCTGGTTCGACGCCCCGGACTACCGGGCGAACATGCCAGCCATCTGGGACAGGTACTGGGGTTACCTGTACAAGCAGAACGTCGCCCCGATCATGATGGGTGAGTTCGGCAGCACCCTGGCCGACCCGAAGGACCGGGTGTGGCTGGAGAAGCTGATGGCCTACACCGGCACCGGGGTCACCGGGATGTCCTTCACCTACTGGTCGTGGAACCCCAACTCGGGGGACACCGGCGGCATCGCCCTGGACGACTGGACCAGCATCAACACCACCAAGCAGGCGATCCTCCAGCCGTACCTGATCGCCCCGACAGGTGGCGGGAGCACCGGCCCGGACCCGACCACGCCGGCGCCGACCGGCGGCTGCACCGCCAGCTACCGGCAGGTCAACGCCTGGCAGGGCGGCTTCCAGGGTGAGCTGACGGTGACGAACACCGGTTCCGCCGCGGTGAACCCCTGGTCGGTGACCTGGGGCTGGCCGGCCGGGGTGACCCTGTCCAGCGGTTGGAACGCCACCGTCACCCAGTCCGGCACGACGGTCACCGCCGCCGCACCGAACCACGCCCCGTCCCTGCCGGCGGGCGGGTCGGTCACGGTGGGCTTCACCGCCAACGGCAGCGCCACCCCACCCACCACGACAAAACTCAACGCGACGGCCTGCTGACCCACGCCGGCCCGCCGGCACCTGCGTCCGGCGCCGCCCGCGTCGATCCAGGGAAATCGCTGCTGGTGGATCTCCATCCACAGCGATCTTCCCTGAATCGGCGGCGGGGAAGGTCAGAGGACGGCGCAGCCGTTCGTGGCAGGGGTGGGGGTC
>NZ_QGKR01000329.1 GCF_003172955.1 Micromonospora acroterricola | reverse complement strand
CGCGCTGAGCGCAGAGACCAGCGCCTCGCACCCGGCGTCGCAGGCCCGGACGGAGGCGACCGCCTGCCGGACCGTCTCGGCCACGGCGGAGGTGAGCGCCCGGTTCACGGCGGCGCGGCGGGGCGTCTCGGAGATGGCGACCCGCAGCGCGGTGACCGCCTCGTTGATCTCGTCGGCGTCGGCCACCCCGTCCGCCGCGAGGTGCGCGGCGATGGCGTCCGCGGCCACCGAGACCTCACGGCCCCGGGCCACGGTGCCGCCGAGCATGCCCGGCTCGGGCAGCGCGTCGAGCACCGCCAGCGAGACCGGCTCGGCCGGATCCGGGTACGCGCGCAGCGCCGCCGGGTAGAGCTCGCGCAGCACCTCGCGCAGCGCCACGGCGGCGGAGTGCCGACCGCTGGCCAGCGCGGCGTGGGCGGAGAGCACCTGCTTGTAACCGGCGAGGTCCCGGGGCGCCGGCAGGGTGACCGCGGAGAGCGCACCCGCCTGCAACGCGCGGGCCAGGCCGACAGCCCGCCGTTCGGCTGGCGGCGACTGCATCTCCTCCAGGGAGTCGTCGTCGGCGAACCGCTCGGCGAAGTCGTCGACGGAGTCGTCGTCCGCGATCGCCAGGGGCCGACCCGCCGCGCTCAGCAGCGAGGTGACCGTGTGGTCGTCGCTGTCGGCGGCGATGGCCGCACCGCTCGGCCCGCCCGACCGCTCCACGAGCAGCGCGACGAGCTGGGCGTAACCAGCCGCGTCGTCACCGATCTCGCAGACATGCAGCAGACGGCCTGCGTCGTCGACCACAGCGGACGTCAGCGTCGAACCGGCCGAGGCCGGTCGGTCAGCCGAGTCCGCCGAGGCCAGACCGCAGTACACGCGCACGAGCGCCACGGCGTCGTCCTCCTCCCGGGACAGGTCTTTCCTCTGCCAGCAACTGATGCTCCCCGGTACGGGTCAGTCGCGCCAGTCCACGACCGCAGAGATCTTGCCGACAATGGTGCGCCAACCCAAGCTTGCGGTTTGTGCCCCGATTTTCTTCAGCCGCCGCCGGCCCATGAAACCGCCGATCCCGCCGTTGGCGGTGGCGCGCAGCGCCTCGTCCAGGTCGTCGAGGCTGGAGCCGGCGGAGAGCATGTCCAGCACCGCAGGCAGCCGCAACGCGTACGACAGGTCACGTGCGACCTCGCCGGCCTCGATCAGCAGGGTCGAGGACCAGGCGTCGTGGCCGCCGCGCAGGTTCTCCACGACGAGGTCGAGTTCGTAGGTGTCCTCGTCCAGCGGCGCGATGTCGGCCGGCTCCACCCGTTCGGACAATTCATTCCAGCTGTCCAGTTGGGACAGATCGTTGGGCGCCCCGGACCGGATGAAACTGACCAACGACTCGGGCGTCTTGAACAACAGCAGCTTGCCCCGGTGGCTGAGGAAGATCGGCACCTCCTCGTCGTCGGCCTCGTCCGTGACGGTCTCGTCGTCGGTCTCGTCGTCCGCCTCCGCGTCCGCACCGTCGTGGCGAGGCCGGGACGGCTTCTCCTCGTCGGTCTCGGCGAACTCCTCGGCCAGCTCCTCGTCGAGGATGACGACGGTCTCGTCGTCCTCCTCCTCGATCACCTGGCGGCGGGCGAGGAACGGGTCGTCCTGGTCGCGCTCGGTCACGTCGGTCGGGGTCAGCTCGCTCGCCGGCCGGTACGCCCGCAGCGTGAAACCGCTGCCGGCGGGCAGGGCGATCTCCACCGGGTCGATGCGCAGCTCGTCCCAGAGCGACCGGTCGGTCGACGCCGACACGCGGTCGGTCTCCTCGGCCTCGTCGAGATCTGGCTCGGCCGGGCCGGTGGTGTCGTCGAGCTCGGGCTCGTCGGCGTCGGGCCGTTGGGGCGACTGGCGGGCCACGCTGACCTCCGTGTGCTTCGGGTTACCCACCCGCCGGCGTCTCCGGCCGGCAAGTGACTCTGGGCACATACCCTAGTCGGCGACCCTGGGTGACCGGTGCCCGCACCCCGGTGACCGAATGGCGCACCGGGTCGGGCCTGCGGGTCCGTGGCTGCTGGTGGCGGACCGCCCGTCTGACAAGTAGCGTAACTACGCATGAAGGCCCAGGAGTTGCACGGCCACCTCGACGCCCTGCTGCTCGCCGTTCTCGAACAGGGCGCGCTGCACGGCTACGCCATCATCGAGGCGCTGCGGGCGCGCAGCGACGGCAGCCTCGACCTGCCCACCGGCACCATCTATCCGGCGCTGCGCCGGCTGGAGCGCGCCGGGCACGTGGCGAGCACCTGGAGCACGGTCAACGGCCGGGAGCGGCGGACGTACCAGCTCACCGACTCCGGCCGCCGGGCGCTGGCCGGGGAGCGCGCGGGGTGGCGCGAGTTCCGCGTGACGGTCGGTCGGTTCCTCGACCCCGGCAGCCCACCCGGCACCCCCGCCTGAGCCGCCCGGCGTGCTGGCCCCGGCGCGCCGGCGCCGCTCAGCGGGTGGTGGCCCGCAGCCAGCCGTGCGCCGCGCGGGTGAGCGCGAAGCAGGCGCCGCCGATCAGCACCATTCCGATGATCATCGGCGGCCAGGTCAGCGCCGCGTCCCAGAGCCCTATCGACCAGGCGAAGAGGGCGCCGCCGGCCAGCATGCCAAGGACCAGGGTGCCGGTCAGGCCGGCGCCCACCACGCGCTGCGCCGTGGCCAGGCCCGGCCGGGCTGAGCGGGCGCTCGCCGCCACCACCAGGAGACCGGCCACCGCGAGCAGCAGCGAGCCCATCCAGATCCAGTTGACCGAGGCGGAGAGCAGCAGGTAGACGGCCGGCGGGTGCGGGCCGTCGCTCCAGCTCGCCCCGCGCCAGGTCAGATCGCCGGCCACCACCAGCACGCCAGCCACCGCCAGCATCCGCAGGGAGAGGCCGCGCAGTGCACCCACCGCCAGCTCGGCCTGCCAGGAGGGGAGCAGCTGCGCCGGAGAGCCGAACTCGGCCACCGCGCGCCGCTGGGCCTCGGTGGGCGGCACGCCGTCCTCGCGGTACGCCTCGACGGCGTCCAGCAGGCCGTGCCGGGCCTCGGTCAGCAGGTCGGACTTCAGTCGCGCCGGCCCCTGCAACCGGGCGGCAAGCTCCCGCAGGTGCTCCTCCACCAACACGTCCTCACAGCGCGGCATGGCACCACCCTGCCACGAACGCCGGCGCGCCGGCGTCCGGGAGAACCCTGGTCCCTCCCCGAGCCCGGTCAGGGGGCGAGCGCCAGGTACCCGCGTTCGGCCGCGGCCTGGAGCAGCCACTGGTCCCGGTACCAGCCGGGGGCGGCGACCAGCTCGGCGTGGCTGCCGCGCTGGATCACCCGGCCACCGTCGAGGACGACGATCTCGTCCAGCTCGGCCAGCCCGCTGAGCCGGTGGGTGATCAGCAGCACCGAGTGCCCGGCGGGGGTGGCGGCGAGGGCGGAGGCGAGCACCGCGTCCGCGGCCGTCGGGTCCAGACCCTCGGTGGGCTCGTCGAGCACCAGCACCGGCGGCGCGGCGAGCAGGGCCCGGGCGAGCGCGAGCCGTTGCCGCTGGCCGCCGGAGAGTTGGCCACCCTCCTCGCCGACCAGGGTGTCCCACCCCGCCGGCTGGGCGCGTACCCACTCGAGCAGGCCGGCGGCGGCGGCCGCGGCGCTCAGCTCCTCCTCGCCCGCCCCGGCGCGGCCGAGCAGCAGGTTCTCCCGCACCGTGGCGTGGAAGACGTACGCCTCGGCGAGCAACCCGCCGACCGTGCGGGGCAGCTCCTCCTCGGCGTACGACGACAGGTCGCGGTCATCGAGGGTGACCCGGCCGGACGCGGGCCGGACCGCGCCGGTCAGCACGGCGGCCAGGGTGCTCTTGCCGGCGCCACTCGGGCCGACCACGGCGATCCGTCGCCCGGCGGGCAGGGCCAGGCTCACCCGGTCCAGTGCGGGCGCGGCGCCGGCGCGGTACCGCACCGTCACGTCGACGAAGCGCAGCTCGTGCCCGCCGGCCCGGTCCACGTCGGCGGTGCCGTCCGCGTCGACGACGGCGGCGGCCGGGGGAGTGTCCCCGTCGAGCAGGGCGGCCACCCGGGTGAGGCCCGGCCGCAGCTGGGTCCACTGCCGGGCTGCCGACACCAGGGCGAGAGCCACCTCGACGGCGGCCAGGGCGCCGACGGCCAGCACGCCGACCAGCACCCCCGGCACGCCGGCGGCCAGCGCGGCGAGCACCACCGCGGCGGCGGTCAGCCCGGCGACCAGCACCCCGGCGGCGTCCACCGCGAACCCGGTGGCGGCCAGGCGGCGTTCCAACCGGGCCAGCCGGCGGGCCCGCTGCTCGGCGGCCCGCAGTGCGGCGTCGGTCGCGCCGAACGCGGCCAGGTCGGCGGCGCCGTGGGTGAGGTCGATCGCGTCGGTGGCCAGCGCGCCCCGCAGGGGGGCCACCTCGGCGGCGTTGCGCCGGGTGACCGCGGTGGCCAGCGCGGGCAGGGCCACCCCGGCGATCAGCAGGCCGACCGCGAGCGCCCCGGCGGCCGCCGGCGAGATCAGCGCCGCCCCGGCCACCGCCAGCACCCCGACGAGAGCCGCCGCCGAGCCCGGCACCAGCACCCGCAGCAGCAGGTCCTGGACCGCCTCGACGTCGGACACCAGCCGGCTCAGCACGTCCCCGGAGCGGTGCCCGGCGGTGCGACGGGCGGCGAGGGCGGCGAAGACCCGGGCCCGGACGTCGGTGATCATGCGGAGCACCGCGTCGTGCCCGGCGAGCCGTTCGGTGTAGCGGAACACGCCCCGGCTGATCGCCAGCGCCCGGACCGCGACGATGGCCACGGTGAGCCGGTCCAGCGGAGGCCGGCCGGCGGCGCTCATCAGCAGCCAGGTCGCGGTGGCCATCAGGGCGAGCCCGGCGAACTCGGTGGCGGCGGCGAGCAGCCCCGCGCCCACCAGCCGGCGCAGGTACGGCCGGGCCAGCCGCAGCACGGTGCGCTCCGCGGTCGTCCGCCCGCTCGCGGTCGCGCCGGTGACCGGTGCCGCGCCCGACCGGCCCGGCCCGGCCGGCAGCGGCTCGGGTGCGGCGCTCATCGGGTCACCTTCCCGGTCGGCTCGGGCGTCAGCTCGGTGACCCGGCCGTCCTCGATCCGCAGGATCCGGTCGGCGTCGGCCAGCAGTGCCGGCCGGTGCGCGACCAGCAGCGCGGTCCGCCCGGCGACCAGCCGGCGGGTGGCGTCGAGCACCACCGCCTCGGCCGCGGTGTCGAGCCGGGCGGTGGGCTCGTCGAGCAGCACCACCGGGGCGTCCCGGAGGAACGCCCGAGCCAGGGCCACCCGTTGCCGCTGACCGCTGGACAGCCCGTGCCCGCGTTCGCCGAGCAACGTCTCCAGCCCGTCCGGCAGGCCGGCAACCACGTCGTCCAGGGCCGCGTCGCGTACCGCGTCGGCGAGCGCGTCGGGTGGGGTGTCCGGCGCGCCGAGCCGGATGTTGTCGGCCAGGGAGGCGGCGAACAGGTGGGCCCGCTGCGGCACCCAGGCGAGCTGGCGGCGCCAGGCGTCCGGGTCGGCGGAGGCGAGGTCGACCCCGTCCACGGTGATCCGGCCGCTGGTCGGAGCCACGAAGCCGAGCAGCAGGCCGAGCAGGGTGCTCTTGCCGGCGCCGCTGGGCCCGATGATGGCGATCCGTTCCCCGGGCCGGACGGTCAGGGTCACGTCGCGCAGCGCCGTGGTGCGCTCGTACGCCACGGTCACCGACTCGAACCGGATCTCACCTCGCCCGTCCGGGGTTGCCGCGCCCTCGGTGGCGCGGGGTGCGGCGGGCGCGGCGGAGACGGTCAGCGCCTCGTTCAGCGCGGTGAGGCCCTCCATGCTGGCGTGGAAGCGGCTGCCGGCGGCCCGCAGCGGCAGGTACGCCTCCGGGGTGAGCAGCAGCACCAGCAGCGCGGTCTGCAGGGCCAGGCCACCACCGAGCAGCCGGATGCCCACCGGCACCGCTACCAGGGCCACGGACAGGGTGGCGACCAGTTCCAGCACCAGCGCGGACAGGAACGCGATCCGCAACGTCTTCATGGTGGCGACCCGGTGCCCGTCGGCCATCCGGCGGACCACCTCGGTCTGCGCCCGGGCCCGACCGAACGCGCGCAGCGTGGGCAGCCCGGCGACCATGTCCAGGAAGTGCCCGCCCAGCAGGGAGAGGCGGCGCCACTGCCGCTCGGTGGCGGCCTGCGCCTGCCAGCCGAGCAGCGCGCCGAAGACGGGGATCAGCGGCAGGGTCAACGCGATGATCACCGCCGAGCTCCAGTCGGCGAAGACGACCCGGGCCAGCACCGCCAGCGGCACCGTCACGCTGAGCACCAGCTGCGGCAGGTACCCGGTGAAGTACGCGTCCAGCGCGTCCAGCCCGCGCCCGGCCAGGGTGGCGAGTTGCCCGGCCCGTTGCCCGGCCACCCAGCCCGGCCCGTGCCGGCCCACCGCGCCGAGCAGGTCGGCCCGCAGCGCGGCCTTGACCGTGGCGGCGATCCGGGCCGAGATGGTGCCCTGCGCCCAGACGAGCGCCGAGCGGGCGGCGACCGTCGCCACGAAGCCGGTCAGCGCCGGCCGGTCGAGCCGGCCGTCGACGGCGGTGGCCAGCACCGCCGCCAGCGTCGTGGCCTGCGCCACGATCAGCCCGGCGGCCAGCACGCCGAGCAGCGCGAGCACGGCAAGATCGCGCCGGGCCTCGGGGACCCGGCGCAGCAGACGCGGGTCGAAGGGACGGCGGTTCACCAGTACACCGGTGCCCTGCCGTCGGTCCGTCCCCGGAAAACCCACCAGCACATCGCCTGGAAGCCTAGTAGGGCCGGCAGCAGCGGCAGCGCCACCCAGCCGAGCAGGCGCAGCGTCGGTGCGCTGGCGGCCGCGTCGGCCACCGTCAGGGAGGCGCCCGAGTCCGTCGTGGACACCAGCACGTAGGGCCAGAGGGCCGCGCCGACCAGTGCCACCGGCAGCGCCAGCGCCGCGCCGGTGGCGACGAGGGCCCACCCCGGCCGCCGTCGGGCCAGCGCCGTGCGGGCCGCGAACAGCGCCGCCGCCAGCAGCACCGGCAGCAGTACGGCCACCGCCGGCCGCTGGACGGCGTCGCGTACCCGATCGGAGAGCACGCCCACGACGGTGGCCACGGCCACCGCGATGAGAGCCACCGGCACCAGCCGGCGGGCCGAGCGGCCGACCACGGCGGCGTCGGCGGCCGGGAGTCTCAGCGTGAGGAAGGTCGCACCGTGCACCGCGACGAGGGCGACCATGGCCAGCCCGGCTGTGGCGGCGAACGGGGTCACCAGATGCGACACCCCGGCCACGTGCCCGTCGGCGTGGCGGGGCACTCCCTGCAGCAGCGTGGCCAGCAGCACGCCCCAGCCCAGCGCGGCGAGCACGCTGCCCACCACCACGACCCGGTCCCAGCGTTCGCGGATGCGCTCGTCGGTGGGCCGACTGCGCAGCTGCACTCCCGCTGTCACCAGGACCACGCCGGCCAGCGCGCCGGCGACCGCCGGATAGCACCCGGACAGCAGCTCGCCCTCCAGCACCGGGAAGGCGCCGAAGAGGATGCCCACGGCGGCCACCAGCCAGACCTCGTTGCCGAGGAAGAACGGGCCGAGCGCGGTGAGGGCCGCCCGTCGCCCGGCCGGGCCACCGCCCCGGGCGAGCAGCAGCCCGACGCCGTAGTCGTAGCCGGCGAGCACCAGGTAGGCGCCGAAGAAGAGGCCGAGCAGGGCGTACCAGGCGAGGTCCACGGTGATCTCCTCAGGCGAGGGCGGGTTCGGGCTGTGCCGGCTCGTTCGGCGGCGCCGGCGGACGGCCGAGCGGCGGATCGACCGCGCCGCGGGTCGCGTGCCGGGCGAGCAGCACCCAGTTGGTGACGGCGAGGGTGCCCAGCAGCAGGCTGAAGCCGATCAACGAGGCGAGCATCACCGGCGCGCCGACCGGGGAGACCGCCTGCTCGGTGGGGAGCAGCCCGTACGCCACCCAGGGCTGACGGCCGACCTCCCGCGCGATCCAACCGAGGATCACCGCGACGAACGGCAGTGGCAGCGCGAGCAGGACCAGCCAGAGCGGGAAGCGCAGCCGGATGATCCAGTCCCGGAAGAGCAGCGGGAGCAGCAACCAGACGCAGCCGAGAGTCAAGCCGATCAGGATCATGAAGCCCAGCCCGACGCTGGCCAGCACGGGCGGGGTGTAGTCGCCCGGCCCGAATCGCGTCGTCCACTCGGTGATCAGCGCCTGGGCCTCCGGGCCCTGGCCGAACTTGGTCGGCTGCACCTCGCCGACCGGCCCGAACTGGGCGAACCCGAAGCCCTGCACCAGGGTGATCGCCAGCGCCGCCGTGACCAGGCCGATCCGCAGCGAGGTGCGGAAGAGCGCGAAGTCGGGGGTACGCCGGATCAGGTGCCAGGCGCTGACGGCCGCCATCAGCATCCCGCCGACCAGCAGCGCGGCCGAGACCACGTGCCCGAACGCCATGCCGAGGCTGGGGTTGCTGAGCAGCGCGCCGAAGTCGGTGAGGTGGGCGATCCCGTCGCGTACCTCGTACCCGACCGGGTGCTGCAGCCAGGAGTTGGCCACCATGATCCAGAACGCCGAGGCGTACGCGGTGATCGCCACGCCCCAGAGCAGCGCGAGGTGGACGCCCTTGCCGAGCCGGTGCCAGCCGAAGATCCACATCCCGAGGAACGTGGACTCCAGGAAGAACGCCACCAGCGTCTCGATGGCCAGTGGCGCGCCGAAGACGTTGCCGACGTAGCGCGACAGGCCGCTCCAGTTCAGACCGAACTGGAACTCCATGACGATCCCGGTGGCGATGCCGAGGACGTAGTTGATCACGTAGAGCTGGCCCCAGTAGCGGGTGAGCCGCTCCCAGGCCGGGTTGCCGGTGAGCACCCAGGCGGTCTGCATCACGACCAGCAGGGTGACCAGCCCGAGCGTGACGACCACGAACAGGAAGTGGATCGAGGTGGTGGTGGCGAACTGCAGGCGGGCGAGGAGCAGGGTGTCCATGGCCAGCTCTCCGTAGCGTTGGCTCCCTTGTCGTAGCCACCCTACACGTAGCTTCGCTACACGTTTGACTACTACGAACTGTCGTAGGAAAGCCTACTACGATTCGTAGTAATTGTGGGGGTGGGGTGATCGTGCTCGATCCTGGATGTAGTGGTCTCCGGGCGGCAGGATGCCCCTAGATCCTGGATCAAGCGGGATCTTGGGGTTGCGGGCATGGCTGCGCCCCGCCGGGGCCGTGCTGGACCCCGTACGGCTGTCGGGTGGCGCCTCAGCTCAGCTCAGGAAGAGGGTGATCGGCAGGGCGGCCAACGTGGTGGCGACGGCGAGGGCGGTGGTGCTGAGCACCCGGGGTGGCCGGTCGCTGACCAGCAGCCGCTGGACGCGTACGTCCAGGTCGCGGTCGCCGATGCCCAGCGCGCCGGCCGGGGTGACCCGGTGACCGGCGGCGGCGAAGCGGCGCAGCGCGCCCGCCAACGGCGCCTCGGCGTGCAGCTCCCGCGCCTTGTCGTCGGCGCGCATCTCCACCAGCAGGGCGACCCGCTCGTGTGCGTCGCGGACCCAGCGGAACCACGGCAGCGCTCGGCAGAGCGCGGTGAACGGCAGCAGCACCAGATCGTGCCGCTCGTGGGCGTGCGCGCGTTCGTGGCTGAGCACCGCGGCCAGCTCCGCCCGGTCCAGCAGGCTCAGCGTGCCCGCGCTGACCACCACCTGTGGCTTCACCCCGGGCAGGCAGTACGCGGCGGCGCTCGGGTGGTCCAGCACCAGCGCCCCGGGGGCGGCCGGGTCGTCCCGGGCGACGAGGGTGAGCAGGTCGCGGTGCCGGCGCTGGGCGCGGACGGTGCCGTGGATGCTGCGCACCGTCGTGGTTACCAGCACCGCCCCGATGCCGAAGCCCACCCCCACGCCGGCCAGGTGGAAGGCGGTCACCCCGACCGGCAGGGCGCCGTGGGCGAGATCGGTGGCCAGGGCGAGCAGAGCGCTCCCGGTCGGCAGGTTGTAGGCGGCCAACCCGAGCGCGATCGGCAGGCCCATCGCGGAGAGGCCCAGCGCCAACCCGACGGCCTGCCAGCAGATGATCGCCACCCGGGGGCTGCGCCACGTCCAGGTGGAGCTGGCGAGCACCTGAGCGGTCAGATAGCAGGCCAGCATGGTGGCGGCGAAGTGCACGGCGTAGGCCATGGCGCGCGCCCTACCGCTCCGCTGCCTCGCCGGCCGGCCGCCGGCCCGCCGGCCCGTCCACGCGGTCGGTCAGCTCGGTGCCCGTGTCGCCCAGGCCCGGCCCGGCCGGGTGCGGGGAGTCGGGCGGGGTCAGCCCAGCCTCGCTGCCCAGCGCCGCGCGCAGCACCTCGGCCTCGGTGCCGGTGACCGAGCGGGCGAAGCGCACCAGCGCCGCGTCCCGGCTGCCACCCAGGTCGAGGGCGTCGAGCATGAGCTGGGCGATGTGCGCCTCGCGGCTGGCCGCCGGCCGGTACCGCCAGGCCCGGCCCTCCCGCTCCCGCTGCACCATGCCCTTGCCGGCGAGCCGGTCCAGCACGGTCATCACCGTGGTGTACGCCAGCTCGCGGCCGTCGAGCGCGTCGGCCACCTCGCGCACGGTCACCCCGTCCGACGTGCCCGGGACCACGTCCCACAGCACGTCCATCACCGCACGCTCAAGATCGCCCAACCGAGTCACCCCGCAATCCTACCCCCGGTAGTAGACCCACCACTCCCCCACGCCTGTCCCTTATACACATCTCC
>NZ_QGKR01000126.1 GCF_003172955.1 Micromonospora acroterricola | reverse complement strand
GGCGCCGGCAGCAGCGGACGGACAAGTCCTCTCGAAGGCACAAAGCCAGTCAGGCCAAGAGTCACGTCCACTACTGCCGACCATCAGCCCATCACCTCCGGGCCAACCCGGCCAGCCTCACAGTCAGGCCAGGCCCCGGCGGGCCACCGCTGGCGGTCGGTCACCACGGATCGTGGCCACCATGTCGAGCACCCGACGGGTGGGCGCGACCTGGTGGGCCCGGAACACCCGGGCGCCGAGCCAGGCGGAGACCGCCGTCGCCGCGAGTGTCCCCTCCAGCCGTTCGGCCACCGGCAGGTCCAGCGTCTCCCCGATGAAGTCCTTGTTGGAGAGTGCCACCAGCAGTGGCCAGCCGGTCCCGGTCAACTCGTCCAGCCGGCGGGTGATCTCAAGGGAGTGCCGGGTGTTCTTGCCGAAGTCGTGTGCCGGGTCGATGAGGATGCCGTCGGGGCGTACCCCCGCCGCCACCGCGCGCTCGGCGAGCCCGGTCACCGTCGCGACCACGTCGGAGACCACGTCGTCGAAGGCGGCCCGGTGCGGTCGGGTCCGCGGGACCAGCCCGCCGGCATGCGAGCAGACCAGGCCCGCGCCGGTCTCCGCGGCCACCCGGGCCAGCGCTGGGTCGGCGCCCGACCAGGTGTCGTTCAGAAGGTCGGCGCCGGCGGCCACGGCCTCCACCGCCACCTCGGCACGCCAGGTGTCGATGGAGATCACCACTTCCGGGAACGCGGCCCGGACGGCGGCGATCGTGCCCACCGTGCGCCGGATCTCCTCGGGAACGTCCACCTCTGCCCCGGGGCCGGCCTTCACCCCACCGATGTCGATGATCGCCGCGCCCTCGGTGACGGCCCGCTCGACAGCGCGCAGCGCGCTGTCGGCGGCGAAGGTGGCGCCCCGGTCGAAGAACGAGTCCGGCGTGCGGTTGACGATCGCCATCACCACGAGCTCGCCGGGGGCGAACGTCCGCCCACCCAGCCGAAGCGCACCGCTCATGCCCGCCTCCTGAGAGTCCGCACCGTCGCCGCCGCGCCGGCCGGTCCCGACGCTAGCCGGTCGGCCGACCGGAGCGCCGGGTGGCGTCGGCGCTGATCATGATCGGGGTGGGTGGCGGGCTCGCTCACGGCCGGTCGTCGTGCCACGATCAGTGCATGGGTCAGCTTCTGCTCCTCCTGGTCGTGGCGTTGACCGTCGCGGCGGTGGTATTCGGCGTGACGGTGCTGGTCAGCGGCCGTGATCCCGGTCTGGTGCCCGCCGAACCGGACTCGCGGGCCGTGCCGTTGCCGGGCAGCCGGCCGCTGCGCGAGTCCGACGTGGGCGCCGTCCGGTTCGACACCGGGTTGCGCGGGTACCGGATGGCCCAGGTCGATCAGGCGATGCGCCGGGCCGCCTACGACATCGGCTACAAGTCGGAGCTGATCAACGTGCTGGAGGCGGAGGTCATCGCGTTGCGCGAGGGCCGCACCGCCGACGCGGACGTGCTGCGCCAGGCCCGGGAGCAGTCCGCCAGCGTGGCGACGACCGAGGAGGCGAAGGCCGGGTCGGACGGCGACGTCGCATCCGGCGCCGTCCCGGTCGGTTCGGCCGGCGCTGGCCCGTTGCCCGACGCCACGTCCTCACCGGCCGATGCCGACGGGGTGGCGCCGGCCGACGACGTGCCGGCCGACGACGACCCGGCCGACGACGTTCCGGCCGGCGAGGCGGGACAGCAGCACGGAGCGGTGGTTCGGTCGGAGTCGGCGTGACCGGCCCGGAGGGCGCCGACGATCTCCGCGAGGCCGCCCAGCCCGGTGCCGGCGAAGTGACCGCCACGGTGATCGTCCACGCCCCGGCGGAGCGGGTCTTCGCGGCGCTGCTCGCCTGGGAACGTCAGTCCGACTGGATCCCGTTCACCCGCGTGGCGGTGGTCGAGGGCGACGGCCGTGAGGGCAGCCTGGTCGAGGCGGTGACCACGCTCGGCCCGCTGGTGCTGCGCGACGAGATGCGGGTGGTCCGGGTCGACGAGCCGTACGAGATCAACGTGGTGCACTGCGGCCGGCTGCTGCGCGGTCCGGGCGTGCTGCGCTGCACCCAGATGGCCCGGGACCGCACCCAGGTGGTCTGGCACGAGTGGTTCCACGTCCCGGGCGGCCGGGCCGGTCAGCTGGCGTGGCCGGTGCTCTGGCCCGGCTCCAAGGTCAGCCTCACCCAGGCGCTGAAGAGGTTCGCCCGTCTGGTCGAGCAGGGCCGGCTGCCCTGACCGCGAACGGGGCCTGCCCGACGTAGGAGCGCGACCCGGGGCTGTCGGCGGCATGCCCTAGCGTGTACGAGGTGACTGACCTGGTGATCGGCGCCGACGGGCTGCCACGCTGCGCCTGGGGAGCGAGCACCCCCGACTACGCCGTCTACCACGACACCGAGTGGGGGCGGCCGCTGCACGGCGACGACGCGCTCTACGAGCGGATGACCCTGGAGGCGTTCCAGTCCGGCCTGTCCTGGCTGACCATCCTGCGCAAGCGCCCCGCGTTCCGGCTGGCCTTCGACGAGTTCCGGATCCCGACCGTCGCCCGCTACGGCGACGCCGACGTGACCCGGCTGCTCGCCGACGCCGGCATCGTCCGCAACCGGGCCAAGATCGAGGCGGCGATCGCCAACGCCCGCGCCGCCCTGGAGGTGCCCGAGGGGCTGTCCGCGCTGCTCTGGTCCTTCGCCCCGGCGGCCCGGCCGGCCCGTCCCGCCTCGTTCGCCGAGCTCGCGGCCATCACCCCCGAGTCGACGGCGATGGCCAAGGCGCTCAAGAAGCGCGGCTTCCGGTTCGTCGGCCCGACCACCGCGTACGCGCTCATGCAGGCCACCGGCATGGTCGACGATCACATCGTCGGCTGCCACGTCACGCTCCCACCGGCAGCGTGATGGGATGGCAGGCATGACGACCGAGACCGCGCACCGGGCCGGCGAGGCCGGCCACGCCGACGGCACGGGCACCTGGGCCGTGCTGCTGCCGGCCGAGCGGTACGAGGCCGAGCGGCTCGTGCACCACGACACGCTGGAGATGACCGGCCTGACCGGCGTCGCCCGGCCCGGCCCCGGTGACCAGGTGGCGGTGCTGGCCGACTCGCCGCCCCGGCTGGTCGCGCTCGGCCGGGTCGCCGCGCCGGTCCGGCGCCACCGGGAGGACGCGGACGACCCGCAGTCCCCGGTCGAGCCCGAGACGCTCGTCGTCGCGTACACCCGGCGGGCCTTCGACGAGCCGGTGCCGGCCGGCCGGCTTTCGCTCGACGGGCCGGTGACCGCGCTGGCCCCGGCGGCCTTCCGGGCGCTGGCCGACCGGCTCGGCCCGCCCCCGGCCCGGCGCACCTGGCTGGTCAGCCTCGACCTGCCCATCGAGGCCGGCACGCCGGCCGAGGCGGTCCGGCTCTTCTGGTCCTACGTGCAGGAGCTGGGGCCGCGTGAGCTGCCCGCCTTCGTGTCGCCGTCCGGCGACGAGATGGCCATGCAGGCGTTCGTGCTGGGCGCGGAGGCCAACCAGGACCCGGAAGAGGACGACTAGGGTCTGTGTCGAAGTCCTCGGTCGAGCCGAGGCCTGGGCCCGCCGCAGGCCGGCCAGGGGCTTCGACACAGACCCTAGAACAGGCCGCCCAGCCGCCCTCGCCAGTCGGCGAGCACCGGGCCCGGGTCGGTGTCCAGCACCCGTTCCAGCAGCGTCGCGTAGACGTCCCGGAAGTCCGTGGTGTATTTCAGGTCCCCGTCGTCGAGGTCGGTGAGGCTGGGCGGCGCGCCGTGCCAGCCGCCGCGCACTCCGGCGCCGAGGAGCAGCAGGTCCGAGGCGGTGCCGTGGTCGGTGCCATCCGAGGCGTTGGCCCGGACGCGGCGACCGAACTCCGAGTAGACCGCCACGACCACCTTCCGCCCCGCCTCGGTGCGGCTCATCCGGTCGGCGAACCCGGTCAACGCCCGGTCCACCTGGCCCAGCAGGACAGCCTGCAACTGCTTCTCGTCCGCATGGGTGTCGAACCCGCCCAGGGACACCGAGAAGACCCGGGTGGACACCTCGGCCTCGACACACTGGGCGACCAGATCCAGCTGGGCGTCCAGGGGTGTCCGTGCCCCGCCGGTGGCCGTCGCGGGCGCCTGCTCGCCGTCCGGGTCCGCCTCGTCGGTCTCCGCGGAGTCGCGGACCTGGCGGATCATCTCGTCCACCGACCGCAGGTCGGCGAAGCAGGCGGCGGCACGGCCCCGGGCCGCCGACTCACCCGCCTCGGGGGCGGCGAACGCGGTCAGCGTCTCCGCTGGCAGGCCCTTGGCGGCCTTCCGTTCGGCGACCGGCACCGCGGCGCCCGCGCTCCGCGCCCCGGCCAGCAGCGGCGGCAGCGCCGGCTCGAAGGAGACCGCCAGCCGGGGATCACCGCCCGCCCCGTCCAGCCAGCGACCCAACCAGCCGGTGTTGCCCGGCCGATCCGGTTGCGCGGTGTGCCAGATGTCCATCGAGCGGAAGTGGCTGCGGTCCGGCTTCGGGTAGCCGACCCCGCGCACGATCGCCAGTCCGCCGCCGGACCAGCGCTGGTGCAGGCCGGCCAGCGCCGGGTTGAGCCCGAAGTCGTCGTCCAACCGGAGTACCTCGTCGTCCGGGTACGCCAGCTCCGGGCGGGCCGCCCGGTAGGCCGGGTCCCCGTACGGGATGACGGTGTTCAGGCCGTCGTTGCCGCCGTAGAGGGTGACCAGCACCAGCGTGCGGGACCGCGGATCGCGGTCCCCGGCGGTGTCCAGCAGGTCCCGCAGCCCGTACGCGCCGGCCCCGGCGGCCAGCGCGCTCGCGCCGACCACTCCGCTGGCGAGCATGAACTTCCGGCGGGTCAGGGTGTCCATCGTGACTCCTCCGCTCAGCTGACGGTGTACTCGGGGCTGACCAGGCCGGCCGCCAACAGTTTTCGGGGCTCGCCGGCCAGCGGCGTCAGGGCGGCGCGGGTCCGCGCAC
Source organism: Micromonospora acroterricola (assembly GCF_003172955.1). GTDB lineage: Bacteria > Actinomycetota > Actinomycetes > Mycobacteriales > Micromonosporaceae > Micromonospora > Micromonospora acroterricola. The sequence continues at coordinate 5,922 of NZ_QGKR01000126.1, read as the reverse complement.
CCCATGCGTCGACCACCAGCAGCCGGGCCAGGGCGTCCGGCCGGCCGGCGACCGGTGCGGCGGTCAGCCGGGCCAGCACCGCCGGTGCCGTGGCGGCGGCCAGCATCCCGGCCGTCCGGAGCCGAGCCTGCAACGACGACGTGGTCAGCCAGGCGGCGCCGGCCGGCCAGCCGCCCACGCTGGGCGGCCGCAGCGGCACCTGGTCCAGCGCGTTCAGGCCGGCCAGCAGTTGTTTGCGTTGCTGCTCCGGCAGCTTGGACGGTCGAATGCCGAGTTGCCGTAGCGCGCCGACAACCCACTCCACCGGCTGCTTGACCAGGGTGCCCCGGGTCTGCGCGAAGGCCGGCGAGGAGAACAGCGTGCGGAGGGTGGCGACGGTGTCCGCACCGGCCAGACCGGCCGGCGGCGGGACGTCGGAGCCGGCGTAGCGGAACCAGAGCCGACCGGCCACGAACGTCGCCGCCGCCGGCTGGGCGGCCAGCAGCCCGGCGTACGTCTCGGCGTCGAACCGGCCGGTACGCCCGAGGATGGTCTTCTCCCCGGGGTCGTGCCGGCGGGCCTCGAACCGTGCGACGCCGGTGCGCCGGTCCACCACCCAGCCGGTCAGTGCCCGCGCGCCGGCCTTCACGTCGGCCTCGGTGTAGCTGCCGATGCCGAGGGTGAAGAGCTCCATAAGCTCGCGGGCCAGGTTCTCGTTCGGTGCCTTGCGGGTGTTCTTCTGCCCGTCCAGCCAGAGGATCAGGGCAGGGTCGCGCACCATCGCGGCGACCAACGGGCCCAGGGGCCCGCGGGCGTGCCGGCGCAGCGTCTCCAACTGGCCCAGCATCAGCCGCGCCGATTTGACCTTCTGTGCGCTGGTCGCCCAGTGCCCGTGCCAGAAGAAGAGCAGCTTCTCGCTCAGCCCGTCCTCGGCCGCCACCATCCGGTCCAGCCACCAGGAGGTCAGCAGCTGGAGCTGTTCCCGGCGTTCGGTGTTGGCCTTCTGCCGCTGCTCGCGGCTGGATTCCTTGCTCAGCGCGGCGTACGGGTCCGGGGGCAACGCCGGGACCGGGGTGGCGGCTGCGCCCCGGTCCGCCCGGTTCGGGTTGAGGAGGCGGTCCAGGGTCGCCGCCGGCCCGGCCCGCTCGGCCGCGTCCACCTCGTCGGCGGTCGGCCCGAAGGTGGCCCGGCGCAGCAGGTGCGCCACCGCTTCACGATCGGTCATGCGGGCGACGCTAGGCGGCCCGTGTTCGAGGACGGTAAGGGCGGGGTGCGAATCGCGTTCAGTGTCCCTCGAAGACCGGTTTCTGCTTCGCGACGAAGGCGAGCGTGGCTGCCCGGTGATCGGTGGTGGCGCCGCAGATGGACTGGGCCTGCGCCTCGGCGGCCAGCGCGTCGGCGAGGGTGCCGGCGTCGGCGATGGAGAGCTGCCGCTTGATCGCCCCGTACGCGACGGTCGGGCCGGCGGCGAGGCGGGCGGCCAGCTCCTGCGCGGCCGGCAGCACCTGCTCGTCGTCGTCCATCAGCCGGTTGAGCAGCCCCAGCCGGCAGGCCTCCTGGGCGGGGACCGGCTCGGCCAGCATCAGCAGTTCGATGGCCTTGGCGTGGCCGACCAGCCGCGGCAGCGTCCAGGACGCGCCGGTGTCGGCGGCGAGACCGACCTTGGCGAAGGCCATCAGGAAGCTGGTGGTCGGGCCGCCGATCCGGATGTCGGCGAGGAACGCCAGCGAGGCGCCCGCCCCGGCGGCCATCCCCCGCACCGCGGCCACCACCGGCTTGGGCAGATTGGCCAGCCGGGCGGCGATCGGGTTGTAGTGCGCCCGGACGGTGCCCAGCGGGTCGCTGGCGGAATTCTCCAGCGTCGACACGTGCTCGCGCAGGTCCTGCCCGGCGCTGAACGAGCCGCCCGCGCCGGCCAGCACGACCGCCCGGCAGGAACGGTCGCTCTCCAGCTCCGCGAGGGTGTCCCGCAGCGCCTCCTTGAGCGCCACGTCGAGCGCGTTCATCGCCTTCGGCCGGTTGAGCGTGAGGGTGACGACGGCGTCGGTCCGGTCCACCAGCAACGGCTCGGTCACGTGTCTAACGACCCTTCTGTCGGACGATGCGGTTGCCGGCGTCGAGGCACTGCTCGACGTACCGGTCGGCGGCCGGACGCAGGCGGGCCGCGTGCCGGTCGAAGAAGCTGGCAGCGGCCGTGCCGGGCCAGCGTTCGGGCAGCAGCGCCGGGGGCAGCTGCGGGTCCCGGAACAGGAAGGTACGCCACGCGTGCACGAGCCGGAACCGGGCCGCGTACGCCTCCTCGTCACTGCTGCGGGCCGTCACCGCGCCGAGCAGTGGGCGCTGGTCGGCGACGAACCGTTCGTAGGCGCGGCCAATCTCCGAGAGGTTCCAGGCTCGGCGGACCACGCCCATCGCGCCCGGGGTGCCGGAGAAGTGCGAGGCGGTGAACCGCTCGAACCGGACGCCGGCCTCGGCGAGCAGCAGGTCGACGTCCTCGGCCGGCCGGGTGGCCACCCAGGTCTGCTCGTCCAGCGTGCCGTAGCCGAGGAAGCTGAGGTTGGCGGCGAGCCGCTGTCGGTCCCGGCGGGAGCCGGGGGCCTCCAGCACGAGCAGATCGAACCGGCCGTCCCAGCTGACCCGGCCGGTCCGGTAGATCCGGGCCGCCGCCTCGTCCAGACGTCGGGCGGCTTTCGGTGTGATCGAATATCCCGGCCCGGACGCCAACCGGAGCGGATCGAGCCAGCCCTGGCGCACCATCCGGGACACGGCGGTGCGCACTGCCGGCGGCGCAATTCCCAACGGCGCCAGTAGCTTGACCAGGGCGGCGACCGGTGCCCGGCCACCCCGCGGTCGGAGGTGGTCGCCGTACAGGTCGAAGAGTGCCGACCGTGCCTGCATGACCGCACATTGTGACAGGCCTTCTCAAGATAAGCTAGATGCTGTTACATCAATGCTGCTCCGGTTTGGGTCCGGCGGTGTTCATCAGGGAAAATCGTTAATCGACACCCCCGCGACGGTTGCGGGTGGTCGTGACGAAGTGGCTGTGGGGCAACCCACCGACCCTGGTGTAGGTCTGAGGGGAGACAACATGGCGGCGATGAAGCCGCGGACGGGCGACGGTCCGCTGGAAGTCACCAAGGAGGGCCGGGGCATCGTCATGCGTGTCCCGCTGGAGGGCGGTGGCCGGCTCGTCGTCGAGATGACTCCCGACGAGGCCAACGCGCTCGGTGACGCGTTGAAGGCGGCTGCCGGCTGAGTGAGGAGTGGTCCGGGCGGTGTACACCGCCCGGAGCGTTCCTCGGTCCCTGAGCCACCGGCATCGCCGGTGGCTCAGGGTCTTCATCTGCGCGGACAGACGGGCGCGGTCCCGCTCCGCGCGACACTTTTCTGGAGGTACGGTTCCGCGTGCTCGCCATCCGACCGATCGTCGAGCCTGACCGGCTCGACGTCCTCGTCCTGCCCGTCCGTCCCGCCGATCCGGCAGCGGACGGCGAGGCGTCCGCCGAACCGGCGCCGACCGCCGTGGCGCTGCCCGACGGCACCGCCGACGAGGCCGCCGCGCTGGTGCCGGTCACCCGGCTGGCCGGCCGGGCCGGCGAGATCCACGCCCAGCTGCGTCCCGGGCGTACCCCCGGCCGGCTGCTGCTGCTCGGCATCGGCGACGGCGGCGAGGCGGCCTGGCGAACCGCCGGAGCGGCCCTGGCCCGCGCCGCCGCGGATGAGACACACATCACGATCGCGCTGCCGGTCGACGCGGGTACGGCCGTGGTCCGCGGGTTGACCGAGGGGCTGCTGCTCGCCTCGTACCGGTTCCGGCTCACCGAGGCCGGCGACCGTGCCGCGCTCGACGCGGTCGACCTGCTGCTCACCGACCCGGCGGCGCACGAGGCCACCATCGCCACGGCCCGGACCACCGCCGCCATGACCCGCCTCGCCCGCGACCTGACCAACACCCCCTCCTCGGTGAAGAACCCCCAGTGGTTCGCCGACCAGGTGGCCTCCGCCGCGACCGACCTGCCGGACCTGCGTCTGCGGGTCCGAGGGCCGGACGAGCTGGCCGCCGAGGGCTTCGGGGGGATCCTTGCCGTGGGCGGCGGCTCGGCCAGCGGGCCCCGCCTGGTCGAGCTGGACTGGCACCCGGCCGACGCGCGTACGCACGTGGTGCTGATCGGCAAGGGCATCACCTTCGACACCGGCGGGATCTCGATCAAGCCGGTGCCGGCGATGAAGCTGATGCGCAAGGACATGGCCGGCGCCGCGGCGGTCGTGGCGGCAACCCTCGGCGCCGCGACGCTGCGGTTGCCGGTCCGGGTCACCACGCTGGCCCCGCTGGCGGAGAACATGGTCAGCGGTTCGGCGTTCCGCCCCGGCGACGTCGTCCGGCACTACGGGGGGACGACCAGCGAGACGACCAACTCCGACGCGGAGGGCCGGCTGGTCCTCGCCGACGCGCTGGCGTACGCGGTGCGGCAGCTCGAGCCGGACCTGCTGGTCGACCTGGCCACCCTCACCGGGGCCAACGCCGTCGCGTTGGGCAAGCGGACCGCCGCCCTGTACAGCGAGAACGACCAGCTGGCCGCCGACGTGCTGGCCGCGACCGAGGCGGCCGGCGAGTCGGCCTGGCGGATGCCGCTGCACACCGACTACGTGGAGTACCTGGGCAGCGAGATCGCCGACCTGTACAGCGCGCCGGCCCAGGGGGCGGGGTCGGTGCTGGCCGCGCTCTACCTGCGCGAGTTCACCGGCGACCTGCGGGACCGCTGGCTGCACCTGGACATGTCCGCCCCGTCCTGGGCGGACAGCGACCAGGCCGAGGTCAGCCGCGGCGCCACCGGATGGGGTGTCCGCTCGCTGCTGCGCTGGCTGGCCAGCGTCGACTGACCAGGGTCAGCACTTCACGGCGGCGAGCACCCCGTTCCCGACCGGGAGCAGCGCCGGGATCCAGTGCTCCGACTCCCGGACCGCCTTGATCGTCTCGCGGACCGTCACCGTCTCCGCGTCCCGGGCGGCCGGGTCACCGATCCGGCCACCGGCCAGCATGCCGTTGAGCGCGAGCACGCCGCCCGGGCGCAGCAGCCGCAACGCGGCTTCCACGCAGGCGTGGAAGCCGGTCGCCTCGGCGTCCACGAAGACGAGGTCGTACGCCCCGTCCGCGAGCCGGGGCAGCACGTCCAGCGCGCGACCGGTGATGATCCGGGTGCGACCGGCGGCGAAGCCGGCCTCGGAGAAGATCCGGCGGGCGATCCGCTGGTGCTCCACCTCCACGTCGATGGTGGTGAGCACGCCGTCGGCGCGCATGCCGCGCAGCAGCCAGAGCCCGCTCACCCCGGTGCCGGTGCCGATCTCCACCACCGCCCGGGCGTTGCCGGCCGCGGCCAGCAGCCGTAGCGCCGCTCCCGCCCCGGGGGTGACCGCGTCGAGGCCCACCTCGTGGGCCAGGCTGCGGGCGGTGCGCAGGACGAGATCCTCGGTGACGTACGACTCGGCGAACTGCTGAGCCTGGGTCGTCGAACTGCCGGAACCGGCGACCGTGGCGATGGGGCACCTCCGGGGGCGGTGCGTGGTGCGGGGCGGGTTGGCACTGTGAGCGTAGAGGCGACCGCCGAGCGGCGCAGCCGCGCCTCCGCCCCCAGCGATCACCGGTGGCAACCGCTGACTCCACCGCGTGCATCCGTGCAATCCTGGAGGCGGTATCCCGTCAGCCGCGACCGTGCCGGTCGGTGGCCGGGCGACGCGGCGCGGGATCCGGGGACGGACTGGGAGGCACCGACGTGACCGACGGCTGGGACTGGCGCCGGGGCGGTGAGACTCCGGCTCCGGCGCGCCCGCCCGGGGCAGGGGCTCCGCCTGCGGGGTCGCCGACCGCGCCGGGGGCCGCCAGCGCGCCCGCGGCGTCGCCTGGCGACGCATCCGTGGCCGGCGGCCCGTCGGCCACGGATGCGT
>NZ_QGKR01000113.1 GCF_003172955.1 Micromonospora acroterricola | reverse complement strand
CCGCCGATTCGCTGCCGGCCGAGGGCAAGCCCGGGTCTGCCTCCCTTTGGAGCTGAATCGCATACGACATCACGTCGGCTGGGTTGCGTGCGACATCAGGTCGGCTGGGTTGCGTGCGACATCACGTCGGCTGGGTTGCGTGCGACATCAGGTCGGCTGGGTCGCGTGCGACATCACGTCGGCTGAATCGCATACGACATCACGTCGATGAGTCGCATGCGACATCACGTCGGCTGAGTCGCTTGCGACATCAGCTCCAAAGGCGCTCGGTGCCGATACCCGGACCCATCCGACGCTCCGGGAACGCGAGGAAGCCCGGCGGAAGACGTGACGCCCGTCGTTGGTCGGTCACTCCTCGGCGGGCAGGTCCGCGAGGCCGACGGTGAGGCGTACCCGGCCGTCCGAGACGGCGGCGATCCGGTCGGCCGGGACGTAGACCGCGCCGGCGCCGACCAGTTCGGTGGAGACCTTCAGGTAGCCACCGTGCAGCAGCCGGGCGGCCAGGTCGGCCGGCACCTCGGGCTCCTCGACCGCCGTGGCCTCGATCAGCTCGTCCAGGCTGCTGCCCGGATCAGCGGTCGGCGCCTGGACGGTCACCGCGTTCGGGTCACCCCGCTGGACGAGATCCACTGTGCCGACCTCGGCCCCGGCGGGGTCGATCACCGACATCCCGGTGGTGATCCGCGAGATGGTCGCCTGCTGCTCGTCCTGCTGGTCCATCCCAACGCGGTTCCCGGGGCGGTACGCCGCTAAACGCCGCCGTCGGGCGCCCGGCCGCTCAGCTGGTCGGCGGGGCCCAGCCGCCGGGTGGACGCGGGGACAGCTCGCGCCAGGAGTCCGGGCCGTCGAGCAGCGCCCGGACCGTCTCCTCGGCCTCGTCCACACTGCCGTACTCGTAGAACCGGGAGATGCCCTCGGCCCCGCCGGCCCGCTGCTCGACGTGCCACCGGTCGGCGTCCACCCGCAGGAAGACGTCCCGTCGGGCCAGCCGCCCCCATTTCCCGTTCCACCAGTGCTTCCGCTGCTCCATGGCCGGACTCTATCGAACACACGTACGAGAAGATGCGGCCCCTGCGGGATTCCCACAGGGGCCGATGTGCATCCGTCGGTCAGCGCGGCGCCGGCGGCTCCGTGCGACGGCCCAGCACGTCGTCCAGCGCCCCGCGCTGCTGGCCAGGGGTGGTGTGGCCGGCGGAGACCAGCGCGTCCCGGATCTCGGTGAGCAGCTTGACCTCCTCGCTCGGCGCCGAGGGCGGCGGCTCCTCGCCGCGCCTGCGCCGCTCGGCCAGCCGGTTCATCGGGTAGACGACCAGGAAGTAGAGCGCCAGCGCGGTGAGCAGGAAGGTGATCGTCGCGTTGACGAAGGCCACCCAGTCGAACGCGATGCCACGGAACGTGGGGGTCGAGCCGCTGAGACCGTTCTTGTTGCCGGTGATCAGCACGATGATCACCCGAACGAGCGGCTCGAGGAACGACTTGGTGAGTTGGGTGACCACGCCCGTGAACGCGGCACCGATGACGACACCGACCGCCAGATCGACGACGTTGCCGCGCATGATGAAATCTTTGAAGCCCTTGAGCATCCGTACTCCCGAGGTGTCCGGTTTTCCGTCGGGCACAACCTATGCCCCTCGGGCGGGCTCCAGAAAAGCGCCGGCTTCGATCGCCGCCATGCCCGGATCGCCGGCCCGGATCGCCTCGACCAGCCGGGTGTGGTCCACGTAGCGCTCGGGCGTGAGCGCGTCCCCCATCGCCTGGGCGACCGTGCTGCGCAGGGCGGTGCCGACCGAGGCGTACAGCTCGGCGAGCATGGCGTTGTGCGCGGCGGCGACCACCGCGGTGTGCAGCGCCGCGTCCGCCTCGACGAACGCGTCGACCCGGCCACCGTGCCAGGCCGCCTCGCGCTCGGCGAGCGCGCCGTCGAGCGCCGCCAGGTCGGCCGGAGTACGCCGCAGCGCGGCGAGCCGGGCGGCCTCCACCTCGAAGGCGCGCCGCACCTCGATGACCTCGGTCATCCGGTCGTCGCCCAGCCGGCGGGCCACCACCGGCGCCAGCTCGTCGGTGGACACCACGTACGTGCCGGAGCCCTGCCGGCACTCCAGCACCCCGGCGTGCACCAGGGCGCGGACCGCCTCGCGGACAGTGTTGCGCCCGACGCCCAGCGCGGCGACCAGCTGGGGCTCGGTGGGGATGCGGCCGCCGACCGGCCACTCGCCGCCCAGGATCCGGCCCCGGAGCTCCTCGATGGTCTGCCGGACCCGGTGGCCGCGGGGCGGCACCGGCGGCGTGGAGGAGGAATCGACCGACGGTGGCACTGGTTACATCACCGGTCCCAAATTCATCCCATGATTGTAGGTTGGAAGCCATGACCCCGCCACCCACCGCCGCTCCGGCGCCTCCCGCCCCCGTCGCCGTCGACCCCGGTGCGGTGCGCGATCCCGGTGCGGGCCGTCGGACCCACCCGGCGACCGGCGGAGCCCTCGTGCTGGTCGGGATGCTGCTGGTCGCGTTGAACCTGCGCGCCGCGGTGACCAGCCTCGGCGCCCTGCTCGACGAGGTCCGCGACGGTCTGGGGCTCTCCGGGACCACCGCCGGTCTGGTCACCACCCTGCCGACCATCGCGTTCGCCGCCCTCGGCGCGCTCACCCCGTGGCTGGTCCGCCGGGTGGCGCCGGCCCGGGTCCTGGTGGTCGCCATGCTCGCCCTGGCCGTCGGTCAGGTGCTCCGGGTGGCCACCGACTCGACCTGGGTCTTCCTGCTCACCAGCGCGCTGGCGCTGGCCGGCATCGCGGTCGCGAACATCCTGCTGCCGATGCTGGTCAAGCAGAACTTCCCGCACCGCACCGGCCTGGTCACCGGGGCGTACACGATGGCGTTGACCGTGGGCACGACGGTGGCCGCCGCGTCGGCGGTGCCGATCGCGCACGCCTTCGGGTCCTGGCGGGCCGGGCTCGGTGTCTGGGCCGCGATGGCCGCGGTCGCCGTACTCCCGTGGGTGCCGCTGGCACTGCGCACCCGGGCGGCCGCGCGACGGGCGACCCCGACGGCGGCCGTGGCCGCGCCGGCGCGGGTCCGGCCGGCACGGACCCGGCTGGGCTGGGCGATGGCCGTCTACTTCGGCGCGCAGTCGCTCAGCGGGTACGCGATCATGGGCTGGCTGGCCCAGCTGTTCCGGGACGCCGGCTACCAGCCGGAGTCGGCCGGGCTGCTGCTCGCCGGGGTGACCGCGCTCGGCGTGCCGATCGCGCTGCTGATGCCCACCCTGGCCGGCCGCCTGACGACGCTGCGTCCGCTGGTGCTCGGGCTGACCGCCGCGTCGGCGCTGGCCTACGTCGGGCTGGCGCTGGCCCCGCACGGCGCCGCGCTGCTCTGGGTGATCCTGCTGGCAATCGGGCAGGGCGCGTTCCCGATGATCCTGACCACCATCGGGCTGCGCGCACGCACCGCCGAGGGAACCGTCGCGCTCTCCGCGTTCGCGCAGAGCACCGGGTACGTGATCGCCGCCCTCGGTCCGCTGCTGGTCGGCATCCTCTACGAGGTCACCGGCGGCTGGACGGCGCCGATCGGATTCCTGCTGGTCGCGCTCGCCGTGCAGACGACGGCGGGCATGGCGATCGCCCGTCCCCGCTACGTCGAGGACGAGTGACGAGCGGCGGCGGTCAGGAGGAGGCTGGCGTCGGGTCGCCAGCGACGGCCTGATCCACCGTCGGATAGGTGTGCAGCACCTCGACCAGGCCGCTCACCTCGAGGATGCGCAGCACCCCCCGCTGCGGGGCGGCCAGCCGCACCACGCCGCCGGCCTCGTCGCAGCTGTTCTTGGCGCGGACGAAGACCGACAGACCGGTCGAGTCGCAGAACGAGACGTCCGACAAATCGAACACCAGCCGGTTGCGGCCCTTGTCGAGCAGATCGGTGATCTGGTCCTGCAACTGCGGTGCGGTCGCCATGTCCAGCTCGCCCGCGACCGACACGACGACCACGTCGCCGCGTTGTTCCGTGTGCACCGTCAAGGACATTCGCCAGACCTCCTGTTTATCGGGGGAACGGTATCCCACGACAGGGGTCACACGCAGAACGGGAGCCCGGATCCGGTGGCCATCATCATTTCGTTGCTACGCGGCAAGTAGTTGACCAGCCCCCGGTGATAGAGTCCGCCCGGTCCAGGTCTAGGGGGTTTCGCAATGGCGTTGAGCGCCGAGGAAAGTGGTCGGCTCGCCGCGCTGCTCAGCGGGAACGCCGAGCGGGTGACGCAGCGGTGGACCGAGATCATCGCCGGTTCGTTGCGTGGCCGGCTGAGCCAGGCCGAGCTGCGCCGGCAGGTCCAGGACCTACACCACGCCATCGTCAGCACCGGCGAGCAGGGCGCCATCGACCTGCCCGCCGAGAACGCCACCGAACTGCGCGCCACGCTCTCCGAGTTGTCCCGGGGGCGGGCCCGGCAGGGTTTCTCCGCGACCGAGACCGCGATCAGCATCTTCGCGCTCAAGGACGTGGTGGCCGAGCTGGTGGAGGAGGCCGGCGGCGACAACAAGCTCCGCGACTACGTCGCCTACTCCGGTCTGATCGACGAGCTGGGCCTGTTCACCTTCGAGAGCTTCGTGCGCACCCGTGAGAGCCTGATCGCCGACCAGGCCGAGCAGCTGCTCGAGCTCTCCACGCCGGTGGTCAAGCTCTGGGAGGGCGTGGTCGCGGTCCCGCTGGTCGGCACCCTGGACTCCGCCCGGGCCCAGGTGGTCATGGAGCGGCTGCTCCAGACCCTGGTCGACACCGGCTCCCCGTACGCGATCATCGACATCACCGGCGTCCCGGCGGTGGACACCCAGGTCGCCCAGCACATCCTGAAGACCGTGGTGGCCGCCCGCCTCATGGGCGCCGACTGCATCATCTCCGGCATCCGCCCGCAGATCGCGCAGACCATCGTCGCGCTCGGCATCGAGTTCGGCGACATCGCCACCAAGGCCAGCCTGGCCGACGCTCTGCGCCACGTGCTGCGGCTGACCGGGGTGGAGACCGCGCGTCGCCAGCCGCGCCGGGACGCCTGATGGAACGGGTGCCGATCCTCAAGATCGGCGACATCCTGCTCGTCTCCATCCAGCTCGACATGTCCGACCAGACCGCGGTCCAGCTCCAGGAGGACCTCGCCGAGCGGATCGTCGCCACGGGCTGCCACGGCGTCATCATCGACATCACCGCGCTGGACATCGTCGACTCCTTCGTCGGGCGGATGCTCTCCACCATCGCATCGATCTCCAAGGTGCTCGACGCGGAGACGGTGGTGGTCGGAATGCGCCCCGCCGTCGCCATCACCCTGGTCGAACTGGGGCTGTCGCTGAACGGCATCCGTACCGCCCTGAACGTCGAGCGCGGCATGGAGCTGATCGCCGCGGCCCGCGCCGACGAGCACGAGTACCAGCTCGACGACGATCCGGACGCCGAGACGGCCACGCCGTGACCGCGGGCGTCGACCTGGGCCCGCAGGCGCAGGCGATCCGGAGCGACGAGGACGTGGTGCGCGTCCGGCAACTGGTCCGCGCCGTGGCGGTGGCCGTCAAGCTCTCCCTGGTCGACCAGACCAAGGTGGTCACCGCGGCGAGCGAGCTGGCCCGCAACACCCTGGTGTACGGCGGCGGTGGCTCGGTGGAGGTGACGACCGTCGACAACGGGCGGCGCCGGGGCGTCCAGATCGTCTTCGTCGACTCCGGTCCGGGCATCCCCGACCTCGACCTGGCCTTCACCGACGGCTACACCACCGGCGGCGGCCTCGGCCTCGGGCTCAGTGGCGCCCGGCGGCTCGTCGACGACTTCCACATCGACACGTCCGCGGAGACCGGCACCCGCATCACGGTCACCAAGTGGTCCCGGTGAACGGGGACGCGGTCACCGACAGCGGCATCTGGTTCCGGGTGGAGGCCACCAGCGCGGCCAGCGCGGTTCGGCGCGCCGCCGAGCGCCTCGGCGAGCAGGTGGAGATGGGTCAGCCGCGCATCGCCGACCTGGCCATCGTCGCCGCCGAGCTGACCAGCAACCTGGTCAAGCACGCTGACGAAGGTGTCCTGCTGCTCCGGCCGGTACGCCGCGCCGGTGAGGCCGGCGTGGAGCTGGTGGCCATCGACTCCGGGCCCGGCATGGCCGACCTGACCCTCTCGTCCCGGGACGGACACTCCACCGCTGGCACACTCGGCATCGGTCTGGGCGCCATCGCCCGGCAGGCCAGCTGGTTCGACGCGTACTCCCTGCCCGGCCGGGGCACGGTCCTCGCCGTGCAGGTCTGGCCGGCCGAACCGGCCCAACCGTCCTGGGCCGGCGCTCTCACCCGGCCGCTCGCCGGCGAGAGTGTCAGCGGCGACGGCTACGCCGTGCGGATCGCCGACGGCCGCCGACAGGTGCTGGTCAGTGACGGCCTGGGGCACGGTCCGCTGGCCGCCGCCGCCACCGCGGCGGCACTGGCCGCGTTCCGCGACGCCCCGGCCGGCCCCCCGGCAACCGTCGTCAGTCACCTGCACCGGACCATGTCGTACACCCGGGGCGCGGCGCTGGCGGTCGCCGAGCTGGCGCCGGCGGACGGCCTGCTGCACTACGCCGGGCTGGGTAACATCGCCGGCGTGGTGGTCGAGGGCGACGGCCAGCGCCGAGGGCTCGTGTCGCTGCCCGGCATCGCCGGGCACCAGAGGCCGAGGGTCCGGGAGTACGACTACCCGTTCGGCCCGGGCGCGCGGCTGGTGATGCACAGCGACGGGGTGGTGGACCGCTGGCGGTTGGCCGACTACCCGGGCCTGGCCGAGCGGTCCCCGCTCGTGATGGCGGCGACCCTGCTGCGCGACGCCGGGGTGCGACGCGACGACGCCTGCGTACTGGTCGCGAGGTCCTGGGAATGACCGGGGAGCCGGGCGTGCTGCCGTTGCTGCAGATGGCGCTACGGATCGAGCAGGACATCTTCGTGATCCGCCAGCGGGGCCGCGAGGTGGCCTCCGTGGTCGGTCTGGAACACCAGGACCAGATCCGCATCGCCACCGCGCTCAGCGAGGTGGCCCGGGACCTGCTGCGGATGGTCGGAGGCGCGGACGTCGCCTTCCACGTCGACGCGGGCGCCGACGGCCGGTTCCACCTCCGCGCCGACCTGGCCCCGGTGGCCCCACTGCCCGGCGGCCGGTACGAGCCGCAGTCCGGCGCCGTGTCCCGACTGGTCGACACACTGAGCACGTCGACCGTCGAGGGGGTTACGGTCGTGAGGATGTCCCGACGAGTCCCGGCCAACGCGCCGACGCCAACACCGGAGCGGCTCGCCGAGTTCCGAACGGAACTCGGCCGCACCGCGCCGGCCAGCGCGCTGGACGAGCTGACCGTGCAGAACGGGCAACTCATCGCGGCGCTCGACGAGGTGCGCAGCCAACGCGACGAGCTGGCTGTGCTCAACGAGGAGCTGGCCGAGACCAACCGAGGCGTGCTGGCGCTCTACAACCAGCTCACCGAGGAGCTGGAGGAGACCAACCGGGGCGTGGTCGCCCTCTACGCCGAGTTGGACGAGAAGTCGGCCCAGCTGCGCGCGGCGAGCGAGTCCAAGAGCCGGTTCCTGGCGAACGTCAGCCACGAGCTGCGCGCCCCGGTCACCGCGATCATCGGGTTGGGGCGGCTGCTCACCGACTCCGCCTCCGACCCGCTCACCGCCGAGCAGGCCCGTCAGGTCGATCTGATCCGTTCCTCGGCGGCGGACCTGCTGGGGCTGGTCAACGATCTGCTGGATCTGGCCAAGGCGGAGTCCGGCCGGATCGAGCCGGACTGGGCCGACGTGGACCTGCGCCCGGTCTTCGGTCAACTGCGCGGCACGCTGCGGGCGCTCGCCACCCGACCGGACGTGGAACTGGTGGTGGAGGAGCCCCCCACGCCGGCCGTCCTGCGCACCGACGAGGTGCTGCTCGGCCAGGTGTTGCGCAACCTGCTGCACAACGGGTTGAAGTTCACCGAGCGCGGCGAGGTGCGACTGCGCGCACGGCGACACGACGACCGGTGGATCCTCACGGTGAGCGACACCGGCCCGGGCATCGAGCCCGAACTGCACGAACGGATCTTCGAGGAGTTCTACCAGGTGCCGGGAGCGACCCGGGTCGGCGGCACCGGCCTCGGCCTGCCGTACGCCCGACGCGTGGTGACGCTGCTCGGCGGGACGCTGGAGTTGACCAGCGAGCCGGGCCGGGGCAGCACATTCACGGTCTCCCTGCCCGTCGGCGGAGCCTGACGGTGGACGGGGGGCCGGCGACCGTCCTGGTGGTCGATGACAGCCGCACCAAGCGCTACCTGCTGGTCAGCTGGTTGACCCGGGCCGGGTTCACCGTCCTGGAGGCGGAGAACGGCGCCGAGGCGCTGGCCCGGGTCGACGCGGACCGCATCGACCTCGTGGTGCTCGACGTCCGCCTGCCCGACCTGAGCGGCTACGAGGTCTGCGAACGGATCAAGGAGGCGCACCCGGCGATGCCGGTGATCCACGTGTCGGCGCACGCCGTGGACGTGGCCGACCGGGCCCAGGGGCTGACCCGGGGTGCGGACGCCTACCTGACCGAGCCGATCGAGCCGGAGGAGCTGATCGCCACCGCGCGGGCGGTGCTGCGCTACTACCAGGCCCGCCAGCGCGCCGAACTGCTCGCCGAGCGGCTGCTCGGGCTGGCCGACACGACGGTGGCGGTGCACGCCGCGTCGACCTTCACGCAACTGCTGGAGGCCGCCGCGGCTGGTGCCGCGCAGATCTTCAAGAGCCCGGCGGCGGTGATCGCCGAGACGTTCGATGGTGACTGCCTGGCCGGGATCTGCGCCGGTCCGGGCGCCGAGGCCGCCGTGGTGCCGTGGGTCGTCGACGACACCGGCGTGCCGACCGGCTCCACCGTCCGGGTGGAGGCGCCGGCGACCTGGGGGCTGCTCGACTGGCCGGCGGACGACTCGGTGACCGTGGCCGCGGCCCGCCTGCGGGAGGACCGGGCGCCGCTGTACGTGGTGGTCCCCACCGCCACCCAGACCGCCCGCACCCCGGTGCTGGTGCAGCTGGCCCAGGCGGTGGCGGCGGCGGTCGAGGCACAGCGCTCGTTCGACGAGGAGCACCGGATCGCGGTCACCCTCCAGCGCAGCCTGCTCCCGCGCCGGCTGCCCGAGGTGGCCGGGCTGGACCTGGCGGTGCGCTACGAGCCGGCCAGCGCCCAAACCGAGGTGGGCGGCGACTTCTACGAGCTGGTGATGCTCGACGGGCACCTGCTGCTGGCGATCGGCGACGTGGCCGGCCATTCGCTGCACGCGGCGACGGTGATGGCCGAGCTGCGGCACGCCGTCCGGGCGTACGCGGTCGAGGGCCACCAACCCGGCGAGATCCTGCACCGGGTCAACGAGCTGATGCGGACCCTGCTGCCGAACGAGCTGGCCACGCTCTGCGTGCTGCTGCTGCACCCGCCGACCGGGCGGGTGCGGCTGGCCAGCGCCGGTCACCTGCCGCCGGTGCTCACCGTGGACGGCAAGGTGGAGTTCGTGCAGCACTCCGCGCCGCTGCTCGGCGTCCGCGCTCCCCGTCCGGCCGACCTGGAGTTCGTGCTGCCGGCCGGGGCGACGCTGGTGTTCTACACCGACGGGCTGATCGAGCGCCGCGACGCCACCATCGACGAGGGGCTGGCCGCGCTCGCCGCGGTCTCCAGCACGGTGGACGCCGACCTGGAGCGGTTCTGTACCCGCCTGCTGGTGGAACTGGCCCCACCGGAGATCCACGACGACGTCGCCGTGGTCGTGCTGCGCCGTAACTGACGGCTTCAGACCGTCGGGATCGCGCCCGGGAAGAGCGGCGCCGGGCGGTCAGTGGACCGAGCGGGCGTACGCGGCGGGGGACACGCCGGTGACGGCGGTGAAGTCGCGGACCAGGTGGGCCTGGTCGCTGTAGCCCAGGTCGGCGGCGAGGCCCGCCCAGTTCAGTGGCCCGCCGGCGGCCTGCTCGACAGCCTCCTGGAGCCGGTAGCGGCGGATCACCCACTTCGGCCCGACCCCCACGTACTCCGTGAAGAGCCGTTGCAACCGGCGGACCGGGAGGTCGTGTCGCGCGGCGAGGTCGTCGACCCGCAGCACCGTCCGGTCGGTGCGAATGGCCTCGGCGAGCCGGACGGCCTCCGCGGTCGCCGGGTCGGGGGTGGGCGCCCACGCGGTGAGCAGGGCGTCCAGCGCGCTGCGGCGATCGTCGTCGGTGCCCGCGCACACCGGGGCACCGGGGAGTGTCAGCCGGCCGGAGGGCAGGGGGAGCCGGCGGCCGGTCAGCTCGGCGACCGGTCGACGCCAGAACGGGTGGAACCCACCGGGGCGGAACTGGACCCCGCAGACGCGACCGGTGCCCGCCAGCGTGATCCGGAACAGGTCGCGGCCCACCCCGGCCACCTCGCCGGTCTCCGGGCCGTCGCCGTCGCGTTGGAACACCACGTTGACCGCCGGGTGCGGCACGATCCGCTGCTCGAACGGTGCGCTCAACGCCCAGTCGATCAGCCAGTAGTGCTCGATCCACGGGCGTAGCGACTCCGCCGGCAGGTGCCGACGGAAGCGGACCTCACGCAGCAGGCGTTCCGGGTCGAGGATGCCCCGGCTGTCGCCACGCGGTCGCTGTCGCATTTTTTCAAGACCGCCCTCATACGCTGGCCCTATGGCCACTCAGACTAGCGATTTGCTGGCGGCTGCCGCGCCGCGAACCGTCGACGTGGTACGCGGCATCGCCGACGACCAACTCGACCTGCCCACGCCGTGCCGCGACTACCTGGTCCGCGACCTGCTCAACCACCTGTTCGAGGTGGTGGTGAACTTCCAGGAGCTGGCCGTGAAGCGGCCGGTGGAGTGGTCCGCGAAGCCGGACCACCTGGCGGACGGTTGGCGGGACCGGTTCGGGGCGGAGACCGACCGCCTGGTCGCGGCCTGGTCGGACCCGTCCACCCTGGAAGGTGTGTCGCCGGGCATGGGCATGCCGCAGACCGTCGTCGGCGGCATGGCGTTGCTGGACCTGACCGTGCACGGCTGGGATCTCGCCGTCGCCACCGGCCAGCCGTACCGGCCTGCCCCCGAGGCGGTGGCCGAGCTGCACGGGCTGGTCGAGCAGTTGGCGCCGACCGCCCGCAAGATGGG